>JAIRSD010000100.1 GCA_031255615.1 Treponema sp. | reverse complement strand
CGTTGAATTATTTACAAGGTTCGTTCTGTAAGGAAGTTATTTAACTACGGGGTCTACTACCAATTTTTTGTTGGCGTTGCTAATTCTAACCGCCCTGAAGGACGGGGTATGAGACCCATGTGCGTATACTTAAGGGGCTTTTGGCCAAATTCGGATGTAGAAAATGCAAATTTTTTCTCCCGATTTCGGGCTTTTTGGGTATATTTGTCAATTCTTATGCCACCCTCTTTTGTTATGTAAACGCATATGGGTATGAGACCCCACTGTGAATAACCCGGTTGGTTATTGAACAAGCCGTGCGCTTCGTTTGCAAGCGGGGAGTAGTTCAGAAACATCAGTTTCTGAACTACGCTATTGTATACCAGGACCTTGATTATCCTAAATCACCGGATAAGCGAAAAAAACCGGGAATAAGAATTTTAACCACGAAGGCGCACAAAGGTACACGAAGGAATGGAAAAATGCCTCCAATCCCCGCCTTAAGCCGGCGGGGGTTCTGGCGTTCGGTACATGCTAACGGGGTGGGGTTGATGTCCGTGGATTGCGCGGGGGCGGGGGCGGTTGTGTGTTCCCTGGTACAACGGCATCCCCAGGCAGCGCGCCGCGCATTTTCTTGTCCGGGCCGGGCCGTCAAATCGCCGCATAGAACCGCCGGGGCGGGGCGGCTAGACTTTAAATCCGTCCACAATAACGAATATTTTTTCGCTGATAGTACGGTTGGTCCGGGCCAGGCCGGAGACATCCTGGGCGCCCTCCGAGACTTTGACGATTTCCTCCGACACGGCCTCCATGCGGGAAGATATTTCCCGGGCGCTGCCCTGGAGGTTATCGACTTCCCGAAGCAAGGCCCCGCTGCCCTGGCCCATCTCCCGGGCCCCAAGTTTAACCTCCGCCGTAATATCATTCATCACCTTAAGGGACTGCATCACCTGATCCGTCCCTTCGCTCTGCCCCCGGATGGCGTCCTCCACCTGGGAGACGAGGTTCTGGGTGTCGGCGATCCGCACCGATACCTGGCTAAAGGCGTTTTCCGTTGCATGGGCGCCTTTTACTATATGGTCGATGGTCTGAACGATCTGTTTTAACTCGTTGCTGATGTTGTGGGACTCCCGGGAAGAATTTTCCGCCAGCTTGCGGATCTCGTCGGCCACCACGGCGAAACCCTGTCCCGCGTCCCCCGCGTGGGCCGCTTCGATGGCGGCGTTCATAGCCAGCAGGTTGGTCTGGGCGGCGATGGCGGCGATAATTTTATTCGCCCGTTGCAGGGACTGGGACTGGGCGACAATATCGTTGATCTTCTCTCCGCTTTCCTTCTGAATTCTTCCTCCCTCCTGGGCGGCCTCCTCCAGGACTTTGAACTGGGTTACCATTTTCTCCGTCATTATATTGATGGAACCGATGTTTCCCAACATCCCCTCTACCGCGGCGGAGGCGGCGCCCATGCTGGAAGCCTGGGTGTTTATTGAGGACTCCAAAGATTCGATGTTCCTGATGATTTGATTTACCGCCGCGACCGAAGCGGACACGGAACGAAACTGTTCTTCCGTCTTGCCGCGGACCTGCGCGGCGGTTCCCGATATTTGCTCCAAAGAAGAAGCCATGGCCGCGGCGTTATCCTGGAGTTTTCCCCCGGCCTCCGCAAGCTCCTCATCTTCCTCCTTAATTTCCCCTATATTCAGGCTCATGGTTTCGCAAAAACTGTTTATCATACCCGCCAGGGTTCCCAACTCATCCACCGAACAGATCGAGACGCGGCGGGTAAGATCCTTTTGCTCGGAAGAAAGGTTTTCCAACTGCAAAATTACCGAATCATAGGGGATGCCGGTATTCTTTTTCAGGATAAAAGCCAGGATAAATACGCAGATGAAGAAGAACCCCTGCACGCTGAAGATGGGGATCCATCCCTTTTCCGCCATATTCAGGCTGTTTCCGCCGGAGCGGTTTAGTTCCAGCATTATTGTCGAGGCGGTAAAGACAATGGAAATCAGGGCAACCGCTATGGGAATAATAAACACCTTAAGACTCTGCCGGCCTTCCCGCAGACTCCGGGGATAGCGGACAAAATTGCGGGAAATAAGAGTCCTGGAAACCAGACTGTCGGTCATAACATACACAAAGGTCCCCGCCAGCATGCCCAGGGAAAGCATGTAGAGAAATATGAGGGTCCCGATATTCCGGTCTATCCCCAGAAAATTCCCGGAAAAAACCATGGCTCCCGCCAGGGCGAGCTGAAACAGAACATGGATGGCAATCGTCTTGATGGGGATGGACCCCATTTTTTCCAGACCGTGATGATACGCTTCCTCGTCCTCTTTTTTCACCGCGTCCCCTGTTCCCGCCTTCAGGGCCGCCAGATACGGGGAATCAAAAAATTCCGCGCTTTGGCCCTGGACGACAGCATAAAGAATAAGGTACACAAGAACAAAAAGGCCGCCCCGAAGAAGAAGTTCCGGCAGGGGAAGGGAACTGGCCCGAAAAAAAAGAAGCCCGAAAAAATCGAATATGACAGCGGCCAGCGCACCCAAAGCAAGAATAAGAAAAAAAACCGTTTTTTTATTGGCCATCGTACACCTCATGGAATAAAGCAATCTGCCCGAAATCGTTCTTACGCAGTTGTTGCGCGGAAGCCGCGGTTTCCAAACAACACTGTTCCTAACATCCGGTTGATCATAAAAGATACAAAAAACCGGGCCTGCACCCGTCCGGGAACCCGGGACGCACAATGTCTGCGGAACGATAATACCATATTTCATTTGAAAGGGCGAGGGTCCGGCGATCCGCGGTTTGGAAATCCGTATAAGTCCGTATATCGAATGTATGTTGGGCGCATTTTTTGCTGCCGCAAAAAACCGGGCTATCCAGGGCTCCGCTGCGCTCCGGCCCCGCCTGCGGCGTGGCTGCTCCGCACCCTTCCTATCCCTTGCGCGAACGCCGCCGTAATTATACTTTTTTTAAAACGAGCGTTTTGGCGCCCTGCGCCAAAACGCAGAATCCTCCCGGAACTATGCACACACTCCCGGCTGCCGCGGACGCGGCGGGGGGCCGGCATATATGCGGCATACACGCCGCCCCCCTCCCCCGCGGGACGGGCCGCCGCGAGGCCGTCTGCCGGCAGGGAGGCCGGCGGAGACGGGGGCGCGGGGTTTTTGCCCCGCAAAAACCCATAAGCCGAAAATCCGCGCAGCCCTTTACCGCGCAAGGGATAGAAGCGGAATTCCTCAACCCCGCGGGGGTTGAGGAATTGGAGCGGATAGCCCGGTCCCCGGCGGAGCCGGGGATGCGCCCAACATACAGATGGACAGACGGGGCGTCATGCTCCCAAACCGCGCTCCGGTTTCTCCGGGGATTCGAGGCCGCTGCCGCGCGGCGGGGGGGATGGGGTCCCGAATTCCAGTTCCGGCTGGCCGGGCTGCCGCTGTTTCCGGCGGGCCTCTCCTTTGGGGGGGAACAGGTCGTCGATGCTCCACCCGGCGGCGGCGGCGATGGATTTCGCCACGGGCAGCACCTGGGCCTGGGCGTAGTGGCGGTAATCCAGGGGGTGGTGGGGCAGGGACAGGGGCTCCGCGCCGGCGCTGGTCCACACATACTCGACCGTGCCTCGCCGTCCTTTCCAGCCCAGAATGCGGGCGGCCTTTACCTGGGGCGGAGTGGAGGCGGTGTAGCTTTCCGGAGGCCGGGACAGGCGTTTCCGGTACACCAGTTCGTCGTCAAGTTTCCCCGCGTCAAGATCCGCCAGAGCGGCCAGGACTTTACGGCGGAAATCCTCCTCCCCGCCGCCGGAGAAGACCAGTTCCAGGAGTTCCACCTGCACCCGCCGGGCGAGGGCGGTCACATCGCTCCGTACCGCCTCCATGCCCTTCACCTCCACGATCTCGCCCCGGGCGTTTCCGGCGGGGATAAGGTAGCCTCCGTAGCCCTTCGCCCTGCCCCGCGGGAGGGAGCTTTCCCGAAAGGCGGTCTCCCTTCCACCGGGCGGCTCCTTGCCGGACTCCTCATCGGAAAAGCCGCCGCCGGGGGGATCGTCCTCCACCGCCCTGCCCCGCAGGGGGGGCAGCAGGAGGCGGCGGTAGGCCTTTTCGAAGCGCAGTTCAATGAAGGATTGGCAGCGGTACTCCCGGCGGATCTTATCCCCCAGGTCCCGGTTCAGCTCCGCCGCCAGTTCCCCGCAGAGGCGGTTGAATTCTTCCCAGCCCGCCTCGTCCCCCAGGCCGGTTTCCACAAAAAGAGAATCCGTATCCCCGTAGAGCACCCGGTAGCCCCGATCCTGGAACCAATCCCGGGAAAAATAAAGCCACTTTTTCGCAAAGGAGGTAATGGCCCCCGCCAGCTCGCTGCGGCCGTAACGGCAGGAGGAGGTCCCCAGGACTCCATAAAAGCTGTTCATCAGAATCTTGTAGACCTGGGCGGCAGTCTCGTTTCCCTGGGCGATGGCGTTTCCGCGCTCGGCGAAGTACCCGGCGATAAGGCCGGGCAGGGGGCCCGGCTCCCGGGAAAAGGCGGCCCCGTTGGGGGCGGCGATGGGATCCGCCGCCGAGCCGGCCCGGCTGTGGCGGAGGGGGTCGATGTTAAAGGTCCGCATGATCGTGGGGTAAAGGCTGCGGAAATCGAAGACCGCGATATTGTTGAAGAGGCCCGGCAGGCTGTTCAGCACCGTCCCGCCGGCGGCCCCCGACACATCCCGCCCCGGATCCGGGAAGGGAGGGGCGATCCCCAGACGCCGCAGTTCCATGCCGTAGATTCGCTCGAAGCTGACCACGCTGGTCCAGGCCTTGTCCAGGCTCACCGCCGTCAGGCCGGCCCGCTCCACCGTAAGGCGGAAAAGTCCGGTGGTATCGAGAATCCGCAGCACCAGTTCCGCGTCCTGAAGGCAGTATTCCCCGAACCGGAGGGGATCCTCGGCGTAGAGCTTTTCCAGCTCCGCCAACTTTTCCTCCCCGTGAGAGCCTACGAGCTTCCCCTCCCCCAAAACCCGGCGGGAAACCGCCTCCAGGGAGAAGCCGCCCCGGTAGGAAGGGCCGTCTTCGGCGGCCAGAAAACCCCGGCCCCCGGCCCGGAAAACCCGGAGGGCGTCCAGCACCTGCCTGCCGGGAACCAGGGCGGCGGCGGAATTCCCCCGGCCCCGGTAATCCCCCCTGCCGCCGGGGGGAAAGTAGGCGGCCTCCTCATCGCCGCTGCGTCCCAGAAGCAGGGGTATGCGGTGATAGGCGCAGCGCAGGGCGATCTGTTTAAAATCGAAATCGAGAAAATTCCAGCCCGTCAGCACGTCGGGATCGATGCGGCGGATGTCGGCGAGGAAAGAACGGAGCAGGTCCGCCTCGCCGCTGTGAAAGATAATCTCGCCGGACACCGGTCTGGGGGATCCCAGGACCCGCACCAGGCGGCCCTGCCGGGGATTCGCCGGACCAGCATCGGATGCGGGGCCGCCGGAATCGGATGCAAGCCCGCTGGTCCAGGCCGTGCCCACGGCCAAGACCGCCCCCGACCCCTTGGTATCGGTCTCGATGTCTATGGAAGCGACCCGCAGCGGGGCCGGCGGGCCCCCCGGACCCGGCGCGGGGGCCCTGATTTCCGGATCGGCGAAGACCAGATCCACATGCCGCCCCGGACGGCAGGCCCCCCGAATCTCCATCCAGCCGCGGATCTGCCTTTCCATCAGAAAGGTTTCCACCGGTTTTTCCGCGGCGTCGGGACTCTGAATACCGCCGCCGGCAAGGATCTTGAGGGCCCTGCCCCGTTCCGCCAGGGAATCAAAGTCCAGGAAAACCAGATCCTCCCTCCCGGAAAAGGATTCCAGCCGGGGATCCAGAACCCAGCAAGAGAAGGATCGCAGCAGGGCCCCGCAGCGGCCCAGATCCCCCCTGGCGATATGGAAACCCGCGTGGAGAAGGCCCTGGGCGGCGGCGAAAGAACGGCCGTCCTCCAGCCGTCCCACCAGGAAGATCCGCCCCCTGCTTCCGGCGCATTGCCGGGGGCTCCGCGAAGCGCCCCCCCTTCCGGCAGGCGGCGGACCGAATTGGGCATAGGCATGAACCAGGAATCCCCGGAAAAAGGAATCGTCCAAAACGTTCAGGGAACTCCACCCGCCGGCATCATGGGGATATTCTACCGCAATTTTCACTTTAGAAAACGCCGGACATCGGGGTATGCCGCGTATCGAAGGCATATCGGGCGCATTTTTTGCCCCCGCGAAACACCGGGCCGCCAGGGCAGCCTCCGGTTGCCGGGGCTGCTCCGCTCCGTCCCGCTCCGGCTGGCCGCCGGGCCGTCCCGCCGCAATCATCTTGCGAAGGCCGGGCGGCGGCATGCTATACTTGGCGCATGGCGGGAATCTTTGACTACATCGAATGGCGGGGGGACCTCGATTTCCACCAGGCCCCCTTTAACCCGGTGGATAACATTATTCTTACCCACATTTCCTATTTCCCCTTCGATCACATCGTCGGCGGAGCGGAAGAAAAGGAAGACATGACCATTACGGAGGCGGCGAAAAAAATCGCCAGGATCCTCAAGAAAAATCCGGCCGCCTTCGACGACGGCCTGGTGTACCGGGACGACCCCGCCCTGATGGAGGCCCTGGGATCCAGCCGCCGTTACGGGGATCTGAAACTCCGGGGATACGTTAACCAGATAGATCCCGCCGCGGAAAAACAATTTTCCGCCCTCTGCATCCTCGGCTGCGGAGGCATGTCCCTTATCAGCTACCGGGGCACCGACAACACCATCGTGGGCTGGAAAGAAGATTTTAATATGAGCTTCAGCGACGTGATTCCCGCCCAGCTTGAGGCGGTTTCCTATCTGGAAAAAATGGCCGCCAAAATCCAGGGCCCCCTCTGCCTGGGAGGACATTCCAAAGGAGGAAACCTGGCAATCTACGCCGCGGCGTTTTGCAAAAAAAACATCCGCCGCCGGATCAAATATATTTACAGCAACGATGCGCCGGGCTTCAACCGGGCGGTCCTCGAAAGCCCCGGATTTTTGGAAATAAAAAACCGGATCCAGGCCTTCGTCCCCCAATCCTCTATCGTAGGAATGTTATTTGAACACCCGGAACATTACGCCGTAGTCAAAAGCAGCCAGACCGGACTCATGCAGCACGACGTATTTTCCTGGGAAGTAAAACGGGACGACGTGGTCCGCATGAAAGAAATAAACCCGGAAACGGCCTTCGTAAACCGAATCTTGCAGGAATGGATCGACGGACTGGACGCCGAAAAACGCCGGCGTTTTGTTGACGCCCTTTACGAAATCCTCGCATCAGCGGAGGCAAACTCCCTGCCCGAACTGGGGAACGACTGGCCAAAAAGCGTTTCCCTTATGGTGCGGACCTACAGCGGCATCGACGGGGAAACCAAAAAACTCATCACAAAAACTATCGCCGCCTTTTTTAAGGCCGCCCGGAAAAACATCAGCCTGCTGATCCCGGCGGGCGAAGCTTTTAAAAAAACAAAACGGAGGCCGAACCGCCCCTGAAATAGAGCGGTGAATGTATGCTGAATCCGGGCGCATCCCCGGCTCCGCCGGGGATGCGCCCAAAAGAAAACCGATGCGCGGACTTACCGGCCTTCGCGCAGTAATCCTGCACCCGCCCTGAACGCGGGGAGCTAGGGCCTGATGTCCCGCCGCTGGAATTCCTCAACCAGGGTGTCCAGATCCGGGGGGATCTTGATGGGTTCGCTGACGGCCCGCTGGGCGCTGACGGTGTCCTTAAGGCCGTTGCCGGTAACTATCGACACCGTCAGGGCATCGGCGGGGATAAGTCCCTGTTCCGCGGCCTTCTTAAGCCCCGCGGTGGCGGCGACCCCGGCGGGCTCCCCAAAGACTCCGGCGGCGGCGCCCAGGATCCGCATGGCCTCCAGGATTTCCTCATCGCTTACGTTTACCGCAATGCCGCCGGATTCCCGAATCGCCCGCAGCGCCTTTTCGCCGTTCCGGGGGACCCCCACAGCGATACTGTCGGCGATGGTGTTTTCTTCCATGGGGGAAAGGGGTTCGCCGCTTTCAAAGGCCCGGTTGACGGGGAAGCAGCCGGAGGCCTGGACGCTGACGAGCCGGGGAAGCCGGTCGATGAAGCCGACGGCGTAGAGGTCCTTAAAGCCCTTCCAAACTCCGGCGATGGTGCAGCCGTCCCCCACGGAGACGGCCACATAATCGGGGACCTTAAAATCAAGCTGCTCGGCGATTTCAAGGGACACGGTTTTTTTCCCCTCCGACAGATAGGGGTTAATCGCCGCGTTCCGGTTGTACCATCCGTACTTCTCAATGGCCCCGGCGGAAAGCCTGAAGGTATCTTCGTAATTTCCCTTGACGCTGATCACCACGGCCCCAAAGACGAGGAGCTGGGTCAGCTTGCCCAGGGGGGCCCGCTCCGGCACAAAGATGAAGGACCGCAGCCCCAGGGCGGCGGCGTTCCCCGCCAGGGAGGAAGCGGCGTTCCCCGTGGAGGAACAGGCGACCGTCGCAATCCCCGCCTTCCGGGCCCGCACCGCCGCAATGGCGGAGGCCCGGTCCTTAAGGCTCGCGGTCGGGTTAAGCCCGTCGTCCTTGATGTAGAGGTTTCGGAGGCCCAGGATCTTCCCCAGCCGCTCCGCCCGGTAGAGGGGGGAACCCCCTACCCGCAGGGGGGAGAGTTCCGAATCCTCCTCGATGGGCAGAAGCTCCCGGTAACGCCAGATGGCGGGATCCGGGCGGCCCGCCAGTTTTTCTTTGGTGAAGACCTTTTTGATGTAAGGGTAATCGTAGACGATTTCCAGAACGCCGCCGCATTTCGGACAGACATAGGTCTGATCCCCCGCCTCATATTCCGCGCCGCAGGCGATACAAACCGCACCCTGTACGTTTTTCATAACAAGCCGGTCCTGTCGTTGAATTCTTCGATAAGCCCGTCGATTTCGCCGATCTGCCGCTGCACCCCCAGGAAGTTTTTCTCCTGGCGGTACCACTGGTCGTCCAGTTCTTCCACGGTCCTGCCCTGCTGTTCGACCCAGGTGTAGTATTTAAGGTTGTGTATCCGCTTCCGTTCAACATAGCTGAGTTCCAGCATATTATCGGTGCCCTCCCCCAGGAGGCTGGCCGCGAAATCCGCCGCGCCGTCCAGGGTCCGGTATTCGCCCCGCTCCTCCCGCAGCTCCTCCAGCCGGGACCGGTACATATCCACCGAATCGGTAAGCACCGTCGCCACCACATCCCCGGCGGTTAACTCGTAATACTTGGCGAATTTGATGCAGCAAAGCACATTGGAAATACCGGAGATTCCCATCAGGGAAAGGGCCTTTACCTGCTCCTCCTCCAGGCCCGCCTCTTTAACAAGAACATCCTTTCCCGCATCCTCGTTAAAAAGGCGGAGCAGGGCCATAGAATCCCTGTCGTCAATGGCGATAGCCATGTCGGTATTTTTTACGTTGTGCACCCAGGGAATATGCTTATCCCCAATACCCTCGATCCGGTGGGAGCCGAAACCGTTGTTCAGAATCGTGGGGCACTGCAAGGCTTCCCCCACGGCGAGCTTGCTTTGGGGGTACTTCTGTTTAAGAAAATCCCCGGAACCCATGGTCCCCGCGGAACCGGAATTAAAACAGGCCCCGGCAAAACGCTCCCCCCGCCCCGCGGCCCGCATCATTTCAAAGGCCTCGGCTATGGCCGCGCCGGTAACGCTGTAATGCCACAGATAGTTCCCCATTTCCTCAAACTGGTTAAAGATAACCGCGTCCTTCCGCGTCGCCCGAATCTCGTGGACCTTGTCGAAAATTTCCTTCACGTTGGACTCGGTCCCCGGCGTGGCGATAATCTCCGACGCCACCGTCTTAAGCCAGTCGAACCGCTCCTTGCTCATCCCCTCCGGCAGTATCGCCACCGAATCCACCGCCAGAAGCCGGGAATTAAAAGCCCCGCCCCGGCAATAATTCCCCGTGGAAGGCCACACCGCCTTTTGGGAAACCGCGTCGAACTGGCCCGTCACCAGCCGGGGAACCAGACAGCCGAAAGCGGCCCCCACCTTGTGGCAGCCGGTAGGAAAATACTTTCCCGGAAGACAAATAATCCGGGCCGCCACCCCCGTAAGCGCCGGAGGAAGCTCGATGAAATTGGGAGCGGAAAAAAGCCCCCCCCTTTCTTTCGGCTCGTTCTTCCAGGTAATCCTGAAAAGATTCGCCGGGTCCAGGTCCCAAAGACCCGTGTTTTTAAGCCGCTCCTTCACCTTGCCGGGTATCTTTTCCGGGTCCCGCATCCAGGCGAAAGTAGGAACGATAATCCCCTTCTCCCTGGCCTTGCCGACATTCTTTTCCAGAACTTCTCGATTAACCCGCAGGTCTATCATCTTGCCGCCTCCAATCCCTTTGATTAGGCCCCGGACAGGGCCCCGCTTATCCCCCGGACCGGCAACGCACAATGCAGAAACCGCCCCATATCGCGTACATGTTGGGCGCATTTTTTTGCTCCGCAAAAAAACCGGGCTATCCGCTCTAACAAAAACCCTCCGGGTTTTTGTTCCGCTTCTATCCCTTGCGCGGGCGGAAATCCGCGTCCCTGCGGATTTCCGCCTTCTGAGAGCTGCCGCGCTCCGCGCGGCAACTCAAGGATGCTGTTCCCCGCCATTTTTGAGCCTGGGGTTTTGCTTCGCAAAACCCCAGGAGTTTAGTCGCGCCGGCCTCCATGCCGGCGGAATCTCATGCCCCGCTTACTCCCCGGACCCCGGCACCGGGACCGGATATTCGCCGGTAAAACAACCCAGACAGTAGGACCTCTCCGGGGCGGCATCCAGAGATTCCAGCAGCCCCTCCACCGAGATAAAGGCCAGACTGTCCGCCCCCAAAGAGGAACAGAGTTCGCTAATGCTGGCGCCGTTGCTGATAAGATCCCGGCGGTAGGGAGTATCGATCCCGAAATAGCAGGGACAGCGCACCGGGGGAGAACACACCCGGATATGCACCTCCCGGGCCCCGGCGGCCTTAAGAATGGACACCAGCCGCCGGGAAGTGGTGCCCCGGACGATGGAATCGTCGATAAGGACCACCCGCTTTCCCCGGACCTCGCTCGCAATCACATTGTGCTTCACCGAGACCGCCTTTTCCCGCCTGCCCTGGTCCGGGGCGATAAAGGTGCGGGCCACATATTTATTTTTGACAATCCCCATACCGAAAGGAGTCCCGGAAGCCCTGCCGTAGCCGATAGCCGCAGGGATCCCCGAATCGGGAACCCCAATCACCAGGTCCGCGGCAGCCGGAGATTCCCGGGCCAGGATTCCCCCCGCCCGCAGCCGGGAACCGAATACATCCGTCCCGTCGATAACGCTGTCGGGCCGGGCGAAATAGACGTACTCAAAAGCGCAGACCGCCCGCCGGGTTTTTTCGCTGAAAATAAAAGAAAAGACCTCGCCGCCGCCGATGATCAGCATCTCCCCCGGCTCAAGATCCCGAATAAATTCCCCCCCCACCGCGTCTATGGCGCAGCTTTCGCTGGCCAGAATCCAGCCCTCCCCGGCCTCCGACTGGGAAGATAATTTCCCCAGACAGAGGGGCCGGATTCCGTTGGGGTCCCGGGCCCCCACCAGGGCTTCCCCGGTAAGCATGATCAGGGCGTAGGAACCCTTGATAAATTTGATGGTGTCCGTCAGGGCCTTCTCCAGCCCCTTGCGGTAATTCTTGGCGATAAGATTGACGATTACTTCGCTGTCGCTGGAAGATATAAAGCTGATGCCCGCATCCTCCAGAAGCTCCCGCACCACGTCGGCGTTGGTCAGATTGCCGTTATGGGCCACCGCGATGGAACCAAGTTTAAAGCGGCTTACAAAGGGCTGGGCGTTTTCCATGCTGCTGGCCCCGGCGGTAGAGTACCGTACATGCCCCACCGCCGCGCCCCCCTCAAGCTGGGCCAGAAGCTCCGGGCTAAAAACCTCCGCGGCCAGGCCCATGCCCTTGCGGAATTCTATATGCCGGTCCTTCGCCGCCGCAATCCCCGCGCTTTCCTGGCCCCGGTGCTGCAAGGCCAAAAGACCGTGGTACACCAGCGGCGCGGCGTCCCGCTCCGGATCATCCAGAAAAACGCCGAACACCCCGCAGGCCTCGTGCGGTTTATCCGCAAGGCCGTCATCGGCGGCGGCAGAAGCAGCGGCGGCATGACTACCGCGCAAACCCCGCGCCTCCCCCCATCCGATTGTAGATTTCAACGTAGGCTTCCTTTACGTTCCCCATGTCCCGGCGGAACCGGTCTTTATCAAGTTTTTCGCCGGTCTTCGCGTCCCAAAAACGGCAGGTGTCCGGGGAAATTTCGTCCGCCAGCACCAGCCTGCCCCGGCCCGGTTTCCCGCTCCGGGACTTCCCCAGGGTCCGGCCAAACTCCAGCTTAAAATCGATAAGCCGGATTCCCCGTTTAAGGAAGAACCGGGAAAGAATCTTGTTCACCTGAAAGGCAGTCTCCCGAATCTCCTCCATTTCCCGGAATCCGGAAGCCCCGATAGCCGCCGCGTGGTACTCGTTGATCAGCGGATCCCCCAGGGCGTCGTCCTTGTAGGACAACTCAAAGACCGTGGTCTTCAGAGCCGCCCCCTCCTCCAGCCCCAGACGCTTCGCCATGGAACCGGCGGCGGCGTTGCGGATAATAACCTCCAGCGGAATAATGTTGACCCTTTTGCAGATCATCTCCCGGTCGTTCAAGCGGCCCAGGTAGTGGGTGTGAATCCCCGCGTCCTCCAGCAGTTCAAAAAGACCCGCCGCGATGGCGTTGTTCATCAGCCCCTTGTCCGCAATGGTCCCCCGCTTTCCTCCATTAAGAGCGGTCGCGTCGTCCTTGTAGTGAATGATCACCAGATCTTCCCTGCCGGCGGCGTAGACCCGCTTGGCCTTGCCCTCGTAGAGCAGGGCCCCCCGTTCAGCGTCCCCGGACCGAATCTTCCGCTTCGCAATCCGCGAATCGGCCCCCTTCGCGGCCCCGCTTGGCCCCCGGCCAGCCCCTTCGCTCACAGCTCCACTCCTTCGCTCTCACGGACGAGCTCTTTCTTCATGTTTTCGCGGAATTCCCGCAGCTTCAACTTAAGCTCGGGATACTTCAAGGAAAGAATCTCCACCGCCAGATACCCGGCATTCGCGGCGTTGTCCAGCCCCACCGTGGCAACCGGAACAGGCCGGGGCATCTGCACCATGGAAAGCAGCGCGTCAAGCCCCCCCAGGCCGCCGGAACTAATCGGCACCCCGATAACAGGGAGCAGAGTCCGCCCCGCGATAACCCCCGGCAAATGGGCCGCCATACCCGCCCCGGCGATGATAAGCTCCGCCCCCTCGTCCTCCAGCCGCGCCAGGGTCTCATCCAGCAGCTCAGGCAGACGATGGACGGAAAGAATATGGGCGCTATACGCCACGCCGAATTCCCGCAGCACCGCCGCGGCCTTCCCCATCACCGCCTGGTCGGACCTGGAACCGAAAATAACGGCAGCCTTCATGGACCTACTCTAACACGGATAGGAGCAGGGAACAAGGCGCGGGATTCCCCCAACAACACCGTCCTGTTCGGAAAGCAAATGCCGCCGCCCCGGCAGGATAGGGCATCGTCATTGCGAGCGAACGGCAAATTGCCGGGCGGATCAATCCGGCACAGGGGCCGCCCCGCCCGGATTGCTTCACCGCTTTGCTCCTCGCAATGCCGGCTGTCTTGTAAAACGCCCCATGATCCGCGCCTTTTTGTTTTCCAATCCCTGGGGTTTTGCTTCGCAAAACCCCAGGGCGTTTCACCGGATAAAAATAAAGATCATGTTATGCTGTTTGCTATTAAGGATATATGAGAATTGTTGTATGAGAATTGCTGGCGGAAACTTCCGCCAGCAACAGGCACCCAAACAACTAACGGAGGTAATTGAGAATGATGAATGAACCGATCTCCTTATCGGTTGTTGTTCAGAAACTGAAGTTTCTGAACAACTCTAATACATGCAATACGGGCGGAAATTTATGAACCTCCCCGCCGCAAAAGCGGCGAGGTGTGGGACCCCGCTGCGAGTAAAAATAAAAGCGGCCCGGTCATCAGGAGGCCGGCGCGGCGGCTTTTTTAATGGCGTCCCGGATATCGATAAGGGCCCGGCGGGACGCCTCCGCGGCCAATCGGTTGTACGCTTCCTCCGGGGGGAGCCCGGAGGAAGCGCAGGCCCCGGTCCAGGCCCGCAGGATGGACCGGGAGGCGTTCACCACCCCGCCGTTGCCTTCCCGCAGCAGCAGGGCGGCATCCTCCGCCGCGCCGCCCTGGGCGCCGTAGCCGGGGATCAGGAAAAAGAGGTTCCCCCGGCGGGCGCGGATCGCCGCCGCCTCTTCCCTCTCGGTGCAGCCCACCACCACCCCAAAGGCGCCGTAACCGTGCCTGCCCTTATGGGCCTCCGCCAGGGCGCTGAGTTTGTCCCCCACCGCGTCGTAAAGCCGGCGGGGCGGCGTTCCGGCGGGGCCGTCCCCCTGTACGGCCAGGTATTCAAAGTCCCGCATCCCCTGGTTGCTGGTACGCATCAACACAAATGCGCCCTTCCCGGCGCTTTCGGCACAGGAGACCCAGGGCTCGATGGAATCCATCCCCATATAGGGGG
>JAIRSD010000251.1 GCA_031255615.1 Treponema sp. | reverse complement strand
TGGACCGGAAGCTCCGGGAATGTTTGCAAGGCCTGGGGTATAAGGGCGAGGAGGTCCGGCGGGCGGTGGAGATCATGCGGGCGGTCCTTCGCCGGACCACCGTTGCCGGACCGGGGGCGGTCACGGGGAAAAAGGCCGGCGGGTCCGGCGCCCGGAAGACCAAAACCAGGGCGGCGGCGATCCCCGCCGCTGTCGCCGCTCCAGGCGCGGAGGCCGCCGGCCTGGAGGCCCGGATTGGGGCCCTGGTGGCCGCCAACCGGGAGGCGGAGGATTTCCGCCGGCTTTTGGGAGTAAACCGCTTTAACGAGGTGACCTGGTTCAACAAGGAAGCCTTTGAGGAAACCCTGAACTATGCCTCCCTGTTCTTACTTGCCGAGGACGAGGGGGCCTTGGGGCAGGCCTTTGCCTCCGCGGCTTCCGCCATGGGGGGCCGGGCCGCCTGTATCGCCGCCCTTCACCGGGCCCTGGTCAAGGCGGAAGAAGCCTCCGGATATAGCCTGGACAGTCTTATTAAAGCACTATCGGAGGTATGACGGGCGGCGGTTCTTGGTTTGTACGCCCGGCCCCTCTCATATCGGGGTCTGCCGCCATAGATGCCGCAATGTTACTGTTGTGGCATTTACGGCGAGGCATCTATGATGCCGTGCTGCGCCGGGGCCGGAGTGAAGCGGGGCCCTGATAGCCCGGTTTTTTGCGGGGGAGCCGCAAAAACGCGCCCGGTATACATTCGGTATGCGGGATTTTCTCAAATGAGCATTGCTGATAGATGGGGGTCAAGGGATGAAACAAGGGCAGTTTCCCGGATTGGACGCCCGGCGCACTACCCGGCAGGAGGGCGGACCCCTGGATCTCCTGGTTTCCCGGGGCTATGAGGTCCATCTCCGGGCTTTTAGCGCCATAGATCGTTACCTGGGCTGGGATACCCTGTCCTTCGTACTGGCGGATACGGACGCCCCCCTCTCCTCCCTAGCCCGCCTGTTCGAGGAACTCCGGTTCCCCGGCGCGGCAATGGCGGACGCGGCGGTAACGTGGGAAGGCAGGGACTACCTATTCCGCTGCCCCGACAGCGGCGCCGCGGAAAAACCGGCCTACCGGATCCTCCACTTTGCCCAGGATTGGGCGAGCGGCCGTTTTTACGATCCCTGGGGGTTTTATCCCCTCCTCCGCCGGTTCCGCCGGGAATTCCGCGAAACGGGGAGTCCCCGCCGGCCCGGAACCCCCGAATCTCAGGAGGGCGGGGCGGAAGATTCCGGCAGCGGGAGTCCGCCCTGGTGGGACGGCTTCGATCAGGCCCGGGACTGGCCGCAGGCCGCCGTGGAGGGGGCCCAAATTCTGGCCCGTTACGGCGGATCCCTTTTGAGCAGCGGCGGCGGCCCTGGGGTAAGTTTTAGCGCCGGCCCTGGCATCCCCCGCACCGCTTCCAACCGCGATTCCTTCCCGCCCCGCCCTCAGCTACGGGAGCCGAAAATGGGAGAAATCGCCGCCCTTATCCGGGAACTGCCCGCCGCTCCCCTCCCCGGCCCGGCGGAACAGCGGATGCTTCTTACCGGGCTGCTGGATTCGCCCCGCCCCGACCTGGGCTTTGAATTCTTAAAACTGACCGGCATCGTAGAAAGGTGCTGGCCGGAACTGTCCATCCTGGACGACGTGGATCACTCCAAGGAATTCCACCCCGAAGGAAATGTGTGGAAGCATACCCTGGAAACTTTCCGCCACCGCAAGGGCAGCCCCCGCGGCGGCTACGACCTCCGCCTTTCCCTGGCCCTTCTCCTCCACGATTCGGGCAAGCCCCTTTCGGAATCCTCCGGCGGCCAGCGTTTCCGGGGCCACGCCGAACTGGGCGCAATCCAGGCCCGCCGCTTCCTGGACAGACTGGGCTTTGCCCCCGCCATGATCGCCGACGTGGCGTGGCTCGTAAAAAACCACATGCTCCCCGCCGCCATGCCCCGGCTTCCCCTTATCCGCACCCAGGAGATCATGGAGGCCCCCCTTTTTTCTACCCTCATGGAACTGTACCGCTGCGACGAATCCTCGTCCTTCAAAGGGCTGGACGGCTATTACAAAAGCAGCGCCGCCTACCAAAGCTACCTGAAACACCGCCGCAATCCGTACCGCGGTTCGGATGGAAAAAAACTGGGAAAGAGGTTTTTATGAATGACTTGGGACAATGTTTTTTCCCCCGGAGCATCCGCATCCCCCTGACCCTGCCGGTCCTTCTGGGCATGTCGGTCCAGCTTTCCGGCTGCGGGGCGGCTTCCTCCGCCGCGCCCCCCGGCATGAAACTGGTCTGGGCCGATGAGTTCAACGGCGGCGGGGCCCCGGACCCCGATAAATGGGACTTCGACCTCGGCGGCCGCGGCTGGGGGAACAATGAAATCCAGCACTATACCGACAGCCGCAGCAACTCCTACGTCCGCGGCGGTTCCCTCCATATCGCCGCCCGGAACGAAAACGGCCGCTGGACCAGCGCCCGGCTCAAGACAAAGGGGAAGGCCGATTGGACCTATGGGTATTTCGAAATCAGGGCCAAACTCCCGGCAGGAACAGGAACATGGCCGGCAATTTGGATGCTCCCCAGCGCGGATGCCTACGGCCCCTGGCCCAACTCCGGGGAGATAGACATTATGGAGCATGTAGGCTTCGACCCCAACAGGATCCACACCACCGCCCATACCGGCGCTTTTAACCACCGCATCAATACGCAAAAAACAAAATCCGCCCCCATCGAAAAGGCCGCCGAGCGGTTCCACATATACGGCATGACCTGGGACAAGGACCGCATCCAGTGGAGCATCGACGGCGAACCCTTTTTCCAGTTCGAGCCCACGGGAAAAAACCCGGCGGAGTGGCCCTTCGACAAACCCTTCCACCTGGTTCTAAACGTCGCCATCGGCGGTTCCTGGGGCGGACAACACGGCGTCGATCCCGCCCTCCGGGAGGCGGTCATGGAAATCGACTATGTGCGGGTTTACCAATCGAAAGTTCCCAACCCGGACCCGCCCCGCTGAAAACCCCGCCGCACAACAATGATCGGTTTCAAAAACAGGATAAGCCCCGTGCCAATTTTCTTTTGGGCGCATCCCCGCCTGCGGCGGGGACCGGGCTATCCAGGGCTCCGCTTCGCTCCGGCCCCGCCTGCGGCGTGGCTGCTCCGCACCCTTCCTATCCCTTGCGCGGGCGGAAGCCGCGCCGCGGCTTCCGCCTTCCGAAAATCCGCATCCATGCGGATTTTCGGCCAGGGGTTTTGCTTCGCAAAACCCCTGGGACTGGAAACAGCCGGCTTCCATGCCGGCCTAAAGCAGCGGCATCCCTGCCGTTTTCGCCTCATGTTGCCCGCCGTGCGGGGTTTCGCGCTCCATCGCGAAACCCAAGGCCAAAACGCGAAGGCGTTTTGGTTCCGCATCCGGGAATTGCCGCGCGGATTTATTCCGCCGGTAAAACAGAGACCCGTTCACAAACATTTTCCGGACAATCCAATGTCATAGCCCCTGTTTTTTCCGCAAATATTCATTTCGTAAATCATCAATTAAAACAGACTTATCCCCCCGCATGACATGCCAAAATTTCCATCCGTTGCAAGAATGTGTTTGCTGTATTATCGCCCCGATTCTGTGGATAGATCCTTTTTGATCCTTGTATTCCAGCTTTCCATCCGCCAATACAAAAGCGGTGGCATTATATGTTTTGCGGGCATAGAGCGGATCGCCGGCTTTTATGAATTGTTCCCTCAATAAAGTTTCAAAAGGCACTCTGCTTTGTTTCGCTTTTTCCTCTTCCCGCCAATCAGCCTCCGGAAAAAATACATTTATTGCGTCAATTCTTTTTTTCGCAAGGGATATATATGCCGCCTCTTTTTCAATGCCGATAAAATTTCGTTTTAATTTTTTTGCGACGGCGCCGGCCGTTCCCGTCCCGAAAAACGGATCAAGGACAATATCGTCTTGTTTAGTGGTCGAGAGGATTACCCTTTTAAGCAATTCTTCCGGTTTTTGCGTCGAATGGGCCTTTTTGCCATCGGATCCTTTCAGCCGTTCATCCCCAATGCACAAACCTATCTGCCATACCGACGCCATTTGCTTGCCGCCGTTATATCTTTTCATCATGTTGTGATTGAATGTGTATTTTTTATAATGCTCGCCCTTTGAACACCAGACAAGCGTTTCGGTCGCGTTCGTAAAACGGGTACCAAGAAAATTGGGCATGGGATTTGTTTTATACCATGTTACATCGTTCAAAATCCAAAACCCCAGATTAAGCATTATACTGCCGATGCGAAAAATATTATGGTAGCTGCCGATTACCCATATCGAACCCGTATCTTTTAATATGCGCCTGCATTCTTTAAGCCATGCGGTGCAAAAATCATCATATTCATTAAACGAGGAAAATTTGTCCCATGCGTCGTCAACGCCATCAACTTTTGTGTTGTCCGGTCTATACAAATCGTTTTTTAATTGCATATTATAGGGCGGATCGGCAAAAATCAAGTCAATGGAGCTATCGGAAAACTTCTTCAGTTCTTCAATGCAATCACCCTGTATGATAGTATTTATCCTCATATTTTGATCGTAACAGGCTGTTTTGGCCATGTCAATGGATAAAATATCGGCAAAAATTATCAGGGCAGCGCATTTCGCGCAATCAGCCTCTCTGCGTCCCGTGCCCAGGGCCCCCGTCCAGTCAACGGGTTTATGGGAAAATTTCAGAAGGGACATATTATGAAATGAACAGGAGAGTTATTCGGAAACTTCAGTTATTGAACAGGTCCAATATTTCCATGCCTTCATCCTTTCGCAACGCGCTTTTTTTTCATTTTTATTTCTCCAGTTGTCTAAATGAAGAACTTGGCGCATTGATTACACTACACCACCGGATGAGCGAAAAAACCGGGAACAGGAATGTTAACCACAAAGGCGCACCGGGGCGAGCTGCGGCTCGCCAGGAACACGAAGGAATGAATATGCGCTTCAAATCCGCGCCCTTCGTGCGCCTTCCTCGCCCTCGTGGTAAATTTCTTCCATGTTTCGGCTGCCTTGTCCGCCCCGGGGCTCAGGCCTTTCCCCCCAGCTCCGTTGCCCGCCGCCAGGCCGCCTCCACCGCGTCCATCACGGCCCCCCGGAACCCGGCCCGTTCCAGCGCGGCGACCCCGGCAATCGTGGTGCCTCCGGGGGAGCAGACCATGTCCTTCAATTCCCCCGGATGCCTGCCGGTCTCCCGGACCATAGCGGCGGCCCCCAGCACGGTCTGGGCGGCGTAAGCCAGGGCCTTGTCCCGGGGCAGCCCGGCCCTTACCCCGCCGTCCGCCAGGGCTTCGATAAACAGATACACAAAGGCCGGCCCCGA
>JAIRSD010000095.1 GCA_031255615.1 Treponema sp. | reverse complement strand
CCCTGGGGGACCCGGCCAGCGTACCGGCGGGCCAGTATGCCCAGGAGATCTTTAGCAACCTGGGAATCTGGGACGCGGTCAGGGCAAAGGCCAGCCTGGGCACCAACGTAACCGAGGTGTTGAACTGGGTGGGAGAGGCCAGCGCCGAGGTGGGGGTGGTCTACGCCACTGACGCGGCTTCCACCTCCAAGGTCGAAGTGCTGGCGGAGGCCCCCGCGGGGACCCTGGCCAGGCCGGTTCTTTACCCGGTGGCGCCGACCGCCGCTTCCTCCCACCCGGAGGAGGCCCGGCTCTTTATCGACTTCCTTGCCTCCCCCCGGGGGCTGGCGGTTTTTGAAAGCTACGGCTTCGCCGCGGCCCAATAAGGGTCCCGCGGCCCGATGCCTGCGATAGATACACAGGTATAGATACATCATGGACATTTCGCCGATCCTTATCTCCCTAAGGACCGCCGCCGCCGCTATCCTGATAACCTTCTTTACCGGGCTTTTGGCCGCGGCCCTGGTCGTCCGGGTCAGGAGCCGGGTCTGGAAGATAATCCTGGACGCCCTCCTTACCCTGCCCCTGGTGCTGCCCCCCACGGTGGCGGGCTTTTTCTTGCTCTACATCTTTGGGGTCCGGGGGCCGGTGGGAAAATTCTTTCTGGACCTGTTCGGCCTGCGGATCGCCTTTTCCTGGCCCGCCACGGTGTTGGCCGCCGCGGCGATTTCCTTTCCCCTGATGTACCGTTCCGCCCGGGGGGCCCTGGAACAGGTTGACCCGAATCTTGTCTACGCCGCCCGGACCCTGGGCATGCCGGATCGGGCCGTCTTTTTCCGGGTCATGCTCCCCACCGCCATGCCGGGGATCGCCGCCGGGGCGATCCTGGCCTTCGCCCGGGGGCTGGGGGAATTTGGGGCCACCGCCATGATTGCCGGGAATATCGCGGGTAAAACCCGGACCCTGCCCCTGGCGATCTACTCGGCGGTCGCCGCGGGGGACATGGACGAAGCCTACAACTATGTCCTGGTCATTCTGCTGGCGTCCTTTATCGTGGTAGCCCTGATGAACTATGCCGCCGCCCTGGAGAAGGGATTCCGGTGAGCATCAGCGTATCCATCCGCAAACGGCTTTCCCGGAGCTTCACCCTGGAAATGGAATTCGAAAGTTCCGGGGAGGGGGATTCCCCCTGCCTGGGTATTCTGGGGGCCTCGGGCTGCGGGAAAAGCATGACCCTTAAGTGCATCGCGGGAATCGAAACCCCCGACGAGGGGCGCATCGCCGTAAACGGACGGGTTCTTTTCGATTCGGCGCGGAAGATAAACCTGCGGCCCCAGGCACG
This sequence comes from Treponema sp., assembly GCA_031255615.1. The sequence goes on along the minus strand of JAIRSD010000095.1, from coordinate 1,303 downwards.
GCGGGTGGGCTATCTGTTTCAGAACTACGCCCTTTTCCCCCGGATGACGGTGCTGGAAAACATCGCCGCCGGACTTCCCGGCAGGGAGAGGGGGGCAGACAAGAAACGGAAGGTCCTGGCCTGGATAGACCAGTTCGGGCTTCAGGGGCTGGAAGACCGCTGCCCCGCCCGGCTTTCCGGGGGGCAGCAGCAGCGGGCCGCCCTGGCGCGGATGCTCATCGGGGATCCGGCGGCCCTGCTCCTGGACGAGCCCTTTTCCGCCCTGGACGCGAATCTGAGGGAGCGGATGCAGATGTGGATCCGGGAACTCCTGAAAGATCGCGGCGATTCGATCCTGGTGACCCACAGCCGGGATGAGGTTTACAAACTGTGCGGAGAATTGCTGCTGATGGACGGCGGCAGGGTATTGAAAAAAGGGGGCGCCAAAGAAATATTCGAAAACCCCGGCCTTACGGCGGCGGCCCGGCTTACGGGCTGCAGGAACATCAGCCCCATCCGAATCGCCGGGGACCGGGAAATCTACGCCCTGGACTGGGGCCTGTCCCTGCGGACCGCGCGCGCCGTGGAAAGGGATGCCACCCATGTGGGGATCCGGGCCCACGACTTTGTGCCGGTTTTTTCCGGCGGCGAAGGGGCCGGCGGCAACCTTATACGGATTAAGGTCCTGGACCGTTCAGCGGAACCCTTCGAGGAGGCGGTCCTCTTTGCCAATGCGGAGGCCGCCGATTCCCCCCTGCGGAACGGGACCGGAGAATCCGGCGGAACCGGCCCCCGCGGCCTGTGGTGGAAGTATTCCCGGTACCTCAATCTCCCCGGCCCGCCTCCCTACCTCCGCGCCCCCCCGGAACGGCTCCTCCTGCTGCGATAGGCCGATCCCCGGCGGTATCCAGCGGGGCGATTCCCGGCGTGGAAAAAAATTGCCCGGAATTGACAAGGGATTAGGTCTTGATGTTACCACCATTTACCCCCATATCCGGTTCCGGGTAAACAAGGGAGCGGAAGTAGTTATTGAGGCTTATAATGCGGGTTCAATACCCGCACCCTGCACCCCACCGCCTTCTCTATCTCCTTCGCCATGATGAACGCCGGATTCCCCGCCTCCAACACCGCCTTGTCCCCCGCATCCAGCTTCTCATACAGCTTCAGCCGTCCCTCCACCGTCGTTACTCCACGGTACCGCCTCGTCTTTTCCTCTACCTCCGCGTCCCCCTGTTCGTTCCTTTTGAACTTCCCGCTCCGGCTGATTACCGCCGTCTCCCAGGTCCGCTTCCCTAGGTCAATTCCTACATACCGCCCTTTTTCT
>JAIRSD010000088.1 GCA_031255615.1 Treponema sp. | reverse complement strand
AGATGCTTTTTACACCGCTCAATCCGCGGGTCCGGGATAATTGACAGACTGGTTCGGATATCCATGATTCCCCTCCCTCCCCTCCCTGTCGTCATGTTCTCCTTTTTCTTGAGCGGTTTTATAATGCGGTTGCCCTGGGAATCGCCGCGCGGTCCCTTGACAGAACGCCGTCCTCCGGTTACAACGATTCCGTTGGATTGATTCCTTCAATTTGACGATTATCTTCATCATTTAGCGATTTTTAGGGCCTCCCAAGGCGGACGCGGCGGGAAAGCCCGGCGGGCGGGGGACCGGCATGTACAGAGAATAATACAGTCTGGCTGGAAACGGGGGAGCCGAAATTTCCCCGTGCGGCGCGGCCTCTGTATTGTTCCCTACATCCCGGTTTAAATCTTCGCCTGCCGTGTAAGCCGGGCTGCGCCGCGATAGCGGAGGTCCCATGGCCCTATCTTTTACATCCGTTTACTTTTCCTATCCTTCATCCGCCGCCCCGGTGCTGGCGGGGCTTTCGGCGGAGTTCTCCCCCGGCTGGACCGGCGTTGCCGGCGACAACGGCGCGGGAAAAACCACCTTTCTCCTGCTTGCCGCGGGGCTTCTGGAGGCCCAGGGGGGCAAAATTTCCGGCGGCGGCGGGCTTTACTGCCCCCAGCGCACCGACGACCTGCCTGCCCAGTGGGAAGATTTTTTCTACGACCGCGGGGCGGGGCGGCTCATGTCCCGGTTGGGGATAGGGGCCGATTGGCCCTACCGCTGGGAGACTCTGAGCCACGGGGAGCGCAAGCGGCTGCAGTTGGGAATCGCCCTTTGGCGGCAGCCGGAGCTGCTGGCGGTGGACGAACCGACCAACCACCTGGACCGGGATACCCGGGCGCTCATCGCCGCCGCCCTGGAGTCCTACTCCGGCGTCGGGCTGCTGGTAAGCCACGACCGCGGCCTCCTGGACAATCTCTGCGGCGCCTGCCTTTTTATCCGCCAGGGAAGGGGGATCCTCCGGCCCGGCGGCCTTTCCCACGGGCTTGCCGAGGAGGAGCGCGAAGCCCTGGAGGCCCGGCGTCTGCGGAAACAGCTTTTCGGCGAGCGGGAACGGCTCTCCGCGGAGGCCGACTCCCGGCGGCGGGTGGTGGAGGGCTCCAAAAACCGTTTCTCCAAGAAACATCTGGACCCAAAGGACAGCGCCGGCAGGGGGAAGATCAACCTGGCCCGTCTTTCCGGCAAGGACAGGACCGGGGCGGATCAGTATAAACGCATGGAAAAACGCCTGGACCGGCTGGATGATCGGATAGAAAAAATCTCCGCCCCCCGGGAGCGCAAGGAGGGGATAAGCCTGGAAACCTTCCGGGCGAAGATGGACCGGCTCTGCCTCCTCCCCCCGGGAAGCATCCCCCTGGGGGGAGGCCGGTTCCTCTCCTTCCCCGAACTTCTGATCCCCCCCGACGGGCGAATCGCCCTGACCGGACCGAACGGGGCCGGGAAATCGACCCTGCTGCGCCATATCCTGGGGCGCCTCCCTTCCCGGCTGCGGGTCCTCTACATCCCCCAGGAGATAAGCGCCCGGGAAGGGGAGGATGCGCTCAGGGAGCTGGAGGGGGAAAGCGAAAAGAACCGGGGGGAAATACTTTCCCGCTTTTCCCGGCTGGGATCGGACCCCCGGCTGCTGCTCCAGTCCCGGCAGCCCAGTCCGGGGGAGACCCGGAAACTCCTCATCGCCCGGGGAGTCTTCAGCGGCCCCGCCCTGATCGCCATGGACGAACCGACCAACCACCTGGATCTGCGGTCCGTCCGGCTTCTGGAAGAAACCCTGGCCCAGGTTTCCTGCGCCCTGCTCCTGGTAAGCCACGACGAATCCTTCCTCTCCGGCTTAACCCATACGGAATGGGCCCTTCGGGACGGCGCCCTGGAGCTGCTTAACTGATGTAGCCCTGGTGTTTCAACAGTTCCGCGTTGAGGATCCCCCCCCCGGCGGCGCCCCGGACGGTGTTGTGGGAAAGCCCCACAAAACGGAGATCAAAAACAGGGCAGGGCCGGATCCGGCCTACCGTCACCGCCATGCCCTTGTCCGCGTTCCGGTCTTTCCGGGGCTGGGGCCGGTCCTCCTCCTCCCGGACAATGATGGGCCGCAGGGGGGCCAGGGGAAGGTTAAGTTCCTGGGGCAGGGAGCGGAATTCCGTCCATATCCGCTTTACCTCGTCTATGCCGGGCTTCTTCTCCCCAAATTCCAGGCTTACGCAGGCGGTATGGCCGTCCACCACGGCGACCCGGTTGCAGTGGGCCGCGATCCTGGGCAGTTCCCTTTTGACGAGGGCCCCTTCCCGGAGGTCCCCCAGAATCTTCAGGGGTTCCTGCTCCGACTTCTCCTCCTCCCCGCCGATATAGGGGACAATGTTATCCACCATATCCAGGCTGGCCGGCCCGGGATACCCCGCCCCCGACACCGCCTGGAGGGTCGAGACGATGATCCGCGTGATCTCATAGCCCGCCCGCATAAGGGCGTAGACCGGGGTAGTGTAGCTCTGGATGGAACAGTTGGGCTTTACCGCGATAAAGCCCCGGTCCCAACCCCGCCGTTTTTTCTGGAAGGGAATAATATCCGTGTGGCCGGGATTCACCTCGGCAATAAGCATGGGTACATCGGCGGTCCAGCGATGGGCGGCGGCGTTGGAAATCACCGGGAACCCCGCGGCCGCGTAGCGCTCCTCCAGATCGCGGATCTCCTCCTTCCCCATTTCCAGGGCCGAGAAAAGGAAGGCGCAGTTCCCCGCCCCGGCCTGGCTTTTGGCCTGGGACAGATCGTTGGCGTCCCCCACCGTCAGATCCCACACCCCCGGACCGGGTTCCCCCCCGCCGGCATTCCAGCGCCCGGCTACGGCGTCTTTATATTTTTTCCCGGCGCTCCGGGGAGAGGCCGCCACATAGCGGACTTCGAACCAGGGATGATTCGCCAGCAGGGCCAGGTACTGCTGCCCCACCATGCCTGTAGCGCCTAACACGCCCACCGGTATTTTTGCCATTTCGATCCTCCCCCCGTATTGTAACCGGCAATTCTCAATTTAGAAAAGGCTGGCGTCCAGTCTCATCGGACAGTCCTATTGGGCGCATTTTTTGCGGCAAAGCCGCAAAAAACCGGGCTATCCGGGGCTCCGCTATCGCTCCGGCCCCGCCTGCGGCGTGGCTGCTCCGCACCCCTCCTATCCCTTGCGCGGACGAACATCCGCGTCCCTGCGGATGTTCGCCTTTCGGAGTTGCTGCGCAAAGCGCAGCAACTCCAGCATTGGAAACAGCCGGCCTCCCTGCCGGCGGCGTCCCTGCCGTTTTTCGCCTTTGGAGCCGCCGCGCTCCGCGCGCAAAATCCCGGAACAGAAACGGCCGGCCTCCTGCCGGCCGGGAATTTCGCTCTGCGGAACTCCGCCAAAAACCAAAACCGGCGGCGTTCCGCCTTGGCCTTCCCGCCCTTTTCCGCCTTCGCGGCGCCGGCCCGCCCGCGCAAAGCCTCCTGGCGGATCCGGCCGCCCTCCGCCGGCCCGGCTGGGCCGCGCCCTCCGCGGACCGCGGCGGTAAACCGCGCCCCTTTGTTTTGACATTGGAACCCTTGCGCCCGAAAGCGGTGGACAAGAAAAAGGGACAGGTTTATACTGCCCCCCATAATGGTGGAGTTTATCTCCGGTATAGTATGAAGCCTGCTTACCTTAGGTTGTCATCCATATCGTTTTCATACTGGTTCGGCACCGCTGCCTGCGCCTACTTTACGGTGCTGCTTCAGAAGCATGGATACTCCGCCGCCAGGGTGGGGATCATCAACGCCGTTAATTCGGCGATCACCATTGCGGCCACCCCCTTTTGGGGCATGATGGCTGATAAATTTCGTTCCATTAGAAAAGTTATCCTTGCCACCATGTGCGTCGGCATTCCCCTGTGGATGCTCGTCCCCCTGTCCCTCAAGATTTTTTTGGGCCCCCTGTCCCTGCTGTTTATTGTCGCCCCCCTGGGCTGCTTCTTTCGCAATCCCCACCCTTCCCTGGTCGATTCGTATATTATCCAGCGCTGCGACCGGGACGGCTTAACCTACGGCAATATCCGGCTTTGGGGTTCCATCAGTTATACCATCGCCAGCATGGGTTTCTCCTTCCTTCTGCCCGCCGCCGGAGTGGAGACCGCCTTTTACGTCTATGGGGCCGGCTGCCTTCCCTTTATTATCCTCATGTGGAATTTCCGGGACCCTGACGCAATCGCCGCCGCCGGACAGCGCAGGGCCCTGACTTTTCGGCAGATGGGCTTTGGCAGACTCTTTAAGAATTACTATTTTATCACCTTCCTTATTTTCGCCCTGTTCATCTACCTGCCCAATACCACTTCCAACGCCTTTATGCCCTACCTTATGGAAAGCGTGGGGGGGGAATCGGCCCGCTACGGCCTTATCACCGGCTTTAAGGCCCTGCTGGAAGTGCCGTCCCTCTTTCTCATGCGGAGCCTCCGTAAATTTTTCCCCCTGCCCGTCATGCTCGCCGCCGCGGCGGCCCTATACGCTACGGAGGCCCTGCTCTACGCCAACGCCGCCAGCATGACCCATATCGTGCTTATCCAGGTTTTTCAGGGACTCGGGGGCGGCCTTTTAATCGGCAGTTCCGCCAATTACCTCTACTCCCTGTCCCCCCCGGAACTTACCTCCACCGCCCAAACAATGAACGGCGCCCTGGGAGCCACCGCCGCCATCATCGGCAACCTGGTGGGGGGCGCCCTCATCGTACTGGTAGGAATCCACCGCTTTTATTTCATCGTCAGCGGCGTCCTGGTGTTTGCCTTGATTTTTTTCGCCTTCACCCTGTTTTTTGGAATCAGAGTTTTGAACAAAAAACTCCCCCCCGCCCGCTGATCCGCCGCGGGGTTCCTGGCTTTGCAATTACCCGCAGGTTACTGCGGTAATGAGGAGGATATATCATGAGCAACGAAATCGTAAAGAAGCACGATCTTTCCATCATCTTGTTCACGGTCGCTTCATCGCCCCTCCCCTATGGGGAAAAGCTGAAAAAGCTGCGGGAAATCGGGTACCAATCGGTCCAATCCGGTATCCACGAGGGCCTGGACGACCAGGATCATAAGAAGATGCTGGACGATCTGGACATGGAAATGAGCTGCCTGGGCGGCGGTTTGGGGGCCATTCAGGACAACCCCAGCCGCGTTATCAAGGCCGCCCATATCTTCGAGTGCGACGAGGTGATGCTTGGAACCATGCCCACGGAAAACCGGGCGGACTATGACGGTTACATGCGGGCGATTGACATGATTAACGCCGCCGCCAAGGTCTTCATCAAAGAGGGGATATACCTTTCCTACCATAACCACGCCCAGGAATTCCGCCGCTTCAGCAACGGCAAGCGGGGCATCGATCTGCTCTTCGAAAATTTCGATCCCACGGCGGTGCGTTTCCTTTTGGACACCCACTGGCTTCAGTCCGGGGGGGCGGACATTTTGGAATGGATGGAGAAATGCCGGGGGCGGATTAAGAATCTCCACGTCAAGGATTACCGCATCGCTCCGGCTAATTACGAAACCGGCATTGGGGAAACCAACAAGCAGTTTTCCCAGATTGGAGACGGTAATCTGCCCTGGCCGCTTATCATCGAAAAGGGCCGGGAAATAGGAATCCGTACCTATATTGTGGAGCAGGATAGATCCTACGGCGAGGATCCCTTCGATTGCGCCGCCCAGTCTTTCAAGACTCTGAAAGCGCTGGGGCTTAAATAGGGTTCTGTATAAAATCTGTATACAACACACAGGAGGCAATAATTATGAATATTGCGTTGGCCCCCATGGCCCTTGCCCAATACCGGACCAAGCCGGAGGATTTGGGGTATAAAAACGATGTACGCACCATGATGAGCCGGGTGCGGCAGATTGGTTACGACGCCATAGAGACCGCGGTGCCCGCCGGTTTTAGCCGGGAGGAATTTAAAGCCCTCATGGAAGAGGTCGGCCTTGCGGTGATTACCGGCGGCGGGGTCCGCCACCCGGAGATTGCGGGAAACGACTTTAAAGAAAAGATCGCGGACTGCAAAGCCCTGGGAGCCCAGAATGTGATGGTCTCCTGCATGCCGAACCTGGTGCTGGGGAATCCCGAGGAGCTTAAGAAATTCATCAAGAATCTTAACAACGCGGGGAAGATCTTCCAGGACGAGGGAATTCATTTGAGCTACCACAACCACGCGGTGGACTTTTCCAGGATTGGGGGAAGGACCATCCTGGAGCAGATAGTCGAGGGGACCGATGAACGGTATGTCAATTTGGAGCCCGATACCCACTGGCTTCAGGCCGGGGGCGGCCATGTGATCAGCTGGCTTAAGAAACTCAAGGGCCGCATATTTATCGTCCACTTCAAGGATTACGGCATCGACCAGTATTCGGATCATACCTTCCTGGAATGCACCCATAAGATCTTTGCGGAGATAGGGGAAGGGAATTTGAACTGGCCGGGAATCCTCCAGGAATGCCGCGACCAGGGAATCCGGTGGTGCGCCATAGAGCAGGATCGGGTGCAGCGGCCTGGGTATGAAGCAATCGCCTTGAGTCTTAAAAATTTGAAAGCCTTCGGAGCTTAAATATGGTAGATGTGGTCGGGATTGGCACGTCCTTCATGGACCAGTTGGTTAACGTTCCCCGGGTCCCCCAGGGAAACAGCGGGGTCCGGGCGGATGAAGTTTTTCACCAGGGGGGCGGCAATGTCGCCACCGCTATCGTCGCGGCGGCCCGTCTTGGGGCCAGGGCAGGGATGATTGGCCGGGTAGGGGGGGACTCCACCGGGGACTTCCTTATCCGGGATTTTACCTACAACGGGGTGGACGCCTCCAACATCATAAGGGGGGAGGCGGGGACTTCGAGCCCCTACAGTATCGCCATATCGGAGCGGGAATTGGGAACCCGGATGTTCATCGTGAAGCGGGGTACGACGCCCCCCCTGCGGCCGGAGGATGTGGACCTGGATTATATCGCCGGGGCGAAGATCCTCCACCTGGAGACCGGGGATCCCGCGTCCCTGGCGGCGGCGGAATTCGCCCGCAAAAAGGGGATCACCGTAACGGTGGACGCCGGGGGCTTTACCGAAGAACGGGTCAAACTCATTCCCTATGTGGATGTTCTTATCGCGTCGGATATGTTCTACAACGGAATGTTCAAGAAAGATAAGAACGCCCCCAAGAAGGAAGGGGAGGCCCTGGATGCGGAGTACCGGGAAAACATCGAAAAACTCCGGGCCATGGGCCCCAAGGTCGTGTGGGTCACCCGGGGGGCGGCGGGCTGCGTGGGGCTGGTAGAGGGGGAGCATATACAGGTTCCTACCTTCGATGTCCCGGTAAAGGATACCACCGGCGCGGGGGACGTTTTCCATGGGGCCTACATCGCCGCCATGCTGGAAGGGCTTCCCCACCGGGAATGCGCCCGCTACGCCAACGCCGTTTCTTCGATAAAGTGCATGTTTGTGGGGGGGAGGACCGGTATTCCCAACCGGGAGACTCTGGGCCGCTTCCTCAAGGACGGTACGGTGGACACCGCGGAGATAGAGGAACGGCTGGCCTACTACCGGCGGAGTTTCCCCTCCTTTACGGCATAGCAGCCGGCCTATAGATTCGGATGTTTTAACGGGCCCGGAAAGGGCCCGTTTTTTTCGCCGGCGTGAAGGGGCCGCCTCAAGGATTTTGAGGCGGCCTTCGTCTTTTAGTTTTTGCCCGCCCCGCCAGGGGGTATCCCCAGCCCTTCCAGGACCTCCCGCAGGGGGGCTTCGTTTTTCGGTTCCAGTTTTCCCAGGGGAAGCCGGGCCGGCCCTGCGGGAAGCCCCGCCCAGGCCATGGCCGCCTTGACCGGCACCGGGCTGGTCTCGATAAAGGCCGCCTTAATCAGGGGGAGGAGTTCGTAGTGGATTCGCCGGGCCTCCTCAAAGCCGCCCCGCAGACAGGCGTCGCAGAGGGCCTTTACCCGGCGGGGGACCAGGTTGGAGACGACCGAAACCACCCCGTCCCCCCCCAGACTCATCAGGGGCAGGGTAAGGCCGTCATCCCCGGAAAGGACGAGAAAATCCCCGCCCTCCGCCTGGGCCGGAATCTTGATGTTCCTGATGATGTCCCCCATTTGGTTCAGGTCTCCGCTGGCCTCCTTGACCCCCAGGATGTTGGGAATCCGGGCAAGCCTTTCCATCAGGGCAGCCGGGATGTTCCGCCCGGTGCGGCCGGCGATATTGTAAATAAGGAGGGGCAGGCCAAGCTCCCCGGCGGCCTCGAAATGGCGGATAAGGCCGGAGTCGTTGGGCTTGTTGTAGTAGGGGGTCACCACCAGGGCGGCGTCGGCCCCCAGGTCCCGTGCCCGTTTGGTATACAGGACCATGTGTTTGGTATCGTTGGACCCGGTCCCGACGATCAGGGGCAGGCGGCCCTTCAGTTTTTTCACCGCCAGCTTGATGAGTTTTTCTTCCTCATCCTCCTCCAGGGTAGGGGTCTCCCCGGTGGTTCCCAGGGGAAGGACTCCGTCTATGCCCTCCTCCGCCTGATAGTCCAGAAGCCGTTCCCAGCCCCTGTAATCCACTTCCCCCGAATCCTTCATCGGGGTAATAAGGGCCGTAAAGGCCCCCCGCAGTTTTACCGTCATTGCCTCTCCGGTTCGCGTAAACATCGAACTTGTTCAATAACCCGGCTGGTTATTGAACAAGCCGTACAAAAAACGCGGGTTTCCCGAGGAAACCCAGGTTTTTCTTCGTTTTATTAAGCGTCTTATATCGTTTTTTTAAGGCCGCCCCTCATGCCTCCGCCTTCGGGGCGAACCCGCCTTACAGTGCCCCTCCCGCCTTTTTTTAAGCGGTGTTGTTCGGGAGCTGAATGTCCCGAACAGCCCCGTTAAAGGGACAAGGGGCCGGAATTTTCCAGAATTTCCGCCAGCACGTCGTCCATGGTAAAGACCCCGGGCCGGGGGCTTCCCGCCTTCTGTCCCGGTCCGGGGCAGCGGAGGAGCCAGCGGGCCGCGAGCAGGGCCCCCCGGGCCAGACCTTCCCGGTTCCGGGCCGTATGGGTAAGCTCGATGCTATCCGCGGGGGAGTCAAAGATAAGGCTGTGGACTCCGGGGGTCGCCCCCAGCCGCAGGCTTGAGTAGTGCAGTTCCTCCGGCTTAACGGACCGGTTTAAGGTCTCGTAGACCGGGGCGGTTTTGCGGCCCATGTTTTTCACCACCAGTTCCGCCAGGGTCCTGGCGGTCCCGGAGGGGCTGTCCGCCTTTTTGTTGTGGTGGATCTCCCTGCCCGCCGCGTCGTATTCGGGAAAGGGGTCCAGCAGTTTGGCGGTGAAGGCGGCGATTCGGTAAAAAAGGTTTACCCCCAGGGAAAAGTTGGAAGCCCAGAGCAGGGAAGAACCGGCGGCCTGCACCGCCTCCTTTATTTCCTCCAGCCTGTCCAGCCAGCCCGTGCTGCCCGATACCGTGGGGATTCCCCGTTCCGCCAGGGCCTTGAGATTGGCCGCCGCCGCGGCGGGGCCGGTGAATTCCAGGGCCGCGTCTATGCCGGCGGCGGGCCCCTTCAGTTTTGGGATTTCCCTGTACACCGCCGCCCCGGAGATTGTTTTTTTCCACCCGTACAGGGGGTCCACCGCCGCGACAACCCGGTCCCCCTGCTCCAGGGCCAGGGCCTCGATAATTTTTCCCATCCTGCCGTAGCCGATAATGGCGATGTTCATGCTCCTCCTCCCCGGGGAAGTTCCAGGCTGTCGAAAAAATCGATGTGCAGGGCCCTTACCACCTCGTCCGCCTCCGTATCATCGACAATGAAACTGATGTTCACCTTGCTGGCGCCCTGGGAAACCATCTGCACCGGGACCCCCAGGAATTCGCAGGTCCGGAAGGCCCGGGCCAGAATTTCCGAGGACCGTTTAACGTTCCCCACAATCGTAACGATGGCCTTCCCCGCCCGGAGTTCCACGCTGGCTATGTTGGACAATTCGTCCTTCAGGGCGGAAAGATCGTTCACCGGGTCCAGGGTGAGGCTGACGGAGACCTCGCTGGTGGCCACCATGTCCACCGAGATATGCCGCCGGGCAAAGGCGGAAAAGACCTCCGCCAGGAAGCCGTACTGCCCCAGCATCCGGGTGGAAACGATGTCCACCAGGGTAACGTTTTTACGGGAGGTGATGGCCCGCACCGGCAGGCTCCGCTTTTCCAGGACCGGGACAATCCTCGTCCCCGGCGCCCCGCTGTTGTAGGAATTCTTTACCAGCACCGGGGTCCCGCTTTTCATGCAAGGCTGCATGGCCCGGGGGTGCAGCACCTGGGCGCCGAAGTAGGCCAGTTCCGCCGCCTCCTCGTAGGTTACCGCCTCCACGGGCTTGGCGTTTTTTACGATCCGGGGATCCGCGGTCAGGATGCCGTCCACGTCTTTCCAGACCTGGGCCTCCTCGGCCCTACAGGCCGCGGCGATCATGGTGGCTGAAAGATCGCTTCCCCCCCGCCCCAGGGTGGTGATATTCCCCCGGGGGTCCCGGGCGATAAAACCGGTAACCACCGGCAGAATTCCCTCGTTTAACAGGGGGGCAATTTTTTGGGGGATCAGCTCCCAGCTTTCCCTGGCAAGCTCCGCCGCGGTGTATCGGGAATCGGAGATAAAACCCACCAGCCAGGCGTCGAAGGCCCGGGCGGAGATCCCCTGGGCCCTCAGATAGGCCGCCGCGATCCGGACGGAAAGCCGCTCTCCAAAGGAAACAAGATAATCCCTGGTGCGATCCGTCAGCTCCCGAATCAACGAAATGCCGGTTAAAAGGGTCTTGAGTTCCTCCAGCAGGGGCCTGATTTCATCTTCCGCGGCCCCGGGAAGCGCCAGGTCTTCGATGGTCTTCATGTGGAGCCCTTCGACCCCGCTTATCGAAACTTCCCCCCGGCGGTGAGCCAGATCGGCGGCCTCCAGCAGGTGATCCGTGGTGTCCCCCATGGCGGAAAGCACCAGCACGGGACGCCTTTCTATCTGGGCCTTGACAATGTCAACCGCCCGGCGGATCCGCTCGGCGTCGGCCAGGGAACTGCCGCCGAATTTCATCACAATCATGGGAGTCCAGTCTAACAGGAAAGGCTCGATCATGCCAGCATACCCGCGTCCCCGTTTCTCCCCCCCCCGGCGGCCCTGTGGAAAGCCGGGAAGGGCGGGGCACGGCGAAGGCGGAAGCCGTGCCGGTGCGGCATGGCTTCCGCGCCCGCGCAAGGGATAGGAGCGGAATAAAAACCCGCAGGGTTTTTGTTAGAGCGGATAGCCCGGTTTTTTTGCGAAGCAAAAAAATGCGCCCAAAAACCCAGGCGTTGTCTTATATTTTATAACACCGGGGATCGCTGATCTGTGTGGAGGGGCTATTCTTCCTCGCCGGACCGGGTCTGGTCTTCTTGCAGGATCTTTTCGATGAAGGATTGGAGATCGAAACCGGCGCTTTGCTGCACATAGGCGAATGCCTTCGCCATACCTAAAACTTCGGCCTGGCGTTCCCGGGAAAGCCGGCTGAATTGGGTCTTTAGGCGTGCGAGCATCTCTTTGTCGGTCATAAATTTTTTACGCAAAGACCATTACCAGCCTCCGGCGAAACTGTCTTCTTTGACTGGTCCCTACATTCTCCGTCTAAAGACTGTCCAAATTTTTGGAAAATATCACTATGCAATGATAATATAATCCATGAGTAATAAATGTCAATCGCAAAACGCTTTTATATGAAAGCCCTCCCTGTTTTGTTTGAAATGGCTCCATTGCGGGGGGGGCCTTAACTACTTTATCATACATGGTATGAAGGATGCGGCGGGGACGACCATCAATCAGCGGATAAGAATTCTGCGGACGACTCTTGCGTTGACGCAGAAGAAATTTGCCGCGGTTCTCGCGGTGTCGCAGAGCCAGATCGCCAGCATGGAAACCGGGGAGCGGGAGGTGAAGGACCGGACCGTCAAACAGCTCTGCGATTCCTTCGGGGTCAGCGCCTGCTGGCTGAAGAGCGGCGAGGGGGCCATGTTTATTCCCAAGAAAGACACCCGGCTGACGAAACTTTTGGCCCTCTTTGTTAATCTGGAACCCCGGTACCAGGACTTTATTCTGAACGCCATCGATCAGTTTCTTCGAATACAGGAAGATCAGGAAGAACAGAAGGAACTCGCCTCCGACGGGTAGATGAATTGGCCTATACCCCGTACACTGCCCCCGTGATACCAGGTAATAGTCTTGTTTCCTATAAAAACCGCCCCGCCCTGGTAAAGGCCAGGGAGGGGGACAGGCTTGTCATCGCGGTTCCCGAATCCGCCGGGGATCGATCCCCCCGGGCCGGGAAGGACGCGGCCGCTGAGTTCAGAGTTCGGGAAAAGGATCTGGAATTCATCCACCCCGGCCCCTGCGGGATTCAGGATATAGCGGCCCTGGACGCCGCCGCCGCGCCGGGCATTCCGGTGCGGGAGGCCTGGGAGCTCTTGTCCGCCGCCGGGGGGGAGGGCCTTTCCCTGCGGGAATTGGCGGAACTGATCTGGGGGGACTACAGCCTCCCCAGCGCCTGGGGCGCCTTCCTGCTTGTCAAGGAGGGGCGCTACTTTTGCGGGACCGCCGAGGCCCCCCGCCTCCGGCCCCCGGCGGAACTGGAGGCGGAGGAGAAAAAACGGGCCGGCAGGGAAGAGGAAAGCCGGGAGCGGGCGGCCTTTCTGGAACGGCTCAAGGGCCGGAACCTGGAGCATGCCGACCGCCGTTTCTTGCAGGATGTGGAGGCCCTGGCTTACGGCAGGACCGAAAAAAGCCGGACCCTGCGGGAAGCGGGGCTGGAGGAAAGCCCCGCCGCCGCCCACCGGCTGCTCCTGGAAACCGGGGTCTGGAGCCTCCTGGTGAATCCCCACCCCCAGCGTTTCGGCCTTTCCCTCTCTTCCCCCCATGCGGTCCTGGCCCTGCCCCCGGAGGAGGAGCGGCTGGATTTGACGGGCCTCTCCGCCTTCGCCATTGACAGCCCCTGGAGTACGGATCCCGACGATGCGGTCTCCCTGGAGCGTGCCGATTCGGGCCGGACGATCCTCTGGGTCCATGTGGCGGATCCCGCCGCCTCAATCGGTTTCAACGATCCCCCGGAACGGGAGGCCCGCGACCGGGGGGCCACCCTGTACCTTCCCGAGGGGACCGGCCGGATGCTGGCCGAAGAATCCCTCCCCCTTTTCGTCCTCTCCGGGCGCTCCCCCGCCCTTTCCTTCAGGATGGTCCTGAACGGGGATTCTTCCCTGGAGGAGGCGGATATTATGCCGTCCTGGGTTCAGGTTACCCGGCTCAGCTACCAGGACGCGGACAAGGCGGTCCTGGAAGGCGGCCCCCCGGAAAGCGGCGCCGGGATTCTGGGGGCCCTTTTCGCCCTGGGGGAACGGAATTTGGCCCGCCGTCTGGCCGCGGGGGCGGCCGCCATCGATTTCCCGGAGCTTCATATCTATGTCCGGGAGGGGCGGGTCCATCTGGAACCCATAAAGCCCTGGAAATCGGCGGAGATGGTCCGGGAATGTATGCTCCTGGCGGGGGAGGGGGCCGCCTGGTGGGTCCAGCGCCGGGCCAGGGAATTGCTGGGAAGGGCCCTTCCCTTTCCCTATGTGGGCCAGGAGACAGGGGAACTCCCCGCCCGGCCCCTGCCGGGCTACGCGGGCTCCTGGCAGCTTCGTAAATCCATGCGGCCCCGGACCCTTTCGCTTAAACCCGCCCTCCATCAGGGCCTGGGTCTGGATGTCTATACCCAGGTTACCAGCCCCCTGCGCCGTTATACGGACCTCCTGGCCCATCAGCAGATACGGGCGGCGCTCCGGGGCCGCCAACCCCTGGACGAAGACGAGGTCCTCCTGCGGATGGGGGCGGGGGAGGCCGCCATGGCCGCCGCCGTACAGGCGGAACGGGCCTCCCGAACCTATTGGACCCTGGTCTATCTGGAAGACAAGATCGGCTCCTCCTGGGAGGGGGTGGTGCTGGAAAAAAGAGGCCCCAGGACCCAGATCCTTATCCCCGCCTTGGGATTGGACACCCAGGTAAGCCTGAAAAAGGACGCCGAACCCAACGAAACCGTCCCCTTGAACCTGGTTTCCCTGCGGATCCCCGAGGGGGAAGCGGTTTTTTCTTCCCCTTAGAGCCCATTTCGAACCACGAAGCCCCGGGCCGCTGTTCTTTAGGCGGTTCCCGGCCTGGAAACGCCGGATAGGGCCTGTATGTTGGGCGCATCCCCGGCTCCGCCGGGGACCGGGCTATCCGCTCCAACAAAAACCCTGGGGGTTTTTGTTCCGCTCCTATCCCTTGCGCTGCCCCCCAACGGCATCCCTGCCGTTGGGGGGCCTGGGGTTTTTGCTTCGCAAAAACCTGCGGCACTGCTCCGGCGGGCCCGGAGTTTCGCGATCCCCGCGAAACTCCAAAAACCTTGCGCGGGAAGCAGCGTCCCGGCGGCCTGCCCTGACAGCCCGGCCCTGGGGCCGGGGACGCGCCCGGCGCATGTGATTCGCGGGGTCCTTCGAACCGGGAATCCCCGCTTTCCTTTGGCAATGGCTTGACTTAACCCTACTTCTCGATAAATGATTGATATATAATGAGCGATTACCTTGACCCTAATAATGAGGAACTCCTCAAAGATTTTTTTAGCGAAGCCCAGATGCAGGTCGATACCCTGGAACAAAATATTTTGGTCCTGGAAAACGAAGGAGGCAACAAGGATTCGGTCGATGAGATTTTTCGGGCCGCCCATACCTTAAAAGGCGGATCGGCCACGGTGGAAATGATGGAACTCTCCCATTTTACCCACCTGGTCGAAGACGTGCTGGACGCTATTCGTTCGGATCAGCTTTCGGTCACCGAAGATGTGGTGGATGTACTCCTTTCCGCCATCGACGTGATAAAGGCCATGCTTGGCAAGCGCATGGAAGGGGCGGTTTATCAGGAAGATACTTCTGAAATAGAAAGTAAACTTTCCGCCCTGCTGCCCGAGGGGGCGAAGAACAGAAAAGGTTCCGCCGGATCCGCAAAGGCGGCGCCCCAACCCGCCCCCTCCTCCCCGCCCGCGGCTCCGAGTCCCGCCGCGGCCGCGCCGTCTGCCGGCGCTTTGACGGAGGACGAGCTAAGGGAACTGCGGGAATCGGTGGAAGGCGGGCTGTCGATATACCGGATCGCGGTCAAATTCGATCAGAACAGCCTGATGAACACGGTAGGCGGCATACAGGTTTACGCGGCCCTGAAGGGGGATGGGACGATTCTGCGGACCGTCCCGGATTTTGAGGCCCTCTACGAGGACAACTTCTTTCCCACGGTCGATTACTACTACGCATCCTCAAAGACGGTGGAGGAGATCCGCCGCTGCGTAATCATTCCTGATGTCTCCCTGGACGCCGAGATCGTCGATATTAACGCGGCCGCCCCGGCCCCTTCACCGGCGGTGCTGGAAAAGGCGGCCCCCCCCAAGGCGCCGCCCGAATCCGCGCCGGAGGCCGGGGGGGCGGATTCCAAGGCCCCCGCCGCCAAGCCGTCGGCCGCCGCGGAGGATGCCAAGAAGGCCGGAAAAGAGGCCGGCTCCATCCTGCGGGTGGATTCCAAGCGCATCGACGACCTCCTGAACTTGGTCTCCGAGACGGTCATTACCAAGGCCACCTTCAACCAGATCAGCAACCAGTTTACCGATATGCTCACGGAGCTTCACGAACTGGAAAACACATACCGGGAAAAAATCAAGAGCCTCTTCGACAATCTGCCCGACTATCTGGACAGCATCCAGAAGGGGCGTTCCATTAAGGATATCCGCAAGGAAATCAGCGACGAATACGGGGATATGTTTACCCTTTTTGACGGTTTCGAGGCTTCCGTTAAGGTCAACATGGGTAAATTCCGTTCCACCTCCCAAAACCTGGGGCGGATCACCGGGGAACTTCAGGAAGGGGTCATGCGGATCCGCATGGTGCCCATCAGCCAGATTTTCAGCCGTTTCCCCCGGCTTGTACGGGATCTTTCCAAATCCCTGAACAAGAAGATCAACCTGGTTATCGAAGGGGAAGAAACGGAGCTGGACAAGTCGGTCATCGAAGACCTCCTGGACCCCATCATGCACTCGGTGCGGAATTCCATCGATCATGGGATAGAATCCCTGGAAGAACGGCGGGCCGCCGGTAAACCGGAGGAGGGCATGGTCCTCCTTAAAGCCGCCAACGAAGGCAACATGATCGTCATCGAGATAATCGACGACGGGAAGGGCATTGACGTGGAGGCTGTTAAGGCCAAGGCGGTGGAACGGGGGCTTATCAATCCCAACAAACTCCTGACCGACGTGGAGGCCTTTAACCTGATCTTTGAGCCCGGCTTTTCCACCGCCAAACAGATCACCAGCATCTCCGGCCGGGGGGTGGGGCTGGACGTAGTCCGCCGCCAAATCGATAAACTTAACGGCACGGTGACGGTCAGCTCCGAACACGGGAAGGGCACCAAGTTTACCATTAAACTGCCCCTTACCCTGGCGATCATCCAGGGCCTTTTGGTGCGGGTGGGCAAGGAGATTTACTCCATCCCCATCACCAGCGTAATCGAAAGCCTGCGGCTCAAGCCCGAAGATATTAAAATGATTGACAATTACGAGGTTTTCAATATCCGTAATGACGTTATCTCCCTGCTCAGGCTGAACCGGCTCTTCGGCATTAAGACGGAGGAGCAGCAGGAGTATAACTTTATCGTCATCGTGGGCACTGCGGAAAAGAAGATGGGTTTCATGGTGGACAGTCTTATCGGCGAGGAAGACGTGGTGATAAAACCGCTGCGGGATCAGTTTACCAATTCCCCGGGTATCGCCGGGGCTTCAATATTAGGCGACGGCTCGGTTTCTTTGATCATTGACGTGGGCCAGCTTCTGGAACTGGGACTCCGCCGGGAGATGGAAAACCGGCGGATCCGGGAATCCTCGGTACGGTAACGGAGAAGGACTATGGCGGTGATGAGGGACCTGGCGCAGGTGAATGCCGAACTCCAGGAACAGAAAGAGCGGGTTGACGCCGTTGATTATAAGATGATCACCTTCTCCCTGGGGGGGAAGGATTACGGCGTTGATATTATGAATGTTAAAGAAATCGCCAAGGCCGATAAGTTTACCTTTGTGCCCAATGCGGCTTCTTTTGTAAAAGGGGTTTATAATCTCCGGGGGGATATTATCCCCATCATTGATTTAAGGATTTTTTTCCACCTGCCCCAGGATCGGAAAGAAGACGGTCAGGAAAATATGCTGATCCTCAGGATAGAGGACCGGGTCTACGGGACTATCGTTGACAAGATCGACAAGGTAGTGGGGATCAATTCCGAGACTATCCAGCCTCCCCATCCGATCTTTGGGGACATCAATATCAAGTTCATCAGCGGGGTTGTGGAAAAGCAGGGGGATCTTTACATCATCCTTGACGTGATCCGTATTTTCTCCCAAAGCAAGGAAGAAGAAAAACCCCGGGCCGCGATAGTGGAGGCCCCGGTGAGCTCCGGGGCGGTGTATCAGCCGCCCCAGCCGGTGGATTCTCCGGCAAGCAGGCCGGTTTCCGATAACGATCTGGGTTTCATCCGGGAAAGCCTGGAGGCTTTACGGCATTTCTACGGGTCCTCTATCAACGAGGCCTGGCTTATGAAACGTTTTGCCGAATGGGCTGCCCTTCGCGCCAATGAGGACGTTCAATTAAAAAATATTGCCGAAGCGGACGATTTTCTGGCCTCCTTCGATTCTCCCAACACGGGAACCTTCTGGGATGACGATTACGCCGCCGCGGTCAGGAATGTTCTGCCGGATGTTTCATCCAATACCATACAAATTTGGAATATTGGATGCGGTAAGGGCTATGAAACTTTTTCTTTTGCCTGTATACTGAAGCAGCGGTATCCCAACGGGCGTATCAAGATATGGGCCAATGATAACGATATAATGGCCGTATCTCAGGCTCCCAACCAGGTCTTTGATCTGGAGGACCTGCCGGAGTACTGTAGATCTTTTATGACAAGCGGAAAGAATGGGTATAGCTTTAACCAGGAGATCAAGGATTCGATAGTCTTTGAATACCATGACATCCTGAACGACAACCCCTTGCCGGCCCTGGACTTTATTCTTGCCAGGGATATTATTTCCTTCCTTCCGAGGCAGGAGCAGGAGAAGGTGGTTGTCCTTTTTGTTGAAAAGCTGAAAAGCCACGGTATGGTTATCGTGGGGCGGAATGAACAGTTCCAGGGCGGTGAATGGCTTCAGGTTGGCTCGGATCCGGTTTCCGCTTATTTGCGTAATTCATAGTGTGGTGAGAGGAGTTTGTTATGAGGGTTGAATATATAAATCCCTTTGTTGAGGCGGCCTTCAATGTGCTTAAGGAGGTGCTTGATACGGATGTCAAGCGGGGGGATCTGTTTCTAAAATCTACCAATATGGCTATCCAGGGTGTGGCCGCCCTGGTCGGCCTCGCGGGGGATGTGGAAGGACGAGTCCTCTTTGATATGACCAAAGAGTCGGCCCTTTTTGTGGTAAGCGCCATGAATGGGGAAGAATTCAAGGTCATGGATGATATGGCCAAGGCTACTATCCAGGAACTTGCCAATATGATCACCGCCCAGGCCGTTACTAAACTTCATGAACTGGGATTCAAATTCGATTTAACCCCGCCGGCCCTTTTTACCGGCGACAATATGGAAGTTGCCAGCAACCTTGGCAAAAAAGTGGAGGCCCTTATTGTTCCCATGGAGATTGGTCCGGGAGGTAAGAACGGCAAGATAGAGATAAACGTGGTTATTTTGGAGCGGAGTTAGAGGGTCTCCTTTTTCTGTTGGTTTTGAATGCCGCGCCGGCCGTGCGGCGATAAAGGGCGGTTAGCTCAGTTGGTTAGAGCACCAGTATGACACGCTGGGGGTCACAAGTTCGACTCTTGTATCGCCCAATCCCGTAACTTCCCGGAGGAGGTTACGGGTTTTTTGTAGGGAGGGGCGCTGGCATGAAAGGCGTCGCTGTTCTATCTCTTTTTTTGCTTTCCCTTTCTTTGTTCGCCCAGAACCTGGATATTACCGTGGAGGAGTTAAACGGATCCTTGACGATAACCGGGTCCCGGGGCAGGGCGAAGGAGCTGGTGATCCCCCCTGCCATCAATGAGTTTCCCGTTACCCGTATTGGTCCGGGGGCTTTTTCCAACCGGGGTTTGGAGAGCCTTACCCTCCCCGATACGGTGACCGAAATCGGAGACGGGGCCTTTGCGGACAACCGGCTTACCAGTCTGGTGATCGGCGATAATGTTACGGCCATCGGCAGGGGAGCCTTCGCGGGGAACCGTCTTACCGAGCTTAGCCTGGGGGCGGGGCTGGATTCCATCGGCAGGGGGGCCTTTTCCCGGAACCGCCTGAGCGGGGTAACAATTTCCGACGGTATCACCAGTATTGGGGATTTTGCGTTCTTTTCCAACGACATTAGGACTCTCGCGATTCCCGGCAGTGTGAACGTTATCGGGGCGGGGGCCTTTTCGGGAAACAAGATATCCCAGGTTGAGATTGGGGCGGGGGTCGCGGGAATTGGGGACGGGGCCTTTTACAACAATCAGATCAAGAGCGTTACGATCCCTCCCAGCGTTACCGACATGGGAAAGCGGGCCTTTGATCCCCGGACCAGCTCCCTTTCCGGTCTGGTGGAATACCGCGACGCCGAGGGGAACCGGCTCCTTTCCTCGTCGAAAAATTTTGAAAACTACTACACGGTAAACGGGAGGCGGGCCGGCACCTACACGCTGACTCAGGAGGGTTGGGAGTACGGGGAATAGTGAATCCGCCCCCCGCGGCGCGGCGGGGGACGGCCCTTTGCGTACCGTTAAGCGGCTTGCCCTGATCCTTGCCGGGGCGGTGCTCATGGCCCTTAACATCAATACCTTTGTCAAAGCCGGGGGGCTCGTCCCGGGGGGATTCACGGGGCTTTCCCTGCTTATTCAGGAGGCCGTCCGCCGTTTTTGGGGGGTCCGGCTGCCCTTTAGCATCGTCTACTATACCCTGAACGCCGCGCCGGCCCTTGTCTGTCTTAAGTTTATCGGGAAAAAGTTTACCCTCTATTCCTGCCTGATGATCCTGGTATGCGGCTTCCTGACCGACTGGATGCCCGGCGCCCGGATTGCCGGCATCAACGCGGCGGCGGTGTTTACCGAATTTCTCCAGCTCCAGGACACCCTGCTTTCGGCGGTCTTCGGGGGCCTGCTTAACGCCGTGGCCATCAGCCTTTGCCTTTTCGCGGACGCCACCAGCGGCGGAACGGATTTTATCGCCATCTTTATCTCAGAAAGATACCGGAAGGACGCATGGAACTACATTCTGGCGGGGAACTGCGTCATCCTTGCCCTGGCGGTCTTTCTTTTTGCCCTGGACAAGGCCCTGTACTCGATCATCTTCCAGTTTACTACCACCGTCAGCCTTTCGACCTTGTACCGGGGCTATCAGCAGAGGACCCTGCTTATCATCACCAGGAAATCGGAGGAGATCTACACCTATATCCGGGAAACGACCAACCACGCGGCCACTTGTTTTAAGGGCCAGGGGAGCTACGAAAAGACCGAACAGATGCTGCTCTACTCCGTGGTGGCCGCCAATGAGGCCTCCGGCCTGGTGGCGGGCATAAAGAAGATAGATGGGAACGCCTTTATCAACGTGCTGAGAACCGAACAGCTTAACGGCCGCTTTTATAAGCACCCCAGGGACTAAGGGCGGCGGTTCCCGGTTTAGCCCCCGCCCGCCTCGCATGCCGCCCTGCCCGCAGCGAAAAACGGCGGAGAACAGCGAAGGCGAAAGCCGTGCAAGCACGGCTTTCGCGCCCGCGCAAGGGATAGAAGCGGAATTCCCCGGCCCCGGAGGGGCCGGGGAATTGGAGCGGATAGCCCGGTTTTTTGCGGCAGCAAAAAATGCGCCCAACATACATTGGATACGCGGCATTTTCACGTTGAACTCCGCGCCTGTGTTCAGCGCTGTTCCGCTTGATCCAACCGGCGGCCCAGCCAAGGGCGGTCGAAAGCTGTGATCTCCACCGCCCGGCCGCTGCGGAGGTAGTAGAGCCAGACCCGGCAGTCCTTTCCCCGGAGTTCCCGGGCGGCGCGCCGGTAGATGCCCATCTGGGCCAGGTGTTCTTCGGGCCTTTCCGCCGCGTCGGTTTTGAAATCCACCACCCGCAGCTCGTCCTCCCACTCGTAGAGGAGATCGATGACTCCGTTGATAAAAACGCCCCCCTCCGGCGGGCTTCCTTCCCCGCCGGGACCTTCCCAAAGGCTGCGGAAGGGGTATTCGCTTCGGCGGTAGGCCGCCCCGGCGGCCTGGACGCCCAGGGGGGAGGCAAGGAAACGTTCCGCCGCCGCTTTTCCCGCCTCCAGCAGGAGTTCCGCCTCGCCGGAGCGCAGCCGCCCCGAGAGGCCGGGGGGCAGGCGGCCTTCCCCGCCGCCGAGTTTTGCCTCCACGCAAAGATGGGCGATGGTCCCGAATTCGGCGAAGCCCCCGGTGCGGGAAAGGATCGGTTCGACGGGGGCGAAGATGTCATCCGCCGGGGGGCCGGACAGGACGGGGTCGTGGAGGAAAAGGGGGCCGGCCTCCGGCGTAAAGGGGTCCGGCGATTCCCCGCCCCGGGCGGTTTCCCGAAACTCCCCGCTGAGACCGGGCCTTTCCCCCATGAATTCTCCCGCGGCGCTGGGGCTCAGGCTGTCCCTGCCGAGTTCAGGGCTCAGAACGACGGGGCCCCCGGCGTAAAGGGGGGCGGCGTCCCGGAGGAATCGGGCCAGGCCGGAAGCGCTGTTCGGGTAGCCCCGTTCTTTTCGGCCCTCCGGCGCCTTCTGGTCAAGGGGGGGGATCAGTTCCAGGCTAAGATAGGGGGGGAGTTCTCCGCCGCCCTCCCGCGGCGCCCCGTCCTCCCCCAGCCAGGGCCTGGTTTGGCTGAGGGCGGGGAGGAGGAGGCCGAAAAAGGTGCCGTCGTCCAGTATCGCGTCCCCCTCCAGGGCCCGGAATCCCTCCTCCTCGTTTTTTTTGGCCCGGTCCTTCTTCTTTTTTTCCAGGGCCGCCCCCAGGGCGGAAAGGATTTCCCCGCCCCCCGCCTTAAGGGGGAAGGCGCCGCTCAGGTAGAGGCGCTGCCGGGCCCGGGTCATAGCCACATAGAGGAGCCGTCTGAGTTCCGCGGTCTCCCTCCGCCGTTCCTCCAGCCGGTCCTCCTCGTAAAAGAAATTCCGCCGGAGGCCCTCCATTCCGGCGCAGCCGGGGGGGAGGGGAGGGTTAAAGGAGAGGCCCCTGCCGGAAGCGGAAAGGTATATGTCCTTGTCGTTCCTCCTGCCCCGGCCCCGGCTGCCGCAGCAGACGATGAAGACTACTTTGAATTCCAGGCCCTTGCTCTTGTGGATGGTCAGCAGCCTTACCGCGCCGGGCCGTTCCAGGGGGATCTCCGCGTCTTCCAGGGGTTCCTCCCGTTCCCGTACGGCCTCCAGCCGGTCGCTGAAGGCGGCCAGACTCAGGCCCTCCTCATCGGCCTTGACCGCCTGGGCGTAGAGGTAGTCAAAGAGTTCCCGGTAGGAGGCGGTCCGGGAATTCCAGATCGTTTCGTACCGGTAGCCCTCCTCGTACCAAAGCCGGCTCAGGAGTTCCCCGATAGACAGTTCCCCTGCCATTTCCCTGACCCGCCGGTAGAGTTCCCCCCCCTTCTCGTAGATCCGCAGTTCGTCGTCGTCCAGGGGAACCGGTCCGGCAAAGGGCCGCCCCCCCCGGTCCGGCCCGCTGAAGCTGTCCACGCAGAGGGCCGCGCCCCGGAGGGAGAGGCCCACGAAGGGGGAGCGGAGGGTTACGGCGTAGGCCTCCGTGTCCTGGGGATAGGCGGCCAGTCTGAGGAGGGCGGCCATGTCGTTTACCGGGCCGTCGGCGAAGAATCCGCTTAACCCTTCCGCGGCGTAGGGTATGTCCAGGAGTCGCAGATGTTTTTCAAAAATTCGCTGGGGCCGGCGGGTCCTGAAAAGGATCGCCATATCGCCGGGACTGTAAAGGGAATTTCCCGCCCCGTCTTTTTCATCCAGCAATTCCCGGATCCGGGCGGCGACAAAGGCGGCTTCCGTTTCGGCGCTCCCCGGGGCCTCCCCGTCTTCTTCCGAAGAGTCCCCCGGGGAGGAATTCGCCTCCCCCTCTTCCCCCGCAAGGCCGCCGGCGGAGTCCGCTATACCGATATGCAGGCTCCCCTCCCCGGCGGTTCCCGCGGCCAGGGGGCTGTAGTCCGCCTCGTAGGAGGGGAGGCCGGAGGGGGGGAACACCGCCGCGTATTGAAAGAGGGGGGATGTCCCGGCGGGATCGTAGACGCTGCCCCCAAAGAGGGCGTTGAAACAGGCGATAAGCTGGGGGGAAGAACGGTAGTTGGTCCCCAGGCTTAGATTCTCCGCCCCCAGTTCCCCCCTCAGTTCCCGGAAGACCGAAACGTCGGCCCCCCGAAAACGGTAGATCGACTGCTTTTCGTCCCCCACAAAGAATAGTTTTTCCTCCTCCAGGTCCCCGGCGGCGGGGACTCCCCGGCTATGGCGGCGCTCTTTTTCCGCCAGCAAAAAAAGGATTTCCTTTTGCAGGGAATTGTTGTCCTGGAATTCGTCGATCATAACAGCCTTGAAAGCGGTCTTTTCGTTGTTCCGTATGTCCTCCTGTTCCCGCAGAATGGTCCGGGCCAGGCGGGCCGCATCGGTAAAAGTGAGGAGTCCCTGGGTCCGTTTTTTTTCCACATAGGCCCGCTGAAATTCCTCCAGCAGGGCCGTGACGGAAAGGATGACCCCCCCCTGGAGGGCGTAGACCAGGAGCGACGAATAGGGGCGGAACAATCCCCGCAGTTCCTTGACGATCTCCTTGGCCCTGGTGTTCCGCTTGCCCCTGGATGCGTTGGTGAAGGCGATATCCCCGATTGCCCGGAGCCAGAGGAGAAAGCGCTCTCCCAGGGGCTGGGCCTCCGCGGCGGCGGTCGGATCCTCCCCGGAATTCAGGGAATCCAGGAGGCCGTCGAAGTAGGCCCCCATTTCCTCCCCGCCGATCTCCTTCTCCCGGAGTCCGGCATAACGTTCCAGGGGGGGGCCTAGTTGGGTTAAAAAATCATCCCCCCGGTTTTCCCCTGCCAGGGCGCATAGCTCATCGACAAGGGGCAGCAGTTTTGCCGCGATCCCTTCCCATTCGACCCGGACGGCGCGGAACTGGCCGGCGGCCCCCTGGATATAGGCCGCCGGTTCGTCGATGTAGCCGTAGGAAAAGGCGGAGGCCGCGAACAGATCCCGGGCAATGTCCGCCGGCCTTTTTCCCCGGTAAAGCCGTTCCAGGGCTGGATGCCGGCGGCGGGAAATGAGGAAGGGGAGGCTTTCCCGGATTGCCAGTTCCCGTGCCCCCTCGTTGTCTATGCGGAAGTCCGGGCGGATGCCGTAACGGGCGGCCCCCTGTTTGACGATATAGGCGCAGTAGGAGTCCAGGGTTTGGATTCGGGCGTGGAAGAAATTCCCCAGCGCCGTCCCCGCCGGACCCTTTGCCCCCTCCTCTTTCAAGGCCTCCGCCCTGAGGGCTCCGTGGATGCGGCGGTACATCTCCGCCGCCGCCTTGCGGGTAAAGGTGAGGGTAAGAATCTGATCCACCCGGATCCGGCCGTCCTTGATAAGCCTGACGTAGCGGCCCGCCAGGACCGAGGTTTTGCCCGACCCCGCGCCGGCGGCCACCACGGCGTTTTTATCGCAGTCTATCGCCCGCCTTTGTGCGGGATTCAACGCGGGTTCCGCCCTGTCCTGAATCGGCGGACTCCGGTCCGCTCCGGCCTGTTCCTCAGCCAAGAACTGCCTCCTCTGGCTCCTCCGCCGGGAGGGTTTCCCGCCCCCAGTCCGGCTTCCGATCCCCCGCCACGGCATAGAGGGTCCGGCAGACCCGCCGGTAGCCGCAGGCCCCGCAGTGTTCTTCACCGGCGTTGGGGGCCGCCGGGGTCCCCCCGCCGATGTCGCGGGCGTAGGCCCGGACTTTGGCCCGGAACTCCGCCATGACGGCGTCAAAGCGTCCGTCCTCCCCTTCCCGGAAGACGGGCTGCCTCCCCGGTTTCCGTTTTCCGCTGAAGCTGTCCCGGACGCGGCCAAAGATCACCGCCGCGTCTGTCTTAAGGATGCTGAAGAAAAGGGCGGCCCTTACCGGCTCTCCGCCGGATTCTTCGGTCAAGGTCAGGTACAGGGGAAGCTGAAAATTCCCCAGCCCCCCCTCTCCAAGACAGGCCCGGCGGTCCGGGAGGCTGTTTAACTTAAAATCCACGATGATTCCCCCCGGAGTTTCCGATTCTTCCCGTTCGTCGCTTAAAAGGAGATCGACCTTGCCGGTGAGACGGTAGTCCTGTTCCTCTATTTGATAGTTCAGTTCGCTCCCCACAACCCTGCAACCCGCGAAATAGCCCAAAAGGGCCCTGAGCAGGATCTCCACCTGTCCCCGCAGGGCCCGCTCCTGGGCCCGGAGGAAACGGCAGGTCAGGGCGCTTAAAGGAACCCTTTCGCCGGGCAGCAGGGGGAGGCCGTCGAAGACCTCCCGGACCGCGGCGGCCAAAAGACGGGAGTAGCCGGGGGGCAGGGCCCCCGCTTCGCCGGCCTCCGCCGCCCTAGGGAGGGCCAGCGGCCCCCCTTGCTCCACAAGGGATTTGAAGAAGCGGTCCAGTACGGCGTGGTAGAGGCTTCCGGTTATGTTTTCCGCCATCAGAGCGGTCTCCGTCCGCCGGCTTTCCAGCCGAAGGACCCGTTCATAGAGCCAGAAGGCGGAACAGAAATAGTAGGGTTCCAGGGCGCTGGCGGAAACCCGGACCTTCTCCCCCCCCCGTTTTCTTCTTAGGAGTTCCCCGAGTTCCGGCCCCGAAGACCCTGATCCCGGGGAGGATGCGGACAATTCCCGCCGCTCCAGCCAGGCCCGGAATCCCCTGGCCTGGACCTGGTAGAGTTCCAGCGGGGCCTTTCCGGCCCCTTCCCGCAGCGCGGCCAGGGATTCCTCCTCCCGGGCGAAGAGATCCGGGGCGAAGGGGGCCGTTGTTCCTTCCCCCCAACGGAGACGGGGTTCCCCCTCTATGTTCAGGTGCTGGTGGGGCACGGAGAAACCGGCGAATCCCTGGGCGGAGCAGAAAAAGGCCGCCGATCCGGCTGAGTTAAGCCGGTGCAGCCGGATAAAGGATTCCGATACGTCAATGTCTTCCAGCCCCAGCCTTTCTTTTTTTGTCCGGGGAAGGAAAGCCAGGCGGAGAAAAACCATGGAAAGGTTGTCCTGGCTTGCACCCAGGACGATGTGGCGGTCAAAGGGGGCGCAGGCGGCGGTACGGTAGGGCAGGACGGAGACCCCCCGCCGCCGCTCCTGGGGCAGGTAGCTGGTTTCCTTCAGGTGTTCGATAAAGAACCCATAGGGGTCCGCCGCCGGTAAATCGGGAAAGGAATCCTCGATTTCCACCAGGCCCAAGAGTTCGGAGACGCAGCGGGACAGCACCGCGTCCGCCTCCGGGGAACATTGGGAAATATCCAGGAACCGGTCCCGGAAGGCAAAGTAGGCCCAAAGGATGTCCTTAAAGCGCCGGCTTCCGTTGATCTTCTCCAGAGCGGCTTTTAATTCCCGGTAATACGCCGCGGCCCGCTGCTCCCGGCTTCCCGCCAGGGAACGAAATGCGTCCAGCCACACATCCTCCATCTTCCCCTCCTCCGTCCAGGAGCAGAGGCAGTTGTTTCTGATGCCGAAGTCGATAAGCTGCTCGATGGTTTCCCTGTCCCGCCAGGGAAGCCGGGAATTGAGGAGCAGATTGGAAAGCCCCTCAAAGGAAAAACCCTGGGCGCGGCAGTCCTGTATGCCGGTAAAGAGCCGCCCCGCCGGGTAATCGCTCAGGGCCTTTCCCACCCGGCGCAGGGCGGGGATTCCCCGGTTGGCGAATTCCCGCATCACATAGGGTTCATAGTTTTCGTCGTCGGGAAGGCTTACGACGATGTTTTCCCAGGGGACCCCCTCGTTTTCCACCAGATTCCTGATGTATAGGGCCGCCCCGGTAATTTCGCTGCGGGCGTTGGTGTAGAAAAAATTCCGCCCCGCTTTCCCTTCGCCTATCTCCGGGAGCCACAGTATCCTTACCTGGGGGGCCGCCTCCAGCAGGCCCCGGTACTCGGAAAAATCGCTGAGGGCCTCGGGAAAAAAAATAAAGCATTGTCTGCCCTGGCCGTCAAAGGGGGGCCGCTCCCAGGCGGGTTCAAAGAGCCGGCGCTGTTCCAGAAATTCCCGGTAACGGAGGGTCAGAAAAAAAAGGTCCCGGTCCTCCGGGTCGAAGGCGGGATTTTGGGAATCTTCGGCGCGGATCTCCGCCGCCTCTTTGCCGGCCGCCCCCCTGATCCAGCTTCCCAGTTGGGGAAGCACGAGGGAAAGCCAGGATCCAAAGGAAGAACCATCCTCCGCGTAACGAGGGGGGATAAGAAATTTGAAAAGGGCCCCCGCCTCCCCATGGTTCCGGACCGCGGCGGCGTTCTCCTCCAAAAGACGGCCGGCGAAAATTTTTCGCAGAACCGGCGGAACGGCCCGCCTGTCCTGCATCAGGGAGCGGATGGACTCCCGCTTAAAGCGGTCCCATGCGGTAAAGCGTTCCATCTCCAGGCTGCCCCCGCCCCGGAGCCGCAGAAGCCGGTCCGCCCAGCGGTTCACCGCGATGTCCGTGGGAAATACAAAGAGGACTCCCGGATCTTCGATATGATCCAGGAGGATCCGGTCAACCGCCATTGCTTCCATGGGGAGAGTATACAGTATAATACCCCCATGATCATTGATTTCCACGCCCACATCTACCCGGAGAAGATCGCCGCCAAGGCGGTGGCTAATATATGCGATTTTTACCGTATCCCCATGGGCTGCGACGGCACCCTGGAGGGGCTTCTAAAATATCAAGAGGGCCGCGCCATGGAACCGGAGTCCGGCCCGGAGGATTGCGGCCCCGGCGCGGAGGAGGATTCCCCCCCCCACCCCCGGCGGGGGATAGACCGCTTTGTGGTCTTTTCCGCCGCCGCCTCCCCGGGCCAGGTAACGAGCATTAATGATTTTATCGCCCGGGCTGTTGCCGGGAATCCGGGGCTTACGGGATTCGGCGCCCTGCACCCGGACTTCGAGGACCCCGAAGGGGAAATGAACCGGCTTGAGTCTCTGGGGCTGCGGGGCCTCAAATTTCACTCGGACATGCAGCGTTTCAACATTGACGACGAAAGGATGATGAGAATCTATGCCCTGGCGGAGGGGAGGTTTCCCATCGTGTTCCACACCGGGGATTACCGCTACGATTATTCCCACCCCCGGCGGCTTGCCCGGGTTTTGGACGCCTTCCCCCGGCTTACCGCGGTGGCCGCCCATTTCGGCGGCTGGTCCGTTTACGATCTGGCCCTGGAATACCTTCAAGACCGGTTCTGCTACTTCGACGTTTCCAGTTCCATCCCCTACCTGGGCAAAAAACGGGCGGCGGAACTGATCCGGATCTACGGGGCGGAGCGTTTTCTCTTCGGCACCGATTTTCCCATGTGGGAACCCCTCCGCTGCCTGGATGATTTTTACAGCCTGGACCTGCGGGACAACGAGCGGGAACTGATCCTGCACGGGAACGCGGAGCGGATTCTGGGATCCTGAACTGGGGCCCAGGGAACCGCTCAGGGGGCGAGGGCCCTGCCGATGTCGCCTGCGATGCCCCCGTCTATGGCCCCCTTGTCCGCCATGCCCCGGAGAATCTCCATGGCGCTGCCGTGGTCCCGGGCGGGGTGGTAGGGCCGCTCCTCCCTGACCGCCTGGTAAATGTCGAGGCAGGCCAGGAGCCGTGAATTAAAGTCCAGCTCCGCCCCTGTCTTTCCCAGGGGGTAGCCGGAGCCGTCGAGTTTTTCGTGGTGGTTGGAAGCCCAGATCCGGACCTCGTTAAGGCCGCCGGGGCAGCTCTCCAGGCCGGCCAGCAGCTCCGCCGTTTTCCGCGCGTGGGCCGCTATCTCCTGAAACTCCTCCGGGCTCAGCTTGCCCGGCTTTTCCAGGATCTCCGTGGGGACCGCCAGCTTGCCGATGTCGTGGAGATTCGCCGCCAGGGAGAGCAGGTTGCGTTCCGAAGTACCGCGGCCATAGTAATCGGCCATGATCAGGGCCTTTTCCACGATCCCGGAGGAGTGGATTTGGGTAAAAACCGATTTATAGTCGATAACCCGGCCCATGAAGGCGGTAATCTCCGGCAGCCGGGGATTGGCGTTGTCCATCTCCCAGGGGGGGATAAGCTTTTCCACAGTTTTGCTGATCTCGCCGTCCCTTAGGGAAAGGAGCATGTCCCCGTCCAGGACCGACATAAAAAGGGACTGGGTCTCCGGGAAAAAGCGGCAGGAACGCCGGATGTATTCGGCGATTTCAGGAATCTCCTCCGGGCTGCGGCGCTGCAAGTGCCAGTTGACATCCACCTCGTCGGCGATGCCGATGAGCTCCGCGTCAAAGGGGTAATCCGTTTTTCCATAGGGCCCCGAACCGTCGGCCCGTTCATGGTGGTAAAGGATAAGGTCCCTTATATCCCCGGGGAATTCCAGGCTTCCGATGTTCCGCTGCCCGTATTCGCAGTGGAGCTTCATCGCCGGATCGCGGAAGGCCCCCCTCTGTTCCGCCATCACGTATTCGGTGAGGGCGTTGTCGTGGAGCAGGGCGCAGCAGACCAGGGTAATGAGCCTGTCCTTGCCCATGCCCATCTTCCGGCCCATGGCGGCGCAGAGGACCGCTATCCGTTTGCCGTGGTGGGTGCTGGACCCCAGAATCTCCCCCTCCACAATATCCAGGGCTTCCCCGAACACGATGATAAGTTTGTCCATCCTGAAATTCATACTTTCAGTATAGCGGAGCTTCCCCCGCCTTGCCATTCGCGGCTTCCAGCAAGGTCCTGGTGTAGGGGGCCCGGGGATTCCCGTAGATCTCCTCCGCCCCCCCCTGTTCCACGATGACGCCGTCCTTCATCACCGCGATACGGTCGCAGAGGTAGTAGACCAGGTTGAGGTTGTGGGAGATAAAGAGCATCCCCAGGGCCAGGTTCTGGTGTAGTTCCCGGAACAGGTTGAGGACCTGGGCCCCCACGGATACGTCCAGGGCGCTTACAGGTTCGTCGGCGATGATGAGCCGGGGCCGCAGCATGAGGGCGCAGCCTATGCAGATCCGCTGTTTCTGCCCCACCGAAAGCTCGTGGGCCCGCCGCCTTTTATAGGAGGGGTCCAGCCCCACCAATTCCAGGACCTCGTCCACCCGCCGCCGCCGTTCCGCCCCGCTTCCCAGCTTGTTCACCCTTAGGGGTTCTTCCAGAATCCAGCCGGCCCGCCAGGCGGGGTTGAGGCTCGCGGCGGGATCCTGAAAGACCGCCTGCACCCGCCTGGCCATGTCCCGGCGCCCGGCCCGCCGGCCCTGCGTGAGGCCGTCGATTATGATCTCCCCCCGGTAGCCGGTGAGCCCCAGGATGCAGCGCCCCAGGGTGGTTTTCCCGCAGCCCGATTCCCCCACCAGGCCCAGGATCTCCCCCCGGCCGATTTCCAGGTTGATATTATGGAGCACAGGCTTTTCGATCCTCCGGCCAAAGCTGCCCAGGGAACGGGTGACGTAGCTGCTGGACAGATTCCGCACCGAAAGAAGTTTTTCCCTCATGGCTCCCCCCTGGGGGCCGGGTTTTGGGAAGGGCCGCCGGGGTTTTCCGCCTCCAGGCAGAAGGCCGAATGGCCGGGGCTTAGAAAAACCTCCGGGGGAAAGGCTTCCCGGCAGGGGGGGGAGGCCCTGGCGCAGCGGGGGGCGAAGGGGCAGCCCGGCGGCCGTTCCGCCTCGATGGGGGGCACCCGCCCGGGGATGCTGGCCAGGGGGCGGCCCCGGGAGGACCGGCCCGGTATGGAGCCCAGGAGCCCCCTGGTATACTCGTGGGCGGGCCGGGCAAAGATCTCCGCCGCCGGGCCCTGTTCCGCCAGTTTCCCCGCGTACATCACCAGTACCCGGCGGCAGAGGGAGCGGACTACGCTGAGATCGTGGGAGATAAAGAGAATCGCCGTCCCGGTTTCCCGGTTAATCTTTTTAAGCAGTTCCAGTATCTGGGCCTGGGTGCTTAGGTCCAGGGCGGTGGTGGGTTCGTCGGCGATAAGAAGCCGGGGGCCGCAGATCATGGCGATGGCGATCATCACCCGCTGGCACATGCCCCCGGAAAGCTGGTGGGGGTAGAGGGAGAGAAGCCTTTCCGGTTCCGGGAGCCCCAGGTTTTCCATCAGGGACAGGGCCTTTTCCCGCATCAGGGCCTTGTCCTTCTCCCCGTGGAGTTCCAGGGCTTCGGTTACCTGTTTCCCGATGCGGAGCAGGGGATTAAGCGAGGACTGGGGTTCTTGAAAGACCATGGAGATCTCCTTGCCCCGGATTTCCCTTAGTTCCTTTTCCCGGAGAAGGGAAAAATCCCGGCCCCGGTAATGAACGGCCCCCCCGGTAATGGCCGCCGCCTCCGGCAGCAGGCCCGGGATGGAAAGGGCGGTGAGGCTTTTCCCGCAGCCCGATTCCCCCACGATTCCCAAGATGTCCCCCTCCTCCATGGAGAAACTGATCCCCCCCACCGCCGGGCGGCCCCCGATCCCGATACGGAGATCCCGTACCCTAAGCAGGGGGGGGCTTTCCCGGGCCTCCGGGGCTCCGGGGGGCGGCGCGGGGGGAAGCACCCTAGGCCCCCGCCGTAAAACGCCGCCTGATGCCTTCCCCCAGGTAGTGGAAGGCCAGAACCGTAAGCATGATCATGAAGCCCGGCGCCAGGGCGCACCAGGGGGCGTTAAACAGGTAGTTTTGGGACTCCGAAAGCATCCTGCCCCAGCTCGGCAGGGGGGGCTGAATCCCCAGGCCCAGGTAGCTCATGGCGGCCTCCGCCAGGATCGCGTTGGAAAGGCCCAGGACCGAGGCGGAAAGCAGGGAGGGCAGGACGTTGGGAAGGATGTGGACAAAGATGAGCCGCCCCGGGGGAACGCCCCAGAGCCGCGCCGCCTTAACGAAGTCCCGGTTCTTGTACTGGAGCATGCCGCTGCGCATGATCCGGGTGAAGCTGGGGACGAAAAGGACCACCAGGGCGATGATCAGGGAACCCTCGCCGCTGTCCAGCAGGGAGGCCGTCACCAGGGCCAGGAGAATCCCCGGAAACGAATTCAGGGCGTCCATCAGGCGCATAAGGGCCTCGTCCGCCAGGCCGCCGGCGTAGCCCGAGCCCAGGCCCAGGACGCTCCCCAGGACGGCGCTCCCCCCCACGGTGATCAGGGCGGCCAGGAGGCTGTACCTTCCCCCCTCCATGATCCGGGAAAACACGTCCCGGCCGAAGTTATCGGTCCCCAGCAGATGGCCGCCCTGGGGGGGGAGGAAGCGGCGGGAGGGATCCATGGCGTTGTAGCCGTAGGGAACCCAGAAGGCGCTGGCCAGGGACAGGCCGGCGATAAGGAGGGCCAGGACCGCCCCGGCCTTGAATTCCCCGTTCATGACGAGGCCTCCCCGGCCCCCGCCGAAATCCTGGGGTCTATGATGCGGATGATGATATCCGACAGGGTGTTCGCCAGGACCACGATGAAGGCGGTGTAGAGCACCAGGACCCGGACCACCGGATAATCCCGGCTGGTTATGGAGGCGATAAGGAGCCGCCCCAGGCCGGGAATCGTAAAGACCTGCTCGATTATGATGCTGCCGGAAAAAATTTCCCCCACGATCATCCCCAGAAGAGTCACCAGGGGAATCACGGCGTTTTTCAGCACATGGCCGTAGAGGACCCGCCGCCGGCCCGCCCCCCTGCTCAGGGCGCTCCGCACGTAGTCCTGGCGGAGCTGCTGCAGCGTCTGGGCCCGCAGGAATTTCGCCAGCAGCGCCGCGTTTGGCAGGGCAAGCGCCAGGGCGGGGAAAACCAGGTACCAGGCAAAGGCCAGGGTGTCCTGGCGGTAGTCAATGTAGGCGCCGGGGACGAAAAGGCGGAAGACAAGGCCGAAGATCCAGATAAACAGGACCCCCAGGAAAAAACCGGGGACGGAGACGCTTAAGGCCGTAAGGACCCCGAAGATCCGGTCCGCAAGACCCCCCTCCTTCCCGGCCGGCAGCAGAGCCGAGGGGACGGCGATAAGGAGCATGAAAACCAGGGAAAAGCCCGCCAGCGTGCAGGTAACCGGCAGCCGTTCAAGGATCATCCCGGAAATCGAAGCCCCCCGGAAGCGGACCGAGTTCCCCAGGTTCCCCGTCAGGATTTTTTCCAGCCAGTCAAGGTACTGCCCCGGAAGGCTCTTATCCAGCCCCAGCAGGACCCGCAGGGCCTCCAGTTGTTCGGCGCTTGCCTCGATCCCCAGGACCAGGAGGGCGGGGTCCCCGGGGATAAGGGAAAAGGCGAGGAAGCTCAGGAGGGAAACCAGGAAAAGGGTAAGCAGGGTGACGGACAGCCGTTTCCCGATAAAGAATCCGATTCCCCCGGATGGATTCCCCGGCGCCGCCCCCGTTTTTCCCGCCCCTTCCGCCATCTTTTTACCGGGGCGTGATTGCCGCGAAATCCGTCACATAGAGGGGGTAATTGAGGATGCCGGTATAACGGCCCCTGGGGAAGGCCCGGAAGCTGTAGATGTCCTGGATAAACACGGAGGCGGCGTTGTCGCTGATGATCTGCTGGGCCTCCCGGTACAGGGCGATCCTCCCGCCCTCGTCGGCCTCTGCCAGGCTGGCCTGGTAAACCCGGTCGTAACCGGGATTCTTAAAGTTGATAAAGTTACTCCCCCCGGCGGAAAAATAACGGGACAGGAACATCCGGGGGGAACTGTTGGCGGCGTCCAGGGAAATGATCGTAGCCTGGTAGTCCCGGCCCCTGTAGACCCCGGAAAGCCAGCTTGCCCAGTCCACAAGCCGGATGGAAGCCTTAATGCCCGCCCGGCCAAGCTGGTTCACGATCACCTGGGCGGTATCCACATGCATGGTATAGTTGGAAGGCACGGTGATCTCCAGGGGAAAACCCTCCCCGTAACCGGCCTCCCGCAAAAGCGCCCTGGCCCGCCCCAGGTCGCAGGGGTAGGGATCCGCCAGGCCGGCGTTGTAGTACTTGGAAAGCCCCGGTATCAGGGGGCTCCCGGAGGGTTCCCCCCGGCCGGAAAAGGCGGAATCGATGATCTCCCGGAGGTCCACCGCGTAGTTGAGCGCCTGCCTCACCCGGAGATCGTCCAGGGGTTTAACCTCGTTGTTCAGGGCCAAAAGCTGGACCGAATTGGAGTAACCGGAAAAAATATCAAAGTCCTCCGGATCAAGCTGATCGACCAGGGACCCGGTGATCCCCGCGGCGTCGATGTTCCCCCCCCGGAGGGAGAGGAGCAGGGCCTCCGAATCGGCGATAAAAACGACGGTCACCCTTTCCAGCCTGGGAAAGCCCGGCCTCCAGTAGCGGGGGTTTTTCCTTAACACCAGGGACTGCTGGGTGCTGTAGGATTCGATGATAAAGGGGCCGGTGCCGACGGGGTTTTTCTCCCGGTCCCCGTTGGCCGCCGGAACCACCCCGATGGTAAGGTAGGGAAGGAACTCCGGATCCGGGGCCTTAAGGGTGACGACGATGGTGGAGGAATCCGGGGTTTCCACCTTTTCAATCTGGGAAAAGCCCAGGTACTGGGCCGCGATTGCCTGATCCAGGGTGAATTTTACGTCCCCCGCGGTTACCTTTTCCCCGTTGTGGAACTCAAGGCCCTGCCGCAGGGTAAAGCGGTAGACCAGGCCCCCCTGCTCAACCGAGTAGGCCGAGGCCGCCGCGGGCAGGAGATCCCCGCCGGGCTCCACCCGGACCAGCCCCTCGAACACGTTGAAGAGGATGCTCCGGCCGTCCGCGGTATTGGAGGGGTCCAGGGGGTCCAGGGTGGCCGGTTCCGAGGTAATGCCGTAGCGGAGTTCCAGGGGCCCCCTCTCCGCCCTTCCCCTGGCGGAAAGACAAGAGGAGGCAAGGATAATCAGGATAAAGATCAGTGCGTTGGTTTTCATCTCAAGCTCCTCCTGAAAAAATTCGTCCCCTGCCAGACAGGGCTGTTCCAAAACCAACCGGATTCTGAAACAACCCAGATCATAGTGATTCGCCGGTTTTGCCGCAATGCTGCGCCGCCTAAGGCGAAGGCGGGCAGGTTTTCAGGCCTTGGGCGCGTTTTTGCGGCTTTC
This sequence comes from Treponema sp., assembly GCA_031255615.1. Next base: position 52 of record JAIRSD010000088.1, on the reverse strand, counting down.
CGCCTGCGGCAGGCCGCGAAAACCGGGCTATTCACCCCAATCCCGTGATATT
>JAIRSD010000085.1 GCA_031255615.1 Treponema sp. | reverse complement strand
GATTTCTCCTGGCAGAGCATCCGGGGCCAGTCAGAGGACTGCATGAGGAGTATTTCCCGGGCGGCCTGGTTAAGCGCCCGCTCTTTAAGCCCCGTATCGTCAGGGAAACGCTCGGCCAGCTCTGTCATCCGTTCCAGGGCGCGGAAGGCGTGGCGGTACATCCAGTCATTGGATCCGTCGAGCCAGATTTCCGCGTAACCGTTGGTTCCCCAGGAAGAAAATTCCGGGGACAGGGTCTGAAAATTCGCGCTGTCCTGTTTAAAGAGGTACTCCGCCGGGGTCTTGAACCGGATGTTTTCCCGGCCCGCAGCCTCACGGAACAGGGTCTCGATAAACAGGGGGCCTTCATACCAAGCGCGGCCAAAGAAATCGGCGCTGAAGGCGCAAAGGCAGAGGGGCGGGACTTCCATCAGCCGGGAGGCCTCGTCAAGGCGGGAAATACAGTTTTTCAAAAAATCCCGGGCTACTGCCCGGGCCTGGGCCTGGGCTTCCACGGGATCGTAAACGCGCCCCCTTTCCCTTGCGTGGTACTTGTAGCCCGTCCCGCGCCGGAGCCCCTTGGGGCCCAGGAAAGGGCCTACCAGTTCCATTGGAAGCTCGTAGCCCGCGTCGGAGCAGTTGTCCCGGTAAACCCGCGCTTCTTTTCCCGAGCCGGTTCGGGCGGCCAGATCCCTGCCGGTGTAGTAGTCCCGGGCCAGGACAAAAACTCCGGCGGGGGTCTTTACGGGGTAAAAACTCCCCTTTAAAGCCGGGGGGTTGCCGAAAACGAGCCCGTGAGCCTCGATGATGGTGTAACCGAAATTGTAGGCCCGCAGATACTTTTCCAGTTCCGCGGACCAGCCCAGTTCAGGCAGCCAGAAGCCCTGGGGATATTTGCCGAAGCGGGACCGGTAACAAGAGGCCGCCGCCTCAATCTGGGCCTGAATGGCCTCGGGGCAGGATGCGTAAAAAGGCAGAAAGGCGTGGGTTGCCGGACAGGCGATGATCTCCACATTCCCCCGGCGCTGGTAAACATCCAGGACTTTCAGGATGTCCCTGTCGTAGCGTTCGGTAAAGGCTATCCGGCGTTCCACAAAGCGGTCGTAGTAGAACCGGATCAGCTTCTGCCGCTTCGGGTTGTCCGATGAGCGGTCCAATTCGGCCCTGCCGAATTCGATCTGCCGGTCCGTATAGTCCAAGTACCTTTTGATGAGCCGCTTGTCCTCCAAAAGATGGCAAAGCACCGGGGACACCGCCAAGCCCAGGCGGAAAGGAATATGCAGCCTGTCCAGGCGTTCCAGGCTTTCCAGGAGGGGCAGGTAGGTCTCCGAAAGGGATTCAAAAAAACGGAATTCCTCCGGCCCGGAGAGGTTTTCCAGGCAGGGACAGCCTTTATGAACAAAAGGATGATGGGCTTCAAGGACCAGTGAAATTACCGGGGATACTGGCATCATGTACCCGGCCGGCGTTCCTGCCCGTATCTCAGATGGGCCTTTCGTTCAGGATTACGCAGAATGGGAAATTCCTCCGCGCCGGACAGAAGGGCTAATGCACTGAAATGCCCGCCGGACAGGCCGGCCCTCTCCTGAAGCCGGGGCATGGTAAAAATCCGGGAGGAAGCGAGGATGTCGATCCGTTCCCCCAGGCGGGCGCACAGTTCCACCTGGAACCGGCCTCCGGTAGTTTCAGAGGGAAAACCAATGTACCAGGCCGTATCCTCCGGCTCGATGGGTACGGTAAAACCTGAAGGCTTGTCCGCCCTTCCGCCTTCTTCCTGAGCTTTTACCCGCAGACAGTAAGCGTCAAAACCGCTCATCCCTTCAAAGGTTTCCCTGTCATGTTCCTTGATCTCCCAAAACGCGAAAACCCAAAGGGGGTCCCGGATCATTACATCGATAAAGGTAATATTGTACTGCTTGGGAAAGGGAACGGAACCGGGGAAATCCTCCGTCCCAAAAACGCCTTCCCGGGTATCGTCCGCCGAGGCGCCGCGCAAGGGACCTTCCGCATCTTCCACGGGGAAAAGGACGAGAGGCGGAAACTCCCCCTTTCCCGGCAAGGGGGCTTCAGGCGCGATTCCCCCGGGAGCCTCAGCATCCCCGCCGGCGGGGGGCGATCCGGTCTTGAGGGTTTCGGGAGAAACGGGTTCTTCCTTGAAGGAATCGTAAAGGGAAGCAAGATCCAACAGTTCCTCAATAACAAACACCCGATCAAGATCCGGGGGGATATCAATGCCGAAGCTATCCGCGATTCTTACCAATTCGGCGCTGGTCATGCTTTCCAGACCGGCCCGCGTCAAGTGAAGCTCATCCATTGCCGGATCATCATGGGAGAAAGAAAGTCCTCTGTCAATCTATCCGGTAGGGCCGGAAGTAATCCGGCGGAGGATCGCTTACATCGATCCCGCCGGGAAAACCCGCCAGGGTTTCCGGGATTACCAGCCCGGAGGCGTGGAGCAGGAGCCGCTTCAAACCCATGGTTTTGCGGAGTTCCCTGTTCAGGCTGAAGTCCCCGTATTTATCGTCCCCCAGAACCGGGCAGCCGATACGGGCCAGATGCCGGCGGATCTGGTGCATCCGCCCGGTTCCCAGTTCCAGTTCCAGGAAGGAGAAGATGCGTCCGGGAGCGGGATGTCCCGGCCCGGATTGGGGCAGTTCCCCCTGGGATAAGAGCCGGTAGAAGGTTTCGGATTTTTTTACCGCCCCGCGAATCTCCAGATTCAGGCGGATGAACCCCTCCGGGGGATGGGGGGAGCCGGCGCAGACCGCCAGGTACCGCTTGCAGAGGCCGGGCTCCCGTCCGGCGAAGATCGCGGAAAACCGGGCCGCGGCTTTACGGTTCCTGGCCACCAGGATGAGGCCGGAGGTATCCTTGTCCAGCCGGTGTACCAGGTACACCGCCGAATTTTCAGCCCCGGGCCGGCGGGACAACTCGGCCTCCAGGAGCCGGTCAAGGGAAACCCCCACCCCCGCCCCGCCCTGTACGGCGAGCCCCGCGGGTTTATGAAGAACCAGGCACTCGTCGTTTTCAAACAGCAGGGCGACACGTTTCATCGGCACAGGGGGGATTATACCGATATTGAAAGTACTATGATAAGCGCTGTCCTGCGCGGCCTGCAAAGCCCGCGCTTAATCTGGATTTTCCTCCTGATCCCCCTCTCCCCCCTCCGGGCGGCCCCCTACCTTTCCCCCTGGGGTTTCCGCATCGACCTTCCCCCGGGCTACCAGGCCCGGGCCGGCGGCGGGGACACGGACCTGTCCTTCCGCAATCCCCAGGGTGCGGTTTTTGAAATCCGGATGAGCCGGGGAAAGGATCCGGAAAAATACCTGGAAAACGTCCTCTCCCGGCTGAGGAACGGAACAGGGGAAATAGAACCTTTTATGTACCACGGCCGGAAGGCGGCTCTGGCGGAACTCGAATTCTCCCTGGGAAGCCCGTACCGGGGCTGGGGGCTCTGCCTGGAACGGGAGGACGGCCTGCTCCTGGCCCTGGCCTACGGCCCGGCGGGGAACGAGGGCCTGAATATTCTCCACCTGTCCTGCCTCGATTCCATCGCCCCTACCCGGGCGGAACAGCGCTACTGCGGGCCCGTCACCGAGTTTGCCTGGCCCCGGGGTTCCCTGCGGGAGTTCCCCCTTTTCAACACCCAGATCAAAGCCCTGTTTTCCGAGGGAGACGCGGAAGCCGCCCAGGGCCTGGTGGACAGGGAATTCCAGGTGCTCCGGCATTTTGAAAAAGACCCCCAATGGCAGGAAGCCTGGCGGCGCTTCTACCGGATGATCTACCGGGACTCCTGGGAGCGGATCTCCCACGCGGCCTTTCTGCTGGAACGGAGCTGGGCCGCGGAAGAACTTCCCCTGGAAGCCCCCTTTCCGGAGGAGAGCCCTGACAGCCCGGATTCCGCCGCCTTAGAGGGAAGCGCCCGTACGGTTTCCCGGGAGATCCGGCTCGCCTCCCGGGCCCTTTCCTACGTCCAGGCCTTTAAGTACGAACGGAACCTTCTGGGGAGCGATTTCGTAAATCTGGTGAACGCCCTTACCGAAGGCCGGGGCGACTGCGACAGCCGCGCCCTGCTCTGGGCCCTGATCCTCGCCCAGGCGAATATCGACACGGGGATCATGGTCTCCCGGGATTACAGCCACGCCATGGGTATCGCGGACATCGGGGGCCAGGGAGCCCGCTTCCCCTTTGAAGGGAAACAGTACCTGGTTGCGGAAACCACCACGGATGTGGCGCCGGGCCTTATCGCCCAAAACATGAGCGAGATTGACAAGTGGCTGGGGATAGTGTTTGAGTAAGGGGGGCTACCGTACTCTGTATCGGGATAGCCCCAGATTTCTTAAAACGTTCCTTTGCCGACTGGATATTAGTATCCAGACAACAATGAGATAGTGTCTGTCCACAAAGTCGGTTACTTTGCGGACAGACCTTGCATTTTCTCGCCTGAAGGCTGCGAAAATGCGTTTTTCAAGGAAGTCTGTCCATAATGTGTCTACATTATGGACAGACTC
>JAIRSD010000052.1 GCA_031255615.1 Treponema sp. | reverse complement strand
GGGCGCCTTGAAACGCTGCTCGACGAATGCGACTACCTCTGGGCGCATTTTCCCGAATGCGCCGAAACCGGCGGAAGGCGGCCCGGCGCGGGGGACATTTCCTTCCTCAGGCGGGTGCGTTTCGAGATCGACCCGTTTCTCAAACTCTGGGATCTGGCCCTGTCCCTCTCCAAAGTTTAGATCACATCTTGAACGCGATGTACAGTTTTATGTCATGCGCCCACTTTTGGCTATCCGGCAGGCGGTCGTAAAAACTCCGGTGCCAGAGCGAGGAGGAGGCTATCCCCGCGAGCGTCTGTTTCGCGATGGGGAAGGCGTAATCCGCAGCCAGGTACAGGTAAAAATCGCTGCCGGTATCCTCGTTTTTGTTTAGGATAAGACTAAACACTTCGTACATAAAGGCTTTTAGTTCGAATATGCCCCAGACCGGGTTTTGCAGCGCAAAAATGTTTTTTACATTTATGCCGGTCCCGTAAGTGTTGCTTGTATCGCGCAGATTGGAATAGCCGTCGTAGTTATAGAACGTGTCGGCGCTGAAGGCGGTCCAGCCCAGATGCGCCTTGAATTCCATATCCGTGCCGCCGTCAAACCGCCTTTTATGCTTGTACGTCCAGTCAAGCGCCTGGCTAAAGAAATTGAACTGCCTGTCCGCAAAAAAGTCGTAGTGCAGGCTGAGCCCCGTGCTTGCCTGCCTGGCTTCCGTATCAACCGGGGAAAATGAAAAAAGATAAGCGTCGGACAGCAATTTTAAATTATACCAGGCCGGCAGTCCGGCGCTGCCGTAAATTGCCATCTCAAAATGCCTATACGGAGTCAGCCCCCGCTGCGCAAAGGGATCGCCGTACACGACCGTGCAGGCGAGGTCTGTCGAGAACATGTGCCGGCTATCCAGGCCGGAAAAAACGCCGTCTTTTTCCTCCTGCACTGACTTTCCTGCCCAGGTATAGCCAATGCCGGAAGCGGCTTTAAGGCTGTAAAGATTGTAGGTGCGCCGGGGGCGGCGGCCGGTAATCATATTGTTAAACGCGTCCACGGGGCTGACCACTGCGGCAAAGGCGTTAGGTATTTCAAGGTAAAGGCGGTGGAGCATTTCGCCGAGGGCTGCCCCGCCTATGGTGGTACAGATGAGGTCATTAAAAGACGGCGCGTTCGTTTCGCAAAGCATCTCCCAGGACAGGCTGCCGAACGCGGCGAACAGGGTGGACGGGTAAAAACCGAACCCGTTTGTGCGCGCCGCCACGTGGTAGACAGAGCCTTCGTACGGGTGCAAAAACTGGTTGGTAAAGAATTCGTCCCTGTCCCATTCCCAGGGTTCGACAAAATTTTTCCTTATCGCGGCGAAATCCACCTGCGCCCAGGGTTCTTTCATGATATACCTGTTGGCAAGGTACAAGAGATTATTGCTGAGAATATTTTCGCCCAGCGCGAGAAAAAAACCGCCCGCCGTTACTTTCTCCCCGGCGGGCTCCTGCCCGTAGAGCGCCGCGCCCAACAAGATAAACGCCATTATCAGAAAACCTGCCTTTTTCATCCGTTCCCCTGTGGCTGTCCGTATTCCCCAACCCGATTTTTCCTATCGTTTTTGGGCAGGAAAACCTTAAAACCGAAATTTTCAGAGCTTTCATTTGTTATTCGGAAATTTGGTTTAATACCCCGCCCCTCCGGGGCGGCTCAAACCCTGCGCCGGCGGGCTGCCGGAATAATTGCCGCGTCCCGCCTGATTTGACAGATTACCCTGTTTTTAGCGGTATGTCAAACGGGCTTGCCCGGCCTTGCCTTGCCTGCAAAGTTCCGGCCCGGCGGGTGCGGGGCCGCGCTTACTCGTCCTTTGCCTTGAGTACCGCGAGGAAGGCGCTCTGGGGCAGTTCCACGTCTCCGACAAGCTTCATCCTTTTCTTGCCCTCTTTCTGCTTTTCCAGAAGCTTGCGCTTGCGGGTAATGTCGCCGCCGTAGCATTTGGCGAGCACGTCCTTGCGCAGGGCGTTTACGGTTTCGCGGGCAATGATCTGGCTGCCGATGGCGCCCTGGATGGGAATTTTAAACTGCTGCCGGGGAATTTCGTCCCGCAGGCGCTCGCACACAATCCGCGCGCGGTTGTACGCGTTCCCCCGGAACACAAGCTGGGACAGCGCGTCCACCGGCTTTCCGTTGAGCAGTATGTCGAGCTTTACCAGTTCCGCCGGTTTATAATCGGTAATGTCATAATCAAAAGACGCGTAACCCCGGCTGGTGCTTTTAAGGCGGTCATAAAAATCGAACAGCACTTCGGCCAGCGGCATATCGAAAACCAGTTCCACGCGCTTTTCGTCCAGGTAAGTCATGTTGGTTTGCACGCCGCGCTTTTCCAGACAGAGCGTCATGATGCTGCCCAGAAACTGCGCGGGGCTGATGATCGACGCGCGTATGTAGGGCTCTTCCGCGCTCTCGACAAGGCCCTCATCCGGGTATTCGGCAGGGTTGTCCACGAATGTCTCGCCGCCGCTGTTCCGCAGCCTTACCCGGTATTTGACCGAAGGCGCGGTAAAAATAACGGACTGGCCGAATTCCCGCTCAAGCCTTTCCTGTATCACCTCAAGGTGAAGCAGGCCCAGAAAACCGCAGCGGAAGCCGAAGCCCAGCGCGGCGGAAGAATCCTTTTCGTACACAAGCGAGGCGTCGTTCAATTTCAGTTTTTCAAGGCTTGTCCTGAGTTCTTCGTAATCGTTAGAATCCACCGGGTATATCGACGAAAAAACCACGGGCTTTACTTCCCGGAAGCCCGGCAGGGGGGCCTCGCAGGGCTTCTCCGCGCCGGTCACCGTATCCCCCACCCTCACGTCGCTGACGGTCTTTACCCCGGCGATAATGTAACCCACGCTGCCGGCGCCCAGGGAATCGGTTTCCGCCAGGGCAAGTTTGAAGACGCCGACGTTTTCCACCTCGTACTCGCCGAGCGAAGACATGAAGCGTATCCTCATCCCCTTCCTTACCGCGCCGTCAAATACCCGCAGGTGCACTATCACCCCCCGGTAGGGATCGTAATGGCAGTCGAAGATAAGCGCCCGCAGCGGCGCGGCCTCGCTACCGGCCGGCGCGGGGACACGGCGCACAATGGCCTCGAAAAGCTCGTCCACCCCGGTCCCCAGCTTGGCCGAAACCGGGATCGCCTCGGCGGGATCGAGGCCCAGGTCCTTTTCAATCTGGGTTTTGGCGGCGGGAATGTCGGCGGCCTGCATGTCGATCTTGTTTATTACCGGAATAATCTCCAGGTTGTGCTCCAGGGCCAAATACATATTGGACAGGGTCTGGGCCTGCACCCCCTGGGTAGCGTCCACCAGGAGCAGCGCCCCTTCGCAGGAATTTATCGCCCTGGACACCTCGTAGCTAAAATCAACGTGGCCCGGGGTATCCACAAGGTTGAGTTCGTACTCGCGCCCGTCCGCAGCCGTATAGGGGATGGTTACGGCCTGGCTTTTGATCGTGATCCCCCGTTCCCGCTCGATGTCCATGTTGTCGAGAATCTGGTTTTGAAAGTCCCGGTCCCCCACCAGGCGGCCCTTCTGGATGAGCCTGTCCGCCAGGGTAGACTTGCCGTGATCGATATGGGCAATAATGCAAAAATTACGGATAAAATCGCTTTTCATATTCGCAGCTATCAAGGCATATTCCCGAATAGTTTCCCCTCATTATACTACAAACCAAAAGGCCTTGTAAGCGGCGGGCGGAGGCGCGGGTTTTGCGGCCGCCCTGAATAGGTTATAATGGCGGTATGCGACTCTTTATTGCCGTTACTTTTGACGGAGACTTTATCGGGCGCGTCCTTGAAATACAGGAAAGGCTGCGCGCCCTGGCGGCCAGGGGGAATTTTTCACGCCGCGACAATCTCCACCTTACCCTTGTCTTTCTGGGCGAAACCGGCGCGGGCTTTGTCCCGGCCATACGGGAGGCCGTCGCCGCCCTCCCCTGCCCCGGCCCCTTTTCGGTGGTTTTTGACCGGGCCGGCTGTTTCCGCCACAGCGGGAAAGAGCTTTGGTACCTGGGCGCGGCCCCCGGCAGCCCGGGCCTGGAACGGCTTTTGGAACTGCGGGCGGATCTGGTAAAAGGCCTTGAGGCGGCTGCGGCAGCGCCTCCGCGTTTTCCCGCAAACGGGGAGGCCCTTTCCTTTGACAGGCGGCCCTTCAACGCCCACATCACCCTGGGCCGGGAACTGCGGCTAAAAACGGAATTCGCGCCGTTCCCGCTGCGGCTCGAAGCCCCGGTAGGGCGTATAAGCCTTATGCAAAGCGAACACCGGAACGGGCGGCTTGTCTACACGGAACTCTTTGGGCGGGATCTGTAACGAAAAACGCCCGTTTGCCGCAAATTCAAGCCGCCTGCTAGCCGCCGTATACCGCTATCATTACTCCCGCCGCTATGGCCGTGCCGATGACGCCGGCCACGTTGGGCCCCATGGCGTGCATGAGGACGAAGTTGCCGGGGTCTTCCTCAAGGCCGACCTTGTTGGAAACCCGGGCGGCCATGGGCACCGCGGACACGCCGGCGGAACCGATGAGGGGGTTGATCTTCTCTTTCAGGAAGAGGTTCATGAACTTGGCTACCAGTACCCCGGTGGCGGTGGCGATGGCAAAAGCCACAAGGCCCATAACCACGATGATGAGGGACGAGGGGTTCAGGAACTTCTCAGGGGTCATCTGGCTGCCCACACCCAGGGAGAGGAACAGCGACACGATGTTTATCAGGTCGTTCTGGGCAACATTGGAAAGCCGTTCCACCACGCCGATTTCCCGGATAAAGTTGCCGAACATAAGGCAGCCGATAATAGGCGCGGCCGACGGGATCAGCAGGAGGGCAAGGGTGAACACCACCATAGGGAAGGCGATCTTCTCGGTCTTGGAAACGGGCCGGAGCTGCCGCATCTTGATAAGCCGTTCCTTCTTCGAGGTCAGGGCCCGCATGATGGGCGGCTGGATCATGGGCACCAGGGCCATATAGGAATAGGCCGCAACCGCCACCGTGGCCAGCAAATGGGGGGCCAGCTTGGCGGCAATGTAGATCGTGGTGGGACCGTCCGCGCCGCCGATGATCGCCACAGCGCAGGCCTCGGCGAGGTTGAAGGCGACTCCCGGCAGATAATTCGCCACGGCGATGCCGAAGAGGGTGCCGAACACCCCGAACTGCGCGGCCGCGCCCAGGAGCGCGGTCTTGGGATTGGCGATCAGGGGGCCGAAATCCGTCATGGCCCCTATGCCCATGAAGATGAGCATGGGGAAGAATTCGTTGCCCACCCCGCCTTCATAGATGATGTGCAGCATCCCGTGGGGCGCGTCCCCCATGCCGGCAAAGGGGAT
>JAIRSD010000051.1 GCA_031255615.1 Treponema sp. | reverse complement strand
ACCTACGCCAACATCGACGGCGCGGACCCCGCAGGCCCGCCGGAAGACCCCGCCAACCCCCTGGACACCTGGATCCTCTCGGAGGCGGAACGCCTGGTGGAACGGGTGGGCGCGGCCCTGGACTCCTACGATCTAAGCCGGGCGGTGGACCCCATCCTGGAATTCATCGATCTCCTTAACAACTGGTACATCCGCCGATCCCGCCGGCGCTTCTGGAAAAGCGAAAACGACGCGGACAAGCAGGAGGGCTACGCCACCCTCTACGGGGCGCTCAAGACCCTGATCAAGACGGCGGCCCCCATCATGCCCTTCACCACGGAGGCGATCTGGCAAAACCTCCGCCGGCCGGACGAGGAGGAATCGGTCCACCTGGAGGATTTCCCCGTCCTCTGTGCGGGGCGGCGGAACCGGGACCTGGAATACCGCATGGCGGCGGTCCGGCACGCGGTCTCCATGGGCCGGTCCCTGCGCTCCCAGTACGGCATCAAGGTCCGCCAGCCCCTGCGGATGGCGGAACTGGTCACCCGGAACGGGGAGGAAAAAAAGGTCCTCCTGGAAATGGAAGAGATCATCCGGGAGGAACTAAACGTCAAGGACCTGGTCTTTGGGGACAACGAGGAAGACCTGGTGGAGTACCAGGTTAAGGCCAACTTCCGGGTCCTGGGCAAGGAACTGGGCAAGGACATGAAGGCCGCGGCGGCGAAGATCGAAACCCTCAGCCAGGGGGAGATCCAAAGCCTCCTGGAGGGGGCCACCCTGGCGATTGACGTGGCGGGCCGCAACGTGGACATTACCGCCGAAAAGCTGGACATCCGCCGGCTGGAAAAGGCCAATCTCCGGGTCCTGAACGAGGGAACCCTGACCATCGGCCTGGACACGGAAATTACGGAGGAACTCTCCCGGGAGGGGGATATCCGGGACCTGGTACGGGGGGTCCAGAACCTCCGCAAGGAACGGGGGCTGGAAGTTACGGACCGGATCCGCCTGGTCCTCCACGGTTCCGCTAAACTCAAGGCCGCCTGGGAAAGTTTCGCCCCCCTGGTGGCCGCCGAAACCCTGGCCCGGGAGGTCTCCTGGGGCCCCGCCGGGGGGCAGGTCCCCCTGGAAGCGGGGGACGAACAATGGCTGGTAAAACTTGAGAAGGTATAAGAAGAATCCCGGACCGGCGGGGCTTCTGACGCTGCTGGTCTTGGCCTCCTGCGCCACGGCCCCGAAAACCCCGGAGTTTTCCTTTAACGGACCCCTGCCCCTGGAAAGCGGGGCCATGGTGTACCTGGTGGCGGATGTTCCCCCGGCCCGGTCCTTCCTGGACCGTTTCGGCATCGGCGGACTCGGGAAGGAGGATGCCGCCCAGGTTCTGGACCGGACCCGCTACGCCGCGGTCGCCCTATTCCCCCCGGATTCTGAGATCAGTCTCCAGGCCGCGGCCTGGGGGAACTACCCCAGTTTCGGAGCCCGGCTGGCCCTTACCGGAGACAGGGGCTGGAAAAAACAGCGATCCCCCGCCGGGCCCTTCTGGTACTCGGCGGAGCGGAATATTTCCCTGGCCTTCAACAATACCCGCGCCTTTGCCGCTCTGGGGCCGGAGGACTCCGGGGCGAAAGCCGGGGCTGGGCCGGCGGCAGGCCCCTACACCCAGGGGCCGGGAGTCAATGCCCCGGAAAGTTTTAACGCCTTCCGGGGGGAAGCTCCCCTGGCCCTGTGGATGGAAAACCCTGCGGCCTTCCTGGATCGTTTCTTCAGCGCCCTGCGCCTCCCTATCCGAATCCCCGCAGAAGAACTGCTGGCCGCCCTCTCCATAGTTCCCGGTTCCGATTCCCCGGAACCGGATGCCGGTCCAACGGCGGGCCCCGGCGGGACCGGACCCTTGTACGAGATTCGGCTGCGGATCAAAGCCCCGTCAACGACCAACGCCCGCACTCTGATGACCCTCTTTTCTACGGTCCGGCTTTTCATTCCCGGAACCGGGGCGGCGGGGTCCGGAATTGTCGAGCTGCTCTCCCTGCTTTTCGCCCGGCCCCCGGAGCAGGAGGGGCTCTACCTTACCCTGCGGACCGCCCCCATGGGCGAAGAGGACGTTGCTTTACTTTTCAGCCTCTTTTCAGTATATTCGGGGCAAACGTAAGGATCTAATCATGCCTACCTATGAATACGAATGTAAAAGCTGCGGACATAGCTTTGATGTTTTCCAGAGTATGAGCGACGCGCCGCTTAAGATCTGCCCCCAGTGCGGCAGCGAGCTGCGCCGCCTCATCAACGGCGGAACCGGCGTCATCTTTAAGGGATCCGGTTTTTACGTTACCGATAAAAACAAAAGTTCCGCCGGAACTTCCTCCAACGGGAATGCTGCCAGGGCAAAAAAAGAGGGCAAGGCCCCCGCGGCGGCGGATGCGCCCGCCAAAACGGGAGCCGCGGAAGGGGCCAAGGGCGGCGAAAACAAAGCTAAAACGGAGATCAGCAAGGTCTAAGTTTTTCACCGGGCGGAGCGGTCATGGGCAAAAAGCCTATTTTTTTCTGCGATAACTGCGGCGCCGAAGTCCCCATGTCGGCAAAAAGCTGCCCCCGGTGCGGACGGTTCTTCGCCTCCGTGCGCTGCCCGGAATGCGGCTTCACCGGCCAGGAAGAAGACTTTGTCCAGGGCTGCCCGGAATGCGGCTATTCCTCCTCTCCGGCGCGGAAGCCCCCCGGCGCGGATCCTCCCCGCGGGGGGAATTCAAAACGGCGCGCCCCCCGGTCCCGAATCCCCGGTCGGACGGCATCCCGTGAACCGGCCCTTTCCCCGCCCCTGTGGCTGTACCTTATCGCCGCCGTCACCCTCATCGGCGTCCTCATGCTTTTATACAACGCCCTGCGTTAAACGGCGCCGGGCAACGCCGGAGACCTCGCGGGTTGAATTCGCCGAGCGGGTCTGCCGGTAAACAACGCCCGCCCCAAAGCCGTACACCGCCATAACAAAAAAGGCTTCCAATCCCTCAATAAGGAATTGCAAGCCATTAGCAGGGCCAGGACTCGAACCTGGGACCTCCGGGTTATGAGCCCGACGAGCTGCCAACTGCTCTACCCTGCGTTGTACGATAAAATATACCCAATAGAAAAACCTTCGTCAAGTATCTCGCCGGCAATTTCGCAATTCCCGGTGCGGAAAGCGCCGCATATCGATAAGGGGCGCATGTTTTGCGGCTGTCCGCCTGCGGCGGGCCGCAAAAAAACAGGCTTCGCTCCAATTCCCCTATGGGGTAACCCGGACCATTAGCGCGGGGTCCTCCTCTGTGCTAAAATTTCGGTATGGCCTATTTGTACGAGACCCATTTGCATACATGCCGGGGAAGCAACTGCGCTTCCGCCCGGGGACGGGATTATCTAAAATATTATGCGGATTCCGGTTACACGGGGATCTTTGTGACGGATCATTTTTTCCGGGGAAACTGCGCGGTGGACCGGCGGCTTCCCTGGAAGGAATGGGTCAAGGAGTTCTGCCGGGGTTTTGAGGAAACCCGGGAGGAGGGGGCTCGCAGGGGGCTGGACGTATTCTTCGGCTGGGAAGAGACCTATAACGGGGACGATTATCTAATCTACGGGCTGGATAAGGAATGGTTGCTGGAACACCCGGAGGCGAAAAGATGGACCCGGAAGGCCCAATACGAGGCGGTAAGGGCCGCGGGGGGCTGCGTGATCCACGCCCACCCCTTTAGGCAGCACTACTATATTCAGAAGGTCTGTCTCGCCCCGGAGCTTATCGACGGGGTGGAGGCGGCCAACGCGGGAAACCATGAGCAATCCTACGATGCCCTGGCCCTGCGTTACGCGTCCAGGCTGGGGCTTCCCGTTACCGCCGGTTCGGACATCCACCACCTGGAGCAGGCCGAAAACGGGGACCTGTACGGGGTGTATCTGGACAAGAGGCTGGAGGGGGCCGCCGATTTCGCCGCCCTGATCCGGGCGGGTTCCCCCCGGGGTCTTGAAAACCTTAAGACCGGGAAGGGCCGCTGCGAAAGCCGGGGGGACGAGGCGGTTGATATTCCGCTGGAAATACTGGACAGGAATGAGAAGAGGCTGCGGACGGACATTTGGGACTTTTTTGAACAGGGTTGATAGGTTATAGTATTATTTATGGAGAAAAAAGATTCCCCTCCGGAAACAAGACAACTGGACCAGATTCCCAGCAGAATCAAAGAATTCCGGGAGATCATGGAGATAAGCGCCATCGATATGGCCCGGGATATTGGCATTCCCCTTGAAATCTACGAAAAATACGAAACCGGGACCCTGGACATTCCTATCAGCGCGCTTTACAAGATAGCCAACCGGCTGGGCACGGATACGACGGTAATTTTGACCGGCGACGATCCCCGGATGAAAACGGCCAGCGTCTGCCGGGCCGGAAAGGGCATCCAGGTGGAACGATACCCCGGCTACGAATATTCCAGCCTGGCCTACAACTTTAAGGGCCGGACCATGGAGCCCTTGTTGGTAACGCTGGACACCAGCAAGCCCCCCGCCCCCCTGGTTTCCCATTCGGGCCAGGAATTCAACTATGTGGTCTTGGGGAAGGTCCGGATAACCGTGGGGAACCGGGATTACGACCTTTTGGCGGGGGATTCGATCTACTTTGACGCCCGGCTTCCCCATGCCCAATGCGCTTTAGAAAGCGGCGGCGGGAGTTCCGCCCAATTTATCACCATCATCCAGGAATAACACACAGCATGAATGAAATACTTTCCCGGTACTGTCCCCGGACAGAATTTGACAGCTATGAAGATTTTTACGCCAATTACCGCTGCAACATGCCGGAGGACTTCAACTTCGCCTTTGACGTGGTCGATGAATGGGCCCGGCTGGATCCGAAAAAACAGGCCCTGCTCTGGACCGACGATTCGGGGGAACTGCGTTCCTACAGTTTTGCGGACATGAAACGGCTGAGCGACAAGGGGGCGAATATGCTCCTGGCCCAGGGTATAGGGAAGGGCGACGTGGTCATGCTTATCCTTAAACAGCGGCCGGAAGCATGGATCATGATGATCGCCCTAATGAAGATAGGGGCGATCTGCATTCCCGCATCCTACCAGCTTACCCTTAAGGACCTGGTATACCGTTGTAATATCGCGGGGGTCAAATTTTTAATCAGCGTGGACGATCAGGAATTGGTGGATAGTATTCACGCCGCCCTGCCGGACTGCGGAACGGTAAAGAAGACAGCCCTGGTGGGGAAAGAGGTTCCTCCCGGCTTTATCGATCTCCCGGCGGAGATTGAGAGGGCCCCGGAGATCTTTACCCGGCCAAAAGAGGGGACCCGGATCAGGGACCCCATGTTGGTGTACTTTTCCTCCGGGACTACGGGGATGCCCAAGATGGTTCTCCACGATTACAGCCTCCCCCTGGGCCATATCGTTACCGCCAAGTATTGGCAGTGCGTCCAGGACAACAAGGTTCATCTGACCCAAAGCGATTCGGGGTGGGCCAAGTTTGCCTGGGGCAAGATCTACGGCCAATGGATCTGCGGGGCCGTCGTCGGGGTCTATGATACGGAAAAGTTCAACCCCCAGGGGATACTTTCCGCGTTGCAGCGTTTGAGGCCGGTCAGCTTTTGCGCCCCCGCGACGATTCTCCGTTTTCTTATCAAGGAGGATCTGTCGGGCTGGGATTTCAGCTTTATCGAACACGCTTCGGTGGCGGGGGAACCGCTGAGTCCGGAGGTGTTTCACAAGATAAAGGAAATGACCGGCCTGGAAATTCGGGAGGGATTCGGGCAGTCGGAGACCTCGGTGATGGCGGCGGTGTTTAAGTGGCTCCCGGTAAAGCCGGGTTCCATGGGGAAACCGGCCCCCCTTTTCGGCCTGAATCTGCTGGACGAGGAGGGGAAAGTCTGCGACGACGGCATCGTGGGGAACATCAGCATCACTGCTGCCGGGGAACCCGGCAGCCTGGCCGGAAAACCGGACAAGCCGGCGGGGGAGAGGATTCCGGGGCTTTTTACCGGCTACTGGAAGGATGATGAAATTACCCGCGCCGCGTGGTACGACGGGATCTATCACACCGGGGATATGGCTTGGCACGACGGGGACGGATACTACTGGTTTGTTGGCCGGAATGACGATGTGATTAAATGTTCCGGGTACCGTATCGGCCCCTTTGAAGTGGAAAGCGCCCTAATGGAGCATCCTTCGGTGCTGGAATGTGCCGTAACGGCGGCGCCGGATCCAATCCGGGGCCAGGTGGTCAAGGCTACCGTTGTCCTTGCCCGGGGCTGGCAGGCGTCGGAGGAGCTTACCAGGGAGCTGCAAAACCATGTGAAGCGGGTGACCGCTCCGTATAAATATCCGCGGATTGTGGAATTTGTCGCGGAATTGCCTAAAACTATAAGCGGCAAGATACAGCGCAATGTGATTAGGGGCAAGGATGCGGAAGCAGGAGGCAAGTAATCATGAATTCCAAAAAGCGGATTGTGGAGTGGCGCGATTCATACTCGGTAGGCATCCGCCTTGTTGACGATCAGCATAAGGAGTTAATCAATATTTGCAACCGGCTTCACGAGGCCAGCGCTATGGGTTGGGAGAAATCCCAGGCCGCCTTTATGAGCGCCATCCGCGCCGCCGTGGATTATGTGGACTACCACTTCGGCACGGAAGAAAAGATAATGGAGCGGATAAATTACCCGGAATATGCGGCCCACAAGAAGGAACATGCGGATTTTGTTAAAGAGGTGCTCCGCCAGGTCCAGGATTTCCAGGCGGGCCGAAAGGTTAGCGCCGACGATTTTGTTCTGTTCCTGAAAGAATGGGTCCTGGCCCATATCGCTGTATGCGACAAGAAAATGGGTATGTACCTTATCAAGCTGAAACGGGAAGGGACTCTGCATAACATCACGATGAAGGTAAAAAAAGAAAGCCCCGCCGGAGCGGGCGAGGAAGCCAAACGGCTGGTCGTACAGTAATTCCTTTATTCGCAGCGGGGTCTCATACCCCGCCCAAAAGCCCCGGTCCGGGGCGAATGAAGGCGGCGGAACCAAAATGCCGCGCCCTGCGGTTCTTTTGAGTTTCGCGGGGGAGCGCGAAACTCCGGGGGGATAGGATTCCCGGGTTTTTGCGAAGCAAAAACCCCAGGCCCGTCCGCGGCAGGGATGCCGACGGCATCCCTGCCGGACCAAAAGGCGCAGCCTTTTGGTTTTATGGAGTTTCGCGAAGCGAAACTCCCTGCCGCGCAAGGGATAGGAGGGGTGCGGAGCAGCCACGGCGCGGAGCGCCGGGGCCGGAGGCGAAGCCGCAGCCCCGGATAGCCCGGTTTTTTGCGGCGGAGCCGCAAAAAATGCGCCCCTATCTTTATGACGCTCCGTAATCTGTGCTTTATGGAGCGCGAGGGGCGGCGTTCCTAGTCTTTTTTGAGGGCGCTGTCGAAGGCTACTTGCGAGGGGGGGAAGTCTATGCGGCGGACGAAGTCGCAGGCTTCGCGGGCGCCGTGGTCCCGGTCCATGCCGGAGTCTTCCCACTCGACCGAGAGGGGGCCCTGGTAGCCGATGGCGTTGAGTTCCCGGATGATGTTTTCGAAGTCCACGTCTCCGTGGCCGAGGGAGCGGAAGTTCCAGCCCCGGCGGGTGTCCCCGAAGGTGAGGTGGGAGCCCAGGATGCCGGCTTTGCCGTCCAGGGTGACGGCGGCGTCCTTCATGTGGACGTGGTAGATCCGGTCGGCGAAGTCGCGGATGAAGATGACCGGGCTTACTCCCTGCCACTGGAGGTGGGAGGGGTCAAAGTTGAAGCCCAGGGTGGGCCGGTAGTCGAACTCTTTCAGGAGCCGCTGGGAGGTGTAATAGTCGAAGGCTATTTCTGTGGGGTGGACTTCCAGGGCAAAGCGGACGCCCTGGCGATCAAACTCGTCGAAGATGGGGGACCAGAGGCTTACGATGTCTTTGAAGGCCTGGTCGATCATTTCCTCGCTGGTCTGGGGGAAGGAGTACCAATACTTCCAGACGGGGCTTCCCATAAAGCCGTTTACCACGGAGACGCCCATGAGTTTCGCGGCGGCGGCGATGCGTTTCATCTCCGCGACGGCCCATTCCCGGATTTCTTCGGGTTTTCCGGCCAGGGGGCCGGGGGCAAAGCCGTCGAGCCGGGGGTCCCAGAGGTCCCCCACGCACTGGCCGATAAGGTGGCCGCTTAGGGCCCAGCATTTGAGGCCCTGGGCGGCCAGGACGGCCTTGCGGCCTTCGATATATGCGGGATCGGCGACCGCCTTTTGGGGGTCCAGGTGGTCCCCCCAGCAGGCTATTTCGATTCCGTCATAGCCAAGGGATTTCATCTTTTCGCAGAGCGTTTCAAAGGGCAGATCCGCCCATTGTCCTGAAAAAATAGTTACCGGCCGTGCCATAGATTCCTCCTGCCGCCCGCCGCGGGGCGGGTCCGTGTAATTTCCGGGCCGCCGCCCGGTGGCGATCCCATATATCCATAGTGTCCCCCAAAACCAGGACGGGCGCAAGGCCTGGACGGCGATTCCCGGCGCTTCTCTCTGGCTCCGGCCTGTCTCGCATCGGGGATCTGGCCGGCTGCCCGGACTAAACCACCGGATAAGCGAAAGAACCGGGAACAGGAATGTTAACCACGAAGGGGCACCAAGGCGAGCTGCGGCTCGCCGGGAACACGAAGGCGCATGAAAAGGCGCATCCAATCCCCGGCTTTCCTACGCTTTCAACGCCTGTCGTCTTTGGCGGCTTTATGGTCAATTCTTTACATCCGTATATCATGCCTTTTAGCCTAGGCAAGGTACTATTACCGTGATTACACTAAACCATCGGATAAGCGAAAGAACCGGGAATAGGAATGTTAACCACGAAGGGGCACCAAGGCGAGCTGCGGCTCGCCGGGAACACGAAGGAATGAAGAAAGAGCCTTCAATCCCCGGTCTTCGTGCGCCTTCCTCGCCTTCGTGGTAAATTTCTTCCGTCCGCATATCTGACTTTTTAGACTAAGCAGCGTACCAGGCAAGATACTACCAGCATAACTTATGTCGAAGCATTTATGCCGCGGCGCGGGCGGCATAAATGCGTCCGGCGGAAGGCCGGTCCCCAGCAGCAAACCCGCCAAAATGGGCGGGGAACAGCGCGGGCCGGCGGAAGGCCGAACCGTGGTATACCGCAACGCCGCGCAGGGGGCAAGGGGCGGCGGAGCAGACCCGGCGCGGGTCCGGGGCGAAGCGGAACCCCGGCAGCCTGCATCAGCCTTGACAGCCCGGTTTTTCGCGGCGCGGGCGGCGTAAAAATGCGCCCGGCTGGCATGGGACGCGCGAAGCCTTTTTAAAGCAAGAATTGCCGTTTCTACTGTCATTTCGTTTGACTTGTCAAGATCCGCATGGTATACTTGCGTCAAGTCCAGTTTGGAAAAAGTTCAATTCTTATAGAGGCAGCCCCTGTATCTCCGGTCTCGGCCTGCCCCTCTTTTAGCGGAAAAACCATGCAATACTTCGATACTCACGCCCACGTGGGCCTTATTGTCGATGACCCTATCGAGCAGCTTATGTTAATCCAGGAAGCCCGGGCCGTCCAGGTTACCCGTATTGTCTCCATCTGCAATAGCCTCCACGACTTTGCCGCTGTCTACAATAATCTAAAGTCCGCGTCCAATGTCTACCACGCTGTCGGCGTCAGCCCGTCGGAGGTCCAAAATCCGGGTAAAGACTGGGTCCAACTGGTGGAACAGAGTGCCCAGTTCCCCCGGGTGGTGGCTATTGGGGAAATCGGTCTGGACTACTACCGCAAGTTCGGGGATAAGAATTCCCAGATCGAACTGTTTATCACCCAGCTTGATCTGGCCTCCAAGCTGCAGCTGCCGGTGATCGTCCATAACCGGGAGGCGGGGCACGACGTGCTGGACATTCTGAAGGACCGCATGCCCCCCCGGGGAGGGGTTTTTCACTGCTATTCGGAGGGCGCCGAATACGCCGAAAAGGTTCTGGACATGGGGTTGAACCTTTACTTTTCCTTCGCGGGAAATTTGACCTACCGGAACGCCCGGAATCTCCATGCCGCGGTGAAGGTGCTGCCCCTGGACCGGATACTGATTGAGTCCGAGAGCCCCTTTATGGTGCCGGCAGAACACCGGGGGAAGCGGAATATGCCGAAGTATCTGCCCTTGACGGCCCGGTTCATGGCGGAGATGCTGGAGATAGACGAGGAAGAACTGGCGGCCCAGCTCTGGGAAAACGCCAACCGGTTCTTCGGCCTTCCCCTGGACTGATCGATCCTCCCGCGGCCCCGGACGACCTTGCCGCTAAAACGCCGTGTATTGCGTGTAAATGTGGATATACGGGCGCATCCCCGCCGGCCCTCCCGGTCCGGCGGGGACCGGGCTATCAAGGCAACCTCCGGTTGCCAGGGCTCCGGCTTCGCCTCCGGCCCCGGCGCTCCGCGCCGGGTCTGCTC
>JAIRSD010000032.1 GCA_031255615.1 Treponema sp. | reverse complement strand
CTCAAGTAAGGCGGGAAGGCCGCTAACCGGATAACCTGGGCGCATTTTTTGCGGCTTCGCCGCAAAAAACCGGGCTATCCGCTCCAATTCCTCAGCCCCCGGCAGGTCCCTGCCGGGGGCTTCCGGTATTTCCGCTGCTATCCCTTGCGCGGGCGAAAATCCGCATCCATGCGGATTTTCGCCTTACGGAGTTTGCGCGGAGCGCAAACTCCAACATTGTGATTTAATATTATAAAAAAATTATTTAAACTCTCCATTGCCTTCATCGTCGTTCGGCAAGACATCTAATTCATCATGAATGTCATTAGCAATCACAGGCATATCACACCATGCTATTCTACTACTGCCGCTAATGCCAACCCCACAGCCAATAACAAAACGGCCGTTGCCGTAAGCAATGCCCCCGAGATTATCTCCGGGTCCAGCTAAAGCGTTTATTATAAAACCATCTCCATCTGATCCTGAATGCCATATTTTACCATCAAATGAATACGACATTCTTGCGCTATGACTCCCGGCAATAAAAATTTCATTTCCATAAACAATATTATAAACAGGAAACCATTTAAATGGGCCGTCTGATACAGCGGTCCAATCTATACCATTGTCAGAATAATACGTCATCGGGTTATAGCCCTGAAAATAACTACAAAAGACAACAAAGCGCCCATTACCAATAGGTAATAATTCTAACATCTCTATCTTCAAATGGCCTGCCCGGCATGACTGTCCATGTTTTGCCATCATGTGAATATACCGCATTGCCATCGGCGCCTCCGGCAATAAACATCCCGTTTCCATAAGTAATACAGTTAAGTCCTCCAATAGCAAGACTGTCGTCTTCTACAAGCGTCCATGTTTCGCCATCGTTTGAATATCCTATCATGCCATTGGCCCAATCCCTATTCCAACCAACAATAACAAAACATCCGCTTCCATAGGCTATACCTTCGGTATAGTTATCACCAAGATCGGTATTTTCTACGAGCGCCCATGTTTCACCATCATCTGAATATGCTATTTTATCACCATAGGCCGCGGCAACAAACCGGCCGTTTCCATAGGTGATACAACGGGCCATCTTTGTTGAACCAAAAACATCATCCTGTACGGCAATCCATTCATCGCCGTCATCTGAATATGCCAATTTAATACGATGATAACCGGTCGCAACAAACCGACCGTTTCCATAGACTATATGTTCAATACTGTCTGCTCTAAAGGGGTAACTTGTCGCACGAGTCCAAACTTCCAGCGCTTTGACAATATCTTCATTCACCAGAATAGCCTCGTTAGCGTACAGCTCCGCTTCCACATCGGCGTACAAATCCGTTTCTACATCAGTATACGGATCCGCTTCTCCATCGGCGTACGGATCCGTTTCTACATCGACTTCTACCGCAGTGAGACCCTGCTCTGTTTCGGCTGTTTTCTGTGCCCGGCATGAGAGAAACATGAGTAAAATAAACAAAGTTGTAAAAAATTGTATCTTCATAATGGTTTGTTATAGCACAGAACCCAAAAAAAGCAATCCCGTGTTCAATCCTGAAGTACAACAGGCTCCTGGAGATCAGTCCTGGAGGATCCGCACCCGTTCCGGGGCAAAGTCTATCGAGACCGCGTCCCCCTCTTCGTATATCTTCTTGGACAGGGGATCGTCTATCTGGATCAGCGTTTCGCCGTAGGCAGTTTCCACGAAGGTTTCAATGCTGTGCCCCAGGTAGACGTTCATCTTGATTTTACCGTCCACATAGCCCTTGCCGGCGTCCACCAGGCGCAGGGATTCGGGGCGGGCCATAAGTTTTGTCTCCCGGCCCTTCTCCAGCCCCGGCTCGACGAAATCTACGCCGCCCCCGCCGCCAGCCCCCTTCTGCCCGGCAACCGTGGGGCCCTGCGGGAGATTCTCAAGTAGCGGGGGGCTTCGTTTCCCGAACAGCAACCCCGCCGGCCTTCCCGGTCCGGCGGGGAAACCGCCAGGGCGCCAATTACGGCTCGCCAGGAATTTTAACCACGAAGGGGCGCAAGGGAACACGAAGGAAGGAATAAGCGCATCCGATCTCCGCCCTTCGTGCGTTCTTTTGCCCTGGTGGTCAATTTTTTCCGTCTATATATCTGATTTTTTAGGTTAAGCGGCCTGCGAGTCCTGTTCCGCCTCGGCGGGGGAATCCGCCGGTATGATGGCCGCGCCGGCAGGGAGGCCGGCGTAGATCGCGGATACGCTTTTTGAATTTTTTGCAAAGCCAAAACTCACCAGGCGCAAAAGGGCAGGGATGCGCCGGCAGGAGGCCGGCTGTTTCCGTGTTCCGGGGTTTTTGCGGAGCAAAAACCCCAAGCTTAAAAACGGCAGGGATGCCGTTTTTAAGCCGCGCAAGGGATAGAAGCGGCCAACAAAAAACCCGCAGGGTTTTTGTTGGAGCGGATAGCCCGGTCCCCGCCGCAGGCGGGGATGCGCCCTTCATATTACGATGATCTACAACTATCCCTTCGATGCGCGGATCTTTTTTAAGCGGGAATCGCCGATCCGGGGCGATTTTTTTGACATTTCGGGCGATTTTTGGTATCCTGCAAATTTAGGAGTGTCGAATGGTAAACGTACAGAACGTTACGAAGGTCTACGGCGCCCGGCGGGCGGTGGATAACATCAGTTTCAGCCTGGGGAGTCGGGGGGTTCTCGGATTCCTCGGTCCCAACGGGGCCGGAAAATCCACCACCATGAACATCATTGCCGGGTATACGTCTTCATCCGCCGGGACCGTGACGGTGAATGGCTGCGAGATCCTGGAAGACCCTATCGGGGCTAAACGGCATGTGGGCTACCTCCCGGAGCGTCCTCCCCTGTACCCGGAGATGACGGTTTCGTCTTACCTTTCCTTTCTATTTGATCTTAAGAAAATTTCCCTCCCCAAAAAGGCCCACATCGATGAAATTTGCGAGGCCGTGGGAATCGGGCCGGTCCGGAAACGGATCATCAAGAACCTTTCCAAGGGTTTTCAGCAGCGGGTGGGGCTGGCCCAGGCCATGCTGGGGAATCCGGGGCTCCTTATTATGGATGAACCCACCGTGGGTCTGGACCCGGTGCAGATCCTGGAGATCCGCGGCCTTATCCGGGAGCTGGGGAAAAAATCGGCGGTTATCTTTTCTTCCCATATATTGCAGGAAGTTCAGGCGGTCTGCGACCGGGTTATCGTGATCAACAACGGGGTCCTGATCGCCGACGACAGTCTGGAAAACCTTTCCCGCCTGGGGGACAACCGGCTGTTCCTTTCCGTGGAGGGCCCCGGTGGGGACCTGCTTCCCCGGATCAAGGCTTTGCCGGGGCTTACGTCTGTCCGTCTGCTGGATCAGGCGGCGGAGGCGGGGGCCGCGGACTTTGAGATGGAAACCGAACCGGACGGCGACCCGCGGCGGGACCTTTTCCGGCTTCTGGCGGCCCAGAACCGGCCGATTCTCTCCCTGCGGCGGAGCAGCATTTCCCTGGAAGACGCCTTTATCCGGCTTACCGCCGGGGACAATGCCGCCCTCTCCGCCATTGCCGGGGCCGCCGCGCCGGGGGCCGGTGTTTCCGCCGCCGGAGGGGAAGACAGGGATGCCGGGGAAGAAAACCTTCCGGACGGCGGGGAAGAAAACCTCCCGGACGGCGGGGAAAAAGACCTCCCGGACGGCGGGCCGGAGGATGAAACGGTAGAGAAGCCCGGCGAAGGAGCGGAATCATGATTGCGGTAATCAAACGGGAACTGGGGGCCTACTTTAATTCCCCCATCGGCTATGTCTATTTGGGGGTCTTCTACCTCCTTACGGGGTACTTCTTTTTCGCGGGGGTCCTTTACGCCAACAGCACCGTCATGACCCCGGTGTTCCAGGTGATGATCAACATCGTCATGTTCCTTACCCCGGTGCTGACCATGCGGCTCATGTCCGAAGACCGGCGGCACCGGACCGATCAGGTCCTGCTCACCGCCCCGGTAACGCTGGGGGCCATAACGGTGGGTAAATTTTTGGCCGCGGCGGCGGTTTACACCGCCGGGGTGACCATGACCATGGTGTACGCCGTCGTGGTGGAAGTGCTGGCCCAGGTAAATTGGGCCATGGTGTGGGGCAGCTACATCGCCATCCTGCTGCTGGGCTTCGCCTTTATCGCCATAGGGCAGTTCATCTCCTCCCTTACGGAGAATCAGGCTATTGCCGCCATCGGCTGCTTTACCGCGGTCCTCGCCATCTTCCTGATGGACGCCCTTATCGACATTGTTCCCAACCCCTTGATCCGTATGATCCTCCAGGGAATTTCGTTTATGAGACGCTATACCCCCATCACCAACGGCATTCTGGGTATAGCGAACCTGGTGTTCTTTGTCAGTGTCTGCGGCATATTTCTGTTCTTAACAACCAGGACGCTGGAAAAAAGAAGGTGGAGCTAAAAAATGGCAAAGATTTTTGGTAAACGGAACCTGCGCTACGGCGTTGTTTCGGTTTGTATCACCGTTGTGGTGATCGCCGTCATAGTCCTTTTTAACGTGGTCCTTACGGCCCTCTTTGAGCGGTATCCCCTGGACATCGATCTTACCGAGGATAGAATCTTCGAAATCTCCAATCAGACGAAGGATTTTTTGGCGGCCCTGGATCAGGACGTGAATATTTACGTCCTCAACACCGAATCCAGTTTTGTTACCGGCAGCCCCGCGGAATATTTTATCCAGGCCAACGAGGTAATCAGCCGCTACGCCCAGTATTCGTCCCGGGTGCGGCTTGAATATGTGGACCTGATCCGCAATCCCGATTTTCCCAGCCGCTTCCCCGATATAGATCCCTCTCTCAACGACATTGTGATCGCCTCGGGAAACCGGAGCCGGAAACTCAGCCCCCGGGACCTCTTTAATATTCAAACCTCCTATTACGGCAGTTTTATATCCTCCTCCAAGGCGGAACAGGCCGTGACCAGCGCCCTCTTGGGGGTAACCAGCAGGAAAAGCTCCCTGGCGGCGGTGATCGGCGGCCACGGGGAGATTAACGTTGACGCCTTTACGGGGCTTCTCCAGATGAATGTCTGGGAAGTGGCCACCGTCAACACGCTTACCGAACCGATCCCCCCGGAGGCCAGCCTGGTGATCCTCGCGGCCCCGGAGCGGGACCTTTCTTCCGAGGAACTGGAGGCTATCGACAGTTTCCTGGAAGGGGGGAACAACCGGATCTTCTTCTACCTTGCCTCCCTGGGGCAGCCCAGCCAGCCGGACCGGCCCGGAGAGTCCGCCCTGCCCAACCTGGACGCCTTTCTTGCGGAATGGGGGCTGGCGGTGGATCCGGGGATAGTCTTTGAGACCGACAATGGCCGGATCATCGGGGATTCCCCTTACCTGTCCTTTGCGGATTTTGTGGAGGATGATTCTCCAAACCCGGCGGCGCAAAAGGGGCTTTATCCGGTGCTGCCCCAGTCCCAACCCCTGCGGCTGGTCTTCGACGCCCAGCGTTACCGGAAGACCCGGGTCCTTGTCCGCTCCCCCTCCAGCGCCGGCATCCGCCCGGCAGACGCGCCCCTGGACTGGAGCCCCCGTCCCCAGGATCTGCGGGTCGATATTCCCCTCCTTGCCCAGAGCAGCTCTACCCGGAACAATGTGGCGGGCGATATAGTTTCCGCCCATGTGCTTGTCTGCGGTTCCGTGGCGGCCTGGAATCCCAGCATCCTGGGGAACGTCAATATCGCCAACTCCAGCTATTTTCTGGATCTTGTGGGCCGCCTCGCCGGACGGGAAGACCGGATCTACATCGAGGACAAGACCCTGGGGTTCGCCAACCTTAACATCACGGCGGCCCAGTTGATTGTCCTGACCCTCATCTTCATCGTCCTGGTTCCCCTGGCGGTGCTGGTCGCGGGAATTGTGGTCTGGCTCCGCCGCCGTCATCGCTAGGAGGCACCTATGGCAAAAAAGACGGCGAAGCGGCTGGTGTTCATCCTGTCCATGGCGGTTCTGTTGGGGCTCCTGAGTCTGGGCCTGGTTTTCCTTAAACGGGAGGATGTGAATGTCCCGGCCCCCCTGGAGCTTCCCGATGTGGAGTACCTTATCGACTACCGGGATGAAAAATACGGGGGCCTTGAATCGGTTACCGTGCGGAATGAAAAGGGGGAATACACGATCCTTCCCGGCGACCCCCCCGTTATCCCCGGCTGGGAGTCTTTAATCGTCAACAATTTTCCCCTGTCCCGAATCGTCGATATCTGCGACAGCATCCTGTCCCGGGGCCTTGTGGCGGAGGACGCGGACCCGGCGGTCTACGGCCTGGATGCGCCGAGGGCCCAGGCGGTTATTAAAACCAAGTCCGGCGAAGGGACCACCCTTTACATCGGCAACGATGTTCCCGATGGGGCGGGGATCTACGTCCGCCTGGAGGACCGGCCCGGCGTGTACCAGGCGGGGAAGTGGGATACCGAAACCTTCTTCCAGGGAGTCTTCGATTTTGTGGATAAGGAGATAAGCCCCCAGCTTCCGGACGACGGTTTCGGCGGCTTCGAGTTTAAAGAAATCGTCCTGGGCGGTACGGCGCGGCGGGACGGCCCGATTCGGGTGGTCTATGAGGCCCGCGAATCCCAGCCGGGCCGCCTTAAAAACGAATACCGGATTTCCGGCCCCATCGAAGGTTCTTTGAACATGGATCGGGGCTACAACATCCTGAAAGGCATCCCCGGCCTCTATGCGGACCAGGCCGTTGCCCGAATCGACGGGGAGGGAGACCTGGCCCGCTACGGTTTGGCCGCACCCTACTCCACCGCCTCAATCAGCGGCGCCCAGGAACCGGAAGCCTTTAGCCTTGCGGCGTCCAAACCCGACGAGGACGGGAACGTGTATATCTGCCGGGAAGGGGTCGGACTCGTCTACCAGGCGGCGGCCTCCAATGTCCCCTGGCTGGAGGCAACCTGGTGGGATCTAATGGAACGGATGATCATTCTCCCCTTCATCGACGACATCGCCCGGGTGGAGGTAAACAGCCCCCAGCGGCGGGTCGTCTTTACCCTGACCGGGGAGGGGGACGATCTTAAGGTGGAGGCCGGGGGGCTGGAACTAGACACCAGCTTTTTCCGCAGCTACTATCAAACCCTCCTCAGCGCCATCTACGATGAATACACCGAGGAAAAGATCCCTTCCGGGGCCCAGCCCATCATGGAAATCGTGTACCACTACCGGGACGGCCGCCCCCTGAACCGGGTGTCCTTTTACAGCGCCCCCTCCCGCCGGGTCCTTACCAGCCTGGACGGGGGCCGCCCGTTCTACACCTACTCCGCCTATATCACCAAGGTCCAGGCCGATCTGGAGCGGCTCCTGGAAGGGCAAAAGGTGATGCCATACCTGTAGCGCCGTTGCGGCGTTTATATTTGTTTGGTCGGATTCGTTCCGAGAGGAGGCAATATGGGATTTCGTAAAGATTTTGTGTGGGGCGGGGCCAGCGCCTCTTACCAGATTGAAGGGGCGGTCGCCGAGGACGGCAGGGGGCCGTCGATCTGGGATATGTTCTGCAATGAGCCCGGCAGGATACTAAACGGCTCCACCGGGGAAGCGGCGGCGGACCACTACCACCGCTACCAGGAAGATGTGGACATTATGAAGCAGTTGGGCTACAAGGGCTACCGCTTCTCCATCGCCTGGCCCCGGATCTTCCCCGACGGCGACGGGAAGCTAAACGAAAAGGGGCTGGACTTCTACGACCGGCTGCTGGACAGCGTCATCGCGGCGGGAATCGTTCCCTACGCCACCCTGTACCACTGGGACTATCCCTACGCCCTGTTCCGCAGGGGGGGCTGGATGAACCCCGACAGCCCCCGTTGGTTCGCCGACTATGCCGCGGCTGTGGCGAAACGCCTGGGGGACCGGCTGAAAAACTACATCACCTTTAACGAGCCCCAGTGCTTCATCGGTATTTCCTACGACGGCACTGAACACGCTCCGGGGATCCATTTCCCCATCTGGGACACCCTGCTCATGGCCCACCACGTCCTCCTGGCCCACGGCCGGGCGGTCCAGGCCCTTCGCGGCGCCGTCAAGGATGCCCAAATCGGCTACGCCCCCACTTGCAGCGCCCACTACCCCGCCACGGAGAGCCCGGAAGATCAGGAAGCCGCCCGCAGGGCCTTCCTGTACATCCCCCCGGACCGCTGTTTCTGGTCCGTCACCCTCTGGAGCGACCCTGTGTTCTTTGGCGCGTACCCCGAGGAACTCTACAAGCGCTACGGTCAGCACATGCCCAGGATCGGCTCCGACGACATGGCGGTTATCAGCGAACCCCTGGATTTTCTGGGGCAGAACATCTACAACGGCATGGAGATCCGGGCCGGCGGCCCCCTGGGCGCGGAGATCGTCCCCCGCAAGGACGGTTACGCCTTTACCGCCGCCAAATGGCCGGTAACGCCGGAATCTCTGTACTGGGGCCCCAGGTTCCTGTGGGAACGGTACAAAAAACCCCTGTACATAACGGAAAACGGCCTTTCCTGCGCCGACGTGGTATCCCTGGACGGCAAGGTCCACGACCCCGCCCGGATCGACTTCCTCCACCGCTACCTCCGCTGCCTGAAAAAAGCCGCCGAAGACGGCGTCGATGTCCGGGGCTACTTCCACTGGTGCGTTACCGACAACTTCGAGTGGGCCAAGGGCTACACCGACCGTTTCGGCATGGTCTACTGCGACTACGAAACCCAGCAGCGGATCGTCAAAGACTCCGGCTACTGGTACCGGGACCTGATCCGGTCCAACGGGGAGAACCTTTAGGAAGGGGAGTTCCACCGGGGAATTGTTGGCCGCGCTGTCATTCGAATTTTCCGGTGGAAAACCGGGCCGCAGCCCATTCCGGGGAATCGGCCCGGTCCACCCTCGGGGTCAAAGGCCCCGCGCACCGGGCGTCTAAACGCCGACCACCGCGGTAACCTGGGGAACCTCTTTTTTAAGATAGTTTTCGATGCCCATTTTCAGCGTCATCTCCGCCATCGGGCAGCCGCCGCAGGCGCCGGTCAGCTTCACGGAAACGGTGCCGTCGTCGGAGATCGAAACGAACTCCACATCCCCGCCGTCGGCCTGGAGGGAGGGTCGTACATTATCAAGGGCGCTCTTTACCTGTTCCTCAAACATGGGTTTCTCCTATTTGTCATTGTTATACGATCATAACGCATCGAAAAACTAAATGAAAGAGTTTTCCCGGTGGTTCCCGGTTTAGGGGACTCCGCGTATCGCGGGTATGTAGGGCGCATTTTTGGCGCTCCGCGCCAAAAACCGGGCTATCCGCTCCAATTTTTGCTTCGCAAAAATTCCGCTTCTATCCCTTGCGCGGGTTGGCAAACCAAAACGCGCGCGTTTTGGTTCGGCCTCCCTGCCGCTTCACCGGCCGGTGAATGTTTACGTTTTCCGCCAAAACCCGGAGCATGGAACGGCGGCAGCCGGCCTCCCTGCCGGCACGGCTTTCCCCTTCGCTGTTCCCCGCCCTTTTCGCCCGTGGTAGGGAACGGTATTTCCAATGGAAGGCGGACCGGGCGGCCCTTTTCGTCCGCGCAGGGATAGGAGGGCTGCGGAGCGGCCCCGGCCCGGCCCCCGGTCCGGGGATGCGCCCGGCAATGGACGCAAATCGAGTAAGATTACCCTAATCATGTTAGCAATAGGAAACAGTGTTGACATAAAAGTTAGAAGATGCTATCTTCATGCCGGTTTTTGTGTTAGTAAGAGCTAACAGGAGGATTCA
>JAIRSD010000023.1 GCA_031255615.1 Treponema sp. | reverse complement strand
CCGCGGGGACGCGGATTTTCGCCCGCGCAAGGGATAGGAGCGGAATAAAAACCCGCAGGGTTTTTGTTAGAGCGGATAGCCCGGTCCCCGGCGCGGAGCACCGGGGATGCGCCCAGTATAGGGATATGAGGCTGGTCGTATCTTTACTGATTTAGTCAGGTTATCAGATTGACGAACTCGGCCAGGAGGCGGCGGCCTTCGGCCTGGAGCGGGACATCGCCGATTTGGGAGGGGGTCAAGCCCGCCGCCCCTTCCCGGATAAGCGCCAATCCCCGGCGCCGGGCTTTTTCCAGGGCCCCGGTCTTGTCCAGGGCGGCGATCAACTCCTCCACCTCGGGGGCTTTGGTCCCCCCGGCCCGGGCTGCGTTGAAGCAGCGGCTTACCAGATTCCGCCTTTGCTCCGCCTCCGCGGGGGCAAGGGTCCGCTCCGCCGTCTCGTTGCCGTGCAGGTAGAGAAGCACGGGGAGGCTCTTTTTCCCCTCCACCACGTCGTCCCCCCGCTTTTTCCCCGGCAGGCCGGCGTCCAGATTTTTAACGTCGTCTAAAATTTGGAACCCGACCCCCAGTTGTTCCGCGGCCCGGCCCATCTGCTCCGCCGCCTGCTGTACGGCGGGGGGGCTAAAGCGGGGTTGGGGCCCGGAGAGGGCGATTTGGGCGCCCAGGACCGCCGCAAGCCGGGCCATGCAGCCGGTTTTGAGGCCGCACATGGTATAATACTCGTTGATGCCGGGAAGGGACTGGAAATCGCGGTGCCAGTGGATGTCCATGGCCTGCCCCAGGTGGAGGCGGCGCAGGTACTCTCCCCAAACGGCGCGGATCCGTTCCTTTAGTTCCGCGGGGGCGTCCCAGGCATCAATGCAGGAAAGGGGGAGGAAGTAGAAAAAGCTGCCCGAGTTGATGGCGGCGTCGGCGCCGTAGATGAGGTGCACCGCCGGTTTGCCCCGGCGCTGGTCGGATGCGTCTTCGATATCGTCGTGGATAAGGCTGGCGTTGTGGCAGAATTCCACCAGGGGGGTCAGGGCCAGGGCCGCGTCTCCCCCTCCCAGGGCTTCACAGACCAGAACCATGAGCAGGGGGCGCCAGCGTTTCCCCCCCCGGGAAAGGAGGTCCCGGCAGGGGAGGATCAGGCTTTCCAACAACTCCGCCGCCGCCCGGCTTTCCGGGCCGGGAAAAACCCTGGCCGCCCATTCGGGGTTTGGGGTTTGGGGCAGCCAGGCATCCAAAATCGATTCTATGTCCTTAAGCCTCTGGTTTATTTCCCCGTTCATAGGGCAAGATTATAGCAAATGGCAGTCTACGAAAAGCCGGATGCCTGGTCCCTCAGGGCGCAAAAAGAGGGCTATCCCGCCCGCTCGGTCTACAAACTTAAAGAGATGGACGAGAAATTCCGCCTTATCCCCCGGGGGGGCGCGGGCGGACCTAAGCCGGGTGATGGGACGGCGGGGCCGGGGATGCCTGATTTTCCAGCGAGTCCGGCGGCAGGGTTGCCGCCGGCAAATTTATCGCTGGCAAGTCCGCCGCCGGCGGAGGGGCCGCTGGATGCGTCGTTGGATCCATCGGCGAATCTACCGGCGGCGCAATCCAAAGCGGGCTTTCGGGTGCTTGATCTGGGGGCCGCGCCGGGGAGCTGGAGTCTCTACGTTCTGCGTAAACAGGCCGGGAGGGGATTTTTGGCTGCGGCGGATCTTGCGCCCCTTTCCCGCCGCTACGACCGGGGTCTTTTCGACGGGCCTAACTTTTTTTTCGTCCAGGGAGATATGACCGCGCCGGAAACCAGGGAACTTCTGTTGGAAAAGGGGCCCTATAACCTGGTGATCAGCGATGCCGCTCCCGCCACCACCGGCAACCGCGGGGTAGACGCCCTGCGATCCCTGGATCTGGCGGAAACGGCTCTGGGCTACGCGGAAGCCGCCCTGAAAAAAGGGGGCGCCCTGGTGCTTAAGATTTTCCAGGGCGGGGATTCCGCGGCGTTTCTCCGGAAGATCCGCGGGGCTTTTGATAGCGGGCGGGCCTTTAAGCCGGCGGCCTGCCGTGGCGAATCCTTCGAGACCTATTATTTGGGGCTGGGGAGGCGCTGAACTGCCGGGACTGAAACCTGATTGCGCCGCCCCTGCGGGCGGGACGCAGCATCCCGGTATCCCGATATTCTGGCAGGGCGGGGTTGGCGGCCGGGCGGTATGCGGACTGGTATGGGCGGCGGCGCCAAGGGGTGGAGAAATTGAATCCGGATGAGGTATACGCGGAGAACGGGGAATTTCAGGTTATCCAGGCCCTGCGGCTATCCCGCGCAAAGCGGGCGGAACGGGGCGAAATTTTTATCGAGGGCATCCAGGCCGTTAAAATGGCGGCCAGGGCGAACCTGGAGATAACTCGGATAATCCTTGCCGCTTCCGGCATGGCGGGGCTTTCCCCCTGGGGGCGGGCCTTCGTCCGCGCCAATCCGTGGGCCAGGGTCCTGACGATGGCGGACCCCCTTTACCGGAAACTCTGCGACCGGTCTGAGCCCCTGGAACTGCTGGTTACCGCAAGGAAGCGGGCCCTTGGACTGGGAGATCTGCGCCTGCCCCGGGACCCCTTTATCCTGCTTTTCGACCGCCCCAGCGACGCGGGGAATCTGGGCTCCACCATCCGGTCCCTGAATGCCTTTGGGGGGGACGCCCTTTTGATCCTGGGGCACGGAGTGGACCCCTGGGACCC
>JAIRSD010000021.1 GCA_031255615.1 Treponema sp. | reverse complement strand
GACGCGGGTCTTGGCGCGGGCGGCATCCTTTTTAAAGGGGCTGCCCTGTTGGGGCATCCCCGGACGGCAGCGCTTCCGCGGCCCAGTCGGCGACGATTTTTTTGAGACCCTCGTTGATGAGTTTAAGGGGTTGCCCGCAGCCGGGGCAGGTGAAACGGCCCCGGTCGTCCAGATGTTCCCTGGCGCAGCCGATGCAGTAGCTGGTCCCGCAAGCGGCGCAGGTTCCCGCGGGAAGTTCGTCCGGGGGCATGGCGACGAGCCGGAGAAAGGGGACGGAGGGCGGGTCCAGGGGCACCCGCCAGGTTCTGCCGCAGCGGGCGCAGGGGATAAGCCGGGTGCTGCCTTCCAGAATCCGCCGCCTTAGCTCGTCCCGGCGTTCCGCGTCCTCCCCGGAAAGGACCATGCCCTCCAGCCGGGCCAGGATTTTCCCGGCCTCCTCCCAGCGGCCCGTGGAGCTGTAGATCCAGCCCAGGGAATAGAGGGGGGAGGCGCGGCTTCCGTCCAGTTCCAGGGCCGCCGCGCAGGACGCTTCCGCCCTTGGGTACTCGCC
Source organism: Treponema sp. (assembly GCA_031255615.1). Next base: position 9,235 of record JAIRSD010000021.1, on the reverse strand, counting down.
CTTTTTCACCGCCACATAGGCGATAAGTTCCAGTCCGGCAGGGGAAGGGGCGATCTCATGGGATCGGGCCAGAAGGGCGTCCGCCTCGCCGTAGCGGCCCAGCTCGATAAGGCAGGCGGCGCGGTTCAGCAGAAATTCCGCGTTGCCGGGGCTGGCGTTCAGGGCCCGTTGGTAATAGGCGTCGGCCCCGGCGAAGTCTTTGGCGCGGACCAGAAGGTTTCCCCCGCAGTTCGCCAGGAGCCCCTCGGGATCCGGCGTTCCCTCCCCTTCCAGGACGGCAAGGGCCCGGTCCAGGGAGCCCCGCAAGTAGTGGGAAACCGCCCGGTTTACCAGCACCGGGGGAGTCTCCCCCAGGGCGGCGGCGGCCCGGTCCAGATACTGCTCGGCCCCCTCCAGGTCTCCCCCGGCCAGGCTTAGCTGGGCGGCCAGGTTGTTCACCCAGCCCCAGGTCTCCTCCGCCTCGCCGCGGCCGCTGTTAAGACTCCCGGCCTCATTCAAGTCCCCGTCTTGACGAAATCCTCCGGCCTCATAAAGCGGTTCCCCGCTCCGGGCGTTCTTCCCCGCCCCGGCGCCTCCGCCGGCCGGGGAGGGTTCCCGAAGGGCCGCGGGGTCCAGCAGGGCCAGGGCCTTTTCCAGGTCGGCCTGGAGCCGGGGATCGCTGGGGTTGTTGTCCAGGAGATAGCGGTTTTCCGCCAGCCGGAAGCGAAACAGTCCGTAGTCCGGGGCAAGCCGGGCCGCCTCCTCCAGCAGGGGCAGGGCCTCCCGCCGTTTATCCCTTCGGATAAGGAGCAGGGCCCTTAGATAACTTAGGGCGGGATCCTTCTCCCCGGTTTCAGTCTTCCCCTTCTTTTCCAGGGCCTCCGCCCGGTCGAACTCCCTTTCCGCCTCCTCCCAGTTTTCTATGCCGAAGGCCCATTTTCCCGCCAGGGCGCGGGCCTCCCAATGTTCGGGTCCCAGGGCCAGGAGTTTGGGTATCAGGACCCCCAGGTCCCGGTAGTTTCCCGCCCGTAAAAAGGCTTTCCCCGCGGCCAGAAAGCGGTCCAGCGCGTCGTTGTTCCGGCCCAGGACCTGATACACGTTGGCGGCGTTAGCCCCGTGGAGGCCGTTTTCCCCGTCCCATTCAAAGGCCCGGTCATAGGCCAGGGCCGCTTCCTCATAGTTCCCCAATTCCCACTGGGCGTGGCCCAGGAGGGCCGGGAGGGCGGCGCTGACACTGTCCTCCGCCGGGATTCCCGTGATGTAGGCCCGCAGCTCGTCAAAATGTTTTTGCCCGTAAAGGATCTTCGCCTTTTCCACGACGGCTTCCCGGAAAATATCCTCCGCCCCCGGCGGCCGGCGGCCCCCGCTTCCTTCCCTCCGGGCCAGGCAGACGTTGATGTAGTCCGCCGCCTCGTCGTAGAGTTCCAGGATCTGGGCCAGCCGGGCGGCCAGGAGCAGATTCCGGGGTTCCCAGGAGGATGTTGGGGCCCGGAGTTTCCGTAACTGTCCCAGGGCCGCGGCGTTTTCCCCCATAGCGGCAAAGGTCTCCGCCAGCCGCAGGCGGCTTTTCGGCGGAATGGGCCGCGGGGGGGAACCCTCCGGCATATCCGCCCCGGAGCCCCCGGCGGGGGAGCCGCCCCCTTTTCCGGCCCCCCCGTTCCAGGCCCGCCGGGCCGCCTCAACGTTGGCGCTCCGGGTATCCACGGAAAGGTAATCCAAAAAAGCCTCCGCCGTGTAAGCGGATCCTGACGGCCTAGGAGAAGACGACGCCCCGGGAAGGGCCTGTCCGAAAGCCGCCTGTTCCGAGGCATCGGAGCTATCGAAAGTACCGGGACTATCGGAAGTACCGGGAGTTCCGGCAATGCCGGGAACATCGGAAGCGCCGGGGGCGGCCCCGCCGGAACCGGCCCCGTAGGAAGCAAGGGCGAATCCCAGGGCCCCGGCGTAAAGGGAAGAATCGCTGATTTCCCCCGCCCAGCGGTCGTTGATAAGCAGGGTTATCCAGGGACCGGAGGCAATGATCGTAAGCTCCATCCCCGGCGGAGCGGGGGGGTCCGGCGGCCCCTCGTATTCGGTCCACCCGATAAGGGGGAGGGGCGTGTTGTTCCGCACCGCGTCCAGCCGGAAGTACCCCTTGCTGGAAAGGAGGACCAGGTAATAGGTCCCCTGGTCTATCATGCGGAACATGATTCCCGCCGCCCCGTAGCCCCCCCGGCAATCCAGCCGCAGCCGGGCCCGAAGGATCATGTCCCGGTAAGGACGGGTCCCCTCCACCCAGGCCAGGCATTTGTTTTTTTTCAGGCCCATCCCCAGGCTTCCGCCCCGGATATAGGCATCATAGGTATTTTCTGATTTAATATCGAAACGGATTCGGCCCGGCCTGGAAAAATCGGCTTCCCAAAATTCTTCGGGGCCCTCATCCCCCATTTCCCGGCGGCGAAAAAAGGGGATGCGGTCGAGGATCCGAAAAAAAGCATAGCGCAGGAAACCTATCATACCAATGATGTATCGCAAAACCGGAGCTAAGTCGAGGGAATCCGCGGTCGGGCCAGTCATGTCCGGGTTGGAAGGTCTGGGAAACGCCGTATGCCGGGTTTCTTTTTGGGCGCATTTTTTGCGGCGCAGCCGCAAAAAACCGGGCTATCCGCTCCAATTCCTCGACCCCTCCAGGGGTCGAGGAATTCCGCTTCTATCCCTTGCGCGGCTCAAAAACGGCGTCCCTGCCGTTTTTGAGCTTCCCGGGCGGCGCGCCCGCGGCGCGCCGCCTCAAGGATGTTCTCCCCGAATCAACGCACAACGCTCCCCCCGGCGCCGGCCTCCCTGCCGGCGAATCCCCGGTGCGGAACAGGCCGGTGCGAAACAGGGAACCGCTCCGGCCAGGGCCGCGCTATGACGATCAAACCGGCGGACCGGCTGCTTTTTATTATGGCCCTTGCCGCCCTGGGCATTGCCATGGCGGTAAGGCTGCGGCTTGGAAAAATTGTGGAATCCCCCAAAACCTCCAAGACTCTCTCCCTCTCGGTCGGGGTCGCGGAAGGGGGCGGTCTTGGGCTGGAGGAGCTTGGAATCCTCACCGCCGGCTATGTTTCGGAATCCCGGAAAATCAACGTCCTCATCGGCGGCGGGGAAGACCCCCTCCTTAACGACATCATTCTTACCGAAGGCCCCCTTCTGGGGGAAAAAATCGCCGCGGGGCTTTTTCTTCCCCTGGATAAGTTTCAGCGCCGCACGGGGCAGTCCCCGGCGGTGGAAAAATGGGTCCTGCCCCTGGTCTCGTCCATGGATGTGCTTGTCTACAACATCCCCCTGTTAAAGGCCGCCGGCTTTGACCGGCCCCCCAAGACCTGGACCGAGTTTCTTGACTACGCCCGGACTGTTAAGGCCGCCGTTAGCGGGGGAACCGGAGGAGCGGGCGGCAGGGGGGCGGCCGCCGCGCCCTCCCCCGGCGTCGTCTATCCCTTCGCCCTGGGCCTCAGCCCCCGGGATCCCCGGGGCATCCGGCGGGATATTTTTTCGTGGATTCGATCTTCCGGCCTCCCCCTTGAGCAGGACGGGAAGCCGGAATTCGGCGGCGGCCGCCTTTATACGGAGATCCTGGAATTTTTTTCCCTCCTCAACAGCGAAGGGCTCCTTTCTCCGGGAAGTTTTACCGCCGCCGGGGAGGACCGGATAGAGGAGTTCCTCCAGGGCGGCATCGCCATGCTCATCGTATCCAGCCGGGAGCTTCAGGAGATCCGGGGGAAGATGGGGGATGAGTCCATCGGCATTACCCTGGTCCCCCAGGCCGCCGGTTACGCCGGTAAGCCGGTGCTGGGTCTTTCCACCTGGTACGCCGGTATCAGGGCGGACAGCTCCCATCCCGATGAGGCCTGGACCCTGCTGCGGCACCTTAAAGAACGGAGCCCCTTCCTGGCCGAATTCCTGGGCCTGACACCGGGGACCGGCGTGTACGAACCCTATATCTCCGGGGATCCTCTGCTGGACAAGGCCTGGGATATATACGAGGCGGCGGATACGGTAGAGGAATTCCTGGAACTCCCGGGGGCGGGGGAGCTGGAAGGAGTCCTTCGTAGCGAATTGGAAGCCCTGTTCCGCCAAAATTCCCCGAAGAGTCCGGCGGAGGCCGCCGCCGCGGTCCGGCGTTTCTGGGAACAGTGGGAAGGGCCGAAAACTTAAGATAGTCCCCGGAGTGTGTCATGGAGATAATCAGAGAATTGGGCCTGATCATCGGGCTTGGATATGCCGGGGAGCTTGCCTCCCGGCTCCTTCCTGTCCGGCTGCCTGCGGGAGTTTTGGGAATCATCCTGGTCTTTAGCGCCTTAAGCCTGGGCGTCCTCCGGCCCCGGTACTTTGGGAAGGCCGCGGACTTTATCAGCGCCAACATGGCCTTCTTCTTCCTTCCCCTGGCGGTTTCGATCCTGCAAAACTTCAACGTTATCTCGCCGCTGTTGTTCCGGCTTATCGCGATCTGCGTTATCTCCACCCTGGTTACCTTCGCGGCTTCCTACGGCACCGTCCGCCTGTTCCGCCTTATCCTGGGAAAGGGGGATCCCGCCTCCCCGGCGGCGGGATCCCCCCATGCCGGCGGCGCTTCTCCCCGCCGGGGGGATGACCGCGGCCTCCCCGCGGGGCCCCCGGTTTCCGGGGGGATGAAAGAATAGGCCGTGGAACAGATCCTCTCCCTCCCCGCCGCCGGAATTCTTCTCTGCATCGGGGCCTACTTTGGCGGCGTACTGATCCGTAAGCTCATCCCCCACCCTTTGGCGAATCCCCTGGCAATCGCCAATATTATCATCATCCTGGTGATTGGCCTAAGCCCCATGACGCCGGAACAATTCCTTGCCGGCGGTGGAGCCATTTCCCTGTTCATTGTCCCCGCCACCACGATCCTGGGACTCAGAATCTACAACCAGCGGAAGGTCCTTCGGGACAACCTTATCCCCCTGCTCGCCGGTTGTACCGCCGGTTCGGTTTCCTCCCTTCTCAGCGTTTGGGCCCTGGGCCGTCTTTTCGGCATCGATGACGCCGCCATCCTTTCCCTCTTGCCCAAGTCCGTTTCCACCGCCATCGCCGTCGATCTGTCTGTCTCCCGTGGCGGATTTACCGGGGTAACTATTTCCGCGGTGATCATCACCGGGATTTTCAGCGCCCTTATTTCCCCCTTTCTTATCAAGGTATTAAAACTGAAGGATCCCGTGGCTGCGGGAGTCGCCATGGGCGCTTCGGGCCACGCTATTTGTACCTCCGTCGCCCTGGAACTTGGGGAGACCCAGGGGGCCATGAGCGGAATCGCCCTGGGGCTCATGGGGATTATCACCAGTCTGCTGTTTGTACTGTTCCTTTGAATTTCGGCTGCGGTTTTTCCGGGTTTCGCGGCATGCCGCGAAACTCCCGCGCGAGGGGCGCGGAGCGGCCGCGGCGGGCGGGATATTGAACTTGTTCAATATCCCGGTTGGTTATTGAACAATTCTATTGATCGTTTATTCGACAACCGCTACGATTATCGCGGGGCGTTCGCGGGGGAATTCGGAATTCATGGAATATGTGCATACCATAACATCGCCGGTTGGGACGCTTACCGTATCAAGCGACGGCGCGAATGTTTCCGGTCTCTGGATAGCGGGGCAAAAATATTTTGCCAGGACCCTGGAGCGGGATGCCGCGGAACAGAATCTGCCCGTATTTGAATGTGTCCGGAGCTGGCTCGATATTTATTTTTCGGGCCGGGAACCCGATTTTATGCCGCCCCTTATGCCCAGGGGAAGCCGGTTTCAGGAATCGGTATGGCGCAGGCTCTGCGAAATTCCCTATGGACAAAAAATAAGTTATGGGGAAATTGCCGGACAAATTGGATCGGCCCATGGGGGAAAACATACGTCGCCCCGGGCGGTCGGCGCGGCGGTTGGGCGTAACCCTATTTCCATTTTGATTCCCTGCCATCGGGTGGTGGGGAAAAATGGCGGTCTTGTGGGATACGCGGGCGGCGTAGATATAAAGGCGGCGCTGTTGCGCTTGGAAGGCGGCGCTGATTCAGCGGCGTTGTTCCAATAGAATTGCCGGCGGAGACTTCAGTTTCCGCAACAACAGCAGCATAAATAACGCGGGGTTGAAAAACCGGGCTTGCCGGTTTTACATACGGAGAACCCTTAAGGGGAAACCGCAAAAGATACACCATTCCAAACAGGATAACGGAAACATGAATATACAGTATGTTACGGCGAAGCGGGAAGATTACGACGATCTGATGGATTTTGGCAATTATGTCTTTAGCCACGCCCGCAGCCCGGTGGATTTTCCCAGCCTTCTTCCAAAACTTTACAACCGCGAACGCTTCATGGAAGGAATCCATTATCTTGCCAGGGAGGACGGCAAAATCCGCGCAGCGGTCGGGGCTTATCCCCTTACGATGAACATTCTGGGCGATACATTGCCTGGCCGGGGCATCGGCATGGTGTCGGTTCATCCTTACGCCCGGTCCCGGGGCTACATGAAGGTTCTTATGGAGACGGCCTTAAAGGACATGGTCCGGGACGGAATCGTGTTTAGCTGCCTGGGGGGGCTGCGGCAGCGTTACGAATATTTTGGTTTTTCTCCCGCCGGGACGCGGATAGTATTCGAATGCCGCCGGTCCAACATCCGTCATACCCAGGGAAAGGATTTTTCCCCCTCCCTTTCCATCCGTCAGGTGAAAGAGGGAGAAGAGGAATTAACGGCGATCTACGAATTCCACCAATCGAAGGCCGCCAGGATTGAACGAAGGCGGGAGAATTTTTTTGACATCCTTAGTTCCTGGAAGAACCGGGTATTTGTTTTGACGGAGGGAACCGGTTTTGCCGGTTACCTTGTCTACAGCGGCGCCGACAACACCATACCGGAAATAAACCTGATCGATCCCCGCCGTATGGCGGCGGCGGCCTGTTTTTTCAATTATCTGGATAAGCATAATGATCGGGACCAGTTAAGCGTCTGCGTCCAGCCCTGGGAACATTCAAAAATAGAATCCCTTTCCGCCTTTGCGGAGGATTACCGGATTTCCACGGCCTATAGTTTTGCTGTTTTTGACTGGCCCCTTTTCCTTTCCGCCCTGTTGAAGCTCAAGGCCGGATCCGGTCAGACGCTCCCCGATGGAGAGGCGTGTTTCCGCGTCGCCGGCGGAAACGAGTCGGCGGACTCCTGTTTCCGTATCGCCGTGCGGCGCGGCGAGCCGCGGCTGGATACCGGCGCGGAGGCGGGGGACGCAATCGTGCTTGATCCCCTCCAGGCGATACGTTTTTTCTTTTCGCCCCTGTCTCCGTGGGATTCGCCGGTACTGCGGAAGAATCCTTTCCTGCGCGGCATTCTGCCCCTGCCCCTGTTTTTTGAAGACCCCGACGGGGTGTAATTGCCGGCTGTGAATTGTCAGGCGTAAATTATCGGATATACATTGGGCTTGTTTAATAACCCCGCCGGTTATTGGACTTGTTCAATAATCCGGTTGGTTATTGAACAAGTCTTGCGAAAAACGCGGATCTCCCGAAGGAATCCGCGATCTTCGTTGTTTTTAAGCGGTTATTGCTGGCGGAAACTTCAGTTTCCGAACAGCTCTATTATCAGGCGTAAATTTATCAAAAGAGGTCGATTATGAAGGCGCTTATTATCGGAGGAACCGGGACCATTTCTACCGACATGGTCAAATTTGCCATTGCCCAGGGTTGGGATATGACGCTCGTCAACCGGGGCCGGCGGGGTAAACAGATCCCGCCGGAGGCGGAACATATCGAATGCGACGCCCGGGACGAAGGGGCCATGAAAAGGGCTTTGGAGGGAAGGTATTATGATGTGGTGGTCAATTTTATCGGGTTCCTTCCCGAACAGATTGAACAGGATATTCGCGTTTTTGACGGCAAATGCGCCCAGTACATATTTATTTCTACCTGCTGCGTCTATCAAAAACCCGACGGCCGCTGGTTGACCACCGAATCCACCCCGCTGCGGAACGTCAATTCCCTTTACGGACAGCGGAAAATTGCCTGTGAAGAAACCTTGAACCGGGCTTACCGGGAAAAGAATTTTCCCGTTACCATTGTCAGGCCGAATTGGACCTACTGTCTGGGGACCATTCCCTTTGTTTTTACCAGTTGGCACAGCCCCTGGACCCTAGTAGACCGGCTGGAAAGGGGGCTCCCCATTATCATTCCCGGAGATGGGCAGGCCCGTTTTACCATCACCCACGCTGCGGATTTTGCGGTAGGCCTCGTGGGGCTTATGGGGAACTACCATGCCCTGGGCCACGCTTTCCATATCACCGGGGAGGAAGCCCTCACCTGGAATCAATATTTGGAACTGCTGGAACGGATAGTGGGCGTAAAGGCCTCCGTAGTCCATGTCCCCACGGACCTCATCGTCAGGCTGCTCCCCCATGTGCACGATGACATTGCGGGAGATAAATCGGTGGATTTTCTCTTTGACAACACGAAGCTGCGCCAGTTTGTCCCCGGTTTTAACCCCCGAATCTCCTATTACGAGGGGGTTAAGGCTTCTATTGATTATCTGCGGGCCCGGCCGGAGCTGCATACCATCGACGGCGACTATGTTGCCAATTACGACAAGGTCCTGTCCGTCTACGGTCCGATTTTGGACGCGACAGCCGGGGCCTGATCTATCGGACGCAGCGGGCCGCGCTGCGCCGGGTTTTCGCGACGCGAAAACCCGGCGGTCTTGTCCCCGGCCATAGCCAAACGGCGGGGGACGGCGGAAACGGGGGCCGCCGGCAGGGAGGCCGGCTGTTTCCGTCCCATGGGTTTCACACCAGCCCATAGTCCCGCAAAAGCGGCAGGGATGCCGAACCAAAACGCACGGCGTTTTGGTTAGAGGTCCGCGCAAGGGATAGGAGCGGAACAAAAACCCGCAGGGTTTTTGTTAGAGCGGATAGCCCGGTCCCCGCCGCAGGCGGGGATGCGCCCAAAAGAAACTTGATATGCGGCATGTTCTAAACCGCGCATCGCCGGCCGGGAATTGGAGCTCTTTCAAAAAACGCGGATTTCCCGTAGTATATTCCGCCACAATGAAACTTATAGATGTACGGAACGCGGTGGGGCAGGCGCTGTGCCACGACATGACCCAGATAATCCCCGGCGTTTTTAAGGGGCCCCGGTTCGGGAAGGGGCATATTATCGCGGAAGAGGACATTCCGGTTCTGCTTGACATGGGGAAGGAGCAGATTTACGTCTGGGAATCGGCGCCGGGGACGGTGCACGAGGAGGAGGGGGCCGCCGCG
>JAIRSD010000019.1 GCA_031255615.1 Treponema sp. | reverse complement strand
ACCCGGGACGCCAACGGCATTCTGATTCCCCCGCCGCTCCGTTTTGACATCCTGGAAGAAATCGAAAAGAATATCCCCGGCTTCCCGATTGTACTCCACGGTTCTTCCTCCGTCCCCATCGAATACGTCCAGATCATCGAAAAGTTCGGCGGCAAGTTGAGCGATTCCGTAGGGATTCCCGAAGACCAGCTCCGCCGGGCCTCCAAAAGCGCGGTCTGCAAGATCAACATCGATTCCGACGGCCGCCTTGCCATGACCGCGATGATCCGCAAGGTCTTTGCCGAAAAGCCCGATGAGTTTGATCCCCGCAAGTACCTGGGCCCCGCCCGGGACGAACTAAAAAAACTGTACGCCCACAAGAATCTTAACGTCCTGGGCAGCGCCGGCAAGGCCTAAACGGGAAAGACTGAGAGGGGGCGGACGAATCCGCCCCCGTCCGCGGCGGGGACGGGCTGTCAAGCAAGCGCAGCCCCCCCCTGTTCCCTGCGCGGGCTCGCCGCCTCAAAAAAATGTCCTGATTGGGGCCAGGCCGGCCCGCCGTCCCCGCAAGCGAAAACAGCGTCCTTCCCCTTCCCTCGAAAATTTTCACAAATGCCTATTAGCATTGTTCAGAAACTTCAGTTCCCGAACAACAACCGCAAAAAAACATAGAAGAAACATACCACAAGGCGAAGAAAGCGCACGCAGGGCAGGGAGCATACATCCCTTCGTATTCTGGCGAGCCGTAATAGGATGCTTAGCCTAAAAGACCGGATATGCGGATGGAAGAAATTTACCACGAAGGCGAGGAAGGCGCACGAAGACCGGGGATTGAAGGCATTTTTTTCCTTCGTGTTCCTGGCGAGCCGTAGCTCGCCTTGGCGCCCCTTCGTGGTCAACATTCCTGTTCCCGGTTGTTTTTTTTATCCGGTCGTGTGATGCAAGAAACATACCGCACCCGTGGAGAAGGCGCGGGAAGGCGCAGAAGGGCGGCGGCGGGGCGGAACCCCGCGGACCGGAAGATCTACTCGCCCTGGTATTGGACGAGGGTATGGACGGGAGTAGGGGCGAGGACGTCTTCGTAACCCAGGAAGGGAAGTCCAATGACTCCGAAGATCTCCGAAATCGAAGCCCCGCAGCCGGTAATAAGATCCCGGGCGGCCCGCAGAGTACCGCCGGTGGCAATCAGATCGTCGGTCAGGAGGATCTTCATCCCCGGCTTTACATCGGCGACGTGGATCTCCACCTCCCCTTCCCCGTATTCAAGCTGGTACTTTATAGACCGGGTTTCCCCGGGAAGTTTCCCCTTTTTGCGGACCAGAATAAGAGGAATCCCCAGTTCCCCGGCAAAGGGAGCGGCGAACAGGAAACCCCGGGCTTCAATGGCGGCCACCGCGTCGATGCCCCTGCCCCGGTAACGATCCGCCATGGCGTCAATGCAGTACCGGAAAGCCTCCGGCCGGCAAAGGACGCTGGTAATGTCGTAAAAAAGAATCCCCCTTTGGGGAAAATCCGGAATCTTCCTGATGTACTGGTCCAGGTCAAACGGAGCGCTGCCTTCCATCGTCCCTCCATGTTATCCAGCAAAACATTAGCGGCGATAGGGATTGAACCTATGACACTACGGATATGAGCCGTATGCTCTACCAACTGAGCTACGCCGCCAGGAACCGCCAAAACAGGGCCCTGCCAAGATACCGGAAAAGCCGACTCTTGTCAATGCACGGAACGGCCTCAGCCGACGGCCTTGGCCGATTCCCGATCGGGAAGATGCCGCGCAGCGTCTGTATGTTTTTGGGGCGCATCCCCGCCTACGGCGGGGACCGGGCTATCCGCTTAAATCGTTTGCCTGGCGGGGCCAGGCAAACGATACCGCTCCTATCCCTTGCGCGCTCGCGCCGCCTCAAGGATGTTGCCCGCCGAATCAAAAGGCGGGGAGGCGCGGCGTTGCGGCCCTGCCGCCGTTCAGAACACCGCCCGCCTTCCGCGGCCCGCTAGATCGCCAGACCGGCCTCCGCGGAGGAACCGTAATTTTCGTCCAGATAACCCCGTGGTATGGGGGCGGGCCGCTCGAAGCTGCTGGTCATTTTGTAGAACTGCTGGGTTTCGCAGCTTTTGTAGAGCCCCAAAAGGAGTTCCAGGCCGTGGAAGGCCATTTCCTTGCTGGTCCGGGGCCGGCGGCTGTTCCGCAGGGACCAGGCCAGTTCCGCGGGCCCGATGCCCCGGCTGTTTTTGGAGAAGGCGTGGGTGCCGGGCAGGGCAACCGGTTCGGGGTGGCCCTTAAGGACGACCTTGACCTCGCCGCCGAACTGGTTGGGATCCGGCATGTAGAGAATTCCGTCGGTGCCGAAGACGGTGATCTGGGGCTTTTCGTTCCCGATACTGGAGGAATTGAAATGGAGGCTCCCAAAGACGCCGGAGGCGAAACGGAAACTGCCCACCACCAGGTTTTCCGCCTGGAGCCGGAAGGGTTCCCCAAAGTCCGGCTTATCCGGGAAATAATGGGTCCGATCGGGATTCAGGGTGGTCACAAAGCCGGAGACATCGGTAACGGGACCCAGGAGGCTGAGCATGGCGGTAACGTAGTAGACCCCCACATCCAGGCCGATGCCGCCGCCGGGGAGGGCGGTAAAGGGGAAGCGTTCCGCCAGAAGGCCGGAGTCCCGGTTAAGGGTGGCGGTGACGGAAGTAATGTCGCCGATGAGGCCGGAATCCAGGTAGAAACGGGCGGTCTGAATGGCCTGGCCCATGAAGGTGTCCGGGGCGTTGCCGTAAAGAAGATTGTTCTTATCGGCGAGCCGCACCAGTTCCCGGGCGGCGTCTATGGAAAGGTCGATGGGCTTTTCGGAATACAGATTCTTGCCGGCGTTGAGGACCTGGCTTGACACCAGGTGGTGGTTTACCGGATCCGTGATGTTCAACACCAGTTCGATATCCTTGTCGTTGAGGATCTCCTCGATGACCATTTGCTTGATGTTAAACTGCTTGGCCCGCCGTTCCATCCGTTCCTTGATGATGTCGCAGCAGCCCACGACTTCCAGGATTTCGAATTTGCTGGTCATGTTGGTGAGGTAGATTTCGCTGATGACGCCGCAGCCCACCACCGCGACTTTAACTTTCTTGAGTTTTCCCATGCGCTCCCCCTAACGAATTGATTTATTCCGGGATTCCGGGGAACCCCGTGCCTCCGGTTATACTACGATTGGGGGCTTCTGTACACAGTCCCGCAAAACCCCGCGGCAATACGCATTGTACGCCGCCGCGCCAGGGAGTCCTCCGCGGGCCTTGCGAAAAACGCGGCTGTACCTTGATTACCCTACATCACCGGATAGCGAAACGACCGGGAACAAGAATATTAACCACGAAGGCGCACCAAGGCGAGCTGGGGCTCGCCAGGAACACGAAGGAATAAAAAGGCGCCTTCAATCCCCGCCTTCGTGCGCCGTCCTCGCCTTCGTGGTAAATTTCTTCCGTCCGAACATCCGATTTTTTAGACCGAGCAGCCTACTAATACCTTGATTATGCTCAATCACCGGGAACAAGAATATTAACCACGAAGGCGCACCAAGGCGAGTTGCGGCTCGCCAGGAACACGAAGGAATAAAAAGGCGCCTTCAATCCCCGCCTTCGTGCGCCGTCCTCGCCTTCGTGGTAAATTTCTTCCGTCCACGCATCTGATTTTTTAGGCCAAGCAGCCTGGTTGTTGTTCAGAAACTGAAGTTTCAGAACAACTCTACTAAATAAG
>JAIRSD010000043.1 GCA_031255615.1 Treponema sp. | reverse complement strand
AGCCCGGTTTTGCGGCCCGCCAGGAACATGAAGGAATGAAAAGACGCCTTCAATCCCCCGCCTTTCGTGCGCCTTCCTCGCCCTGGTGGTACATTTCTTCCCTCCGTATATCCGATTTTTTAGGCCAAGCAGCCTGCTGGTATCTTGCTTGCACTCAATCACCGGATAAGCGAAACGACCGGGAACAGGAATGTTGACCACGAAGGCGCACAAAGGCGATCTACGGCTCGCCAGGAACACGAAGGAATGAATATACGCTTCCAATTCCCGCCTTCGTGCGCCTTCCTCGCCTTCGTGGTAAATTTCTTCCGTCCGCATATCTGATTTTTTAGGCTAAGCAGCCTCCTAGTATCTTGATTACACTCAGTCGCCAGATAAGCGAAACGACTGGGAACAGGAATGTTGACCACGAAGGCGCACAAAGGCGATCTACGGCTCGCCAGGAACACGAAGGAATGAATATACGCTTCCAATCCCCGCCTTTCGTGCGCCTTCCTCGCCTTCGTGGTAAATTTCTTCCGTCCGCATATCTAATTTTTTAGGCTAAGCAGCCCAAGAGTCGTTCAGAAACCCCCGTTTCTGAACGACAACCCCTTAAAAACGGCGGTTTAAAGCGTCAGATATATCATTATCCCTGTTTTACCGTATAATAAACCCTATGAAAGAGAATGTGGCGGATCGGCGGGTCCGCAGAACCCTGGATCAGGTCCGCCGGGCATTGATAAGCCTGCTTATGGAAAAGGACCTTAAAGATATCACCGTAAGGGAACTCACGGAACTCGCGGATATCAACCGGGGAACATTCTACCTCCACTACCGGGACATCCCGGAGGTTTTTTCCCGGATAGAAGACGAGGTGGTGGAGGATTTTTCCCAATACATCGAAACATACAAAAGCCGCCCCGCCCTGCTCCGTATGCCCAGCCTGGGGGATCTGATCCGCTATATTGCCATGAACGAGGAAATCTGCCGGGCCCTGCTCCGCTCCCGGGATTCGGGCTTCATCGCCCGGATCATCGATCTCAGCCGGCCCCGGTCAAAGGAGGAGTTCCGGCAGCATTACCGGCACTGGGACGAGGAACTGCGGGATTACTATTTTGATTTCATCTGCTGGGGCAGCATCGCCATACTGCGCCGCTGGCTGGAATCGGGGATGCGGGAAAGCGCGGAACAGATAACCCTGGCCATGGAGAAGATGATCAGTACCTGCATAGAAAAAATCGACGAAAAAATCGGCAATCCCGAATCTGACGGCGCGGATGCTGAACGGGGGAACCTTGCTTGCACTACCTCACTGGATAAGCGAAACGACCGGGAATAAGAATGTTAACCACAAAGGCGCACCAAGGAACACGAAGGAATGAAAAGGCGCCTCCAATCCCTGGTCTTCGTGCGGTTTCCTCGCCCTGGTGGTAAATTTCTTCTATTCGCATATCCGATTTTTTAGGCCAAGCAGCCTGCCAGTACCTTGCTTGTACTACATCACCGGATAAGCGAAGGAACCGGAACAGGAATGTTAACCACTAAGGCGCACCAAGGCGAGCTGCGGCTCGCCAGGAACACGAAGGAGGAATGAAGAAATTCCTCCAATCCCTGTCTTTGTGCGCCTTCCTCGCCTTCGTGGTAAATTTCTTCCATATCCGTATATCCGGTCTTTTAGGCCAGGGAGTCGAACGGCGCAGTCGGACCGGGAAAAAGGCCGCGCCGCCGTCGCCGGTCCCGCCGCCGCTGCCGCCGCTGCGGAACCTGGGCGGTCCGCGGCGTTTACGGAAAAAGCGCCGCCGTCCCCTGGCGCAACCCAGGAAGGGTGGGGCACGGCGAAGGCGAAAGCCGTGGACACGGCTTTCGCGCCCGCGCAAGGGATAGGAGCGGAATAAAAACCCGCAGGGTTTTTGTTAGAGCGGATAGCCCGGTCCCCGCCGGACCGGTAGGGCCGGCGGGGATGCGCCCAACCTGCCCTCGATACGCGGTATATGCTCAACGGTGAACTGCCGCGCAACGGGGAATCCGGGGGCCCTCACCGGCGCGGGGCCGCCTCATACCGCGGCATACCGGCGGGTAAGGCTGTTCACAAACCCTTTTTCATGTAAATTCAAAGCGAGGTATCCATGAACTGCGACGTACTTATCGTGGGCGCGGGGCCGGCGGGGATCTTTACCGCCCTGGAGCTGCTCCGCCGGAAAACGGCAAAGAAGATCCTGATTGTCGAGAAGGGGCGGCCCGTGGAAAAGCGGGCTTGCCCCAAGATTCACACCCGGCGGTGCATGAACTGCCGGCCCTTCTGCCATATCACCACCGGATTCTCCGGGGCCGGGGCCTTTTCCGACGGCAAACTTTCCCTCAGTTGCGAGGTGGGGGGGGACCTGCCGGATCTCATCGGCCGCCAGACGGCCCAGGAACTTATCACCTATACCGATTCCATCTATCTGGAATTCGGGGCCGTCCGGGCCGTCGAGGGGCTGGACAAATTTGAGGAGACCAAGGATATACGCCGCCGGGCCATCAAGGCGGGGCTTAAACTCGTCGATTGCCCCATCCGCCACCTGGGCACCGAAAAGGCCCAGGACCTGTACCGCAGCATCCAGCGGCACCTCCTGGATCGGGGGATCGAGATCCTCTTTGAGACCGAATGTGTCAGCCTCATCCTGGAAGGGAACGTCTGCCGGGGGGCCCGGCTTCACCCGGTGGGGAAGGAGGATTATTTTGAAATCCGCGCCTCCTCCACCATCGTCGCCGCGGGCCGCCGGGGGGCGGAATGGCTGGAAGGAATCTGTCGGCAGTACGACATCCTCCACGAGGCGGGGGCGGTGGACATCGGCGTCCGGGTGGAGACCCGGAACGAAGTCATGGAGGAAGTGAACAAAACCCTCTACGAAAGCAAACTTATCGGCTACCCCCGGCCCTTCAAGGACAAGGTCCGGACCTTCTGCCAGAATCCCGGAGGCTTTGTAAGCCAGGAAAACTACGACAACGCCCTGGCCGTGGTGAACGGCCACTCCTACAAGGAAACCAAATCGGCCAACACCAACCTGGCCATCCTCTGCTCCCACAAGTTCAGCGAACCCTTCAACCAACCCATCTCCTACGCCCAAAAAATCGGGGAACTGACCAACATGCTGGGGAACGGCCACATCCTGGTCCAGCGCTACGGCGATATCCTCGACGGCAAACGGACCTGGCAGGAAGAACTGGATCGAAGCAACGTCCGGCCCACCCTCAGCGACGCGGTAGCCGGGGACATCAGCTCCGCCATGCCCTACCGCACGATGATCAACATCATCAACTTTATCGAAGCCCTGGACGCGGTGGTCCCCGGTTTTGCCAGCGCCGAAACCCTGCTCTACTCGCCGGAACTCAAATTCTACTCCAACCGGATCAAACTAAACGAGCGGCTGGAAACCAACATCCCCGGCCTCCACTGCCTGGGCGATTCTTCCGGCTGGACCCGGGGGCTCATGATGGCCAGCGCCATGGGCGCCCTGATGGGGAGGATCCTCTCCAGCGCCTAAACGCCGGGAACCGGGAAAGCGCCAATCGAAAAGGCGAAGCGTCAAAAGGGAAGCTGCGGCGTTTTTTGGGCGCATTTTTTTGCTTCGCAAAAAAACCGGGCTATCCGCTCCAATTCCCCGCCCCCGCCGGGGGCGGGGAATTCCGCTTCTATCCCTTGCGCGTTCCCCCGCGCGGCGTTTTGCCCCCTTCTTTCGGGGTTTTTTTCAGGGTGGGGCATTGCGCCATGCCCCGCGCCGGTAAAGAAGGCCCCCCCAACCGCCGAATCCCCTACCGGGGGCTCCACAGGGGCCGGCCCCGGACCCATTTACCGGCGATATGCCGATCCTCGGAAAGGTAGATCGCCCGTTCCAGCCGCTCCCGGACGCTCAGGGGGAAGGGGCCCGCCAGATCCCCGTCGTCCAGAACCAGAGCGTCAAATTCCTTCCCCGCCTCAAAGGACCCGGTGTTGAAAAAGGCCCCGCCCCCGGCGGTCCCCATCCAAAAGACCTCCTCCAGGCCCAGGGGCCGGTCCTCGTCCTCCCCGCCGGCGGGGGAATCCGGCGCCAGGGCCTTCCGCAGCTTGGAAGCCATGATCGCGTCGGTCATGGCCCGGAAAATGGAACTGTGGACCCCGCCGGCCACGTCGCTCCCCAGACCCACCGCTATCCCCCGGTTAAGCAGCCGCCGCACCGGGGCAATCCCCGACCGGATATTCGTGTTGCTCTGGGGGCAGTGGGCGATATAGACCCCCCGCTCCTTGATAAGGTCCAATTCTTCGTCCTCCGGCCATACGCAGTGGGCCATCACCGTGGGGACCTCCCCGCCGAAAAGCCCCGCGTCGGCGTAGGCCCCCCCGTAGTGGGCCGCTTCGGGGCAGAGCTCCCGCACCCAGGCGATCTCCCGGCGGTTCTCCGAAAGGTGGGACTGCGCCGCAAGGCCCCGGTCCCGGGCCAGCTTTCCCAGGGATCGGAGCAGGACGGCGCCGCAGGAAGGAATAAAGCGGGGAGTCAGCACGGGGCGGATGCGGCGGTACTTCCGCTCCCCGCTCAGCCTCAGCCATTCCTCGACGTTCCGCAGCGCCGCCTCCGGGCTTTCCTCCCGCAGGGCCTCCGGACAGTTCCGGTCCATGCTCAGCTTCCCGATCCCGGCGGACAGCCCCGATTCCTCCATTAAATCCTGGAGTATCATCGTCGCCTCCGTGTGGATGGTGGCGAAGGCGCAGATCCGGGTGCTGGGGCCCCGTCTTATGGCCTCCGTAAAAAGGCCGTAGGCGAGCCGGGCGTAGGCGGGATCCCGGAATTTCGCCTCCTCCGGGAAAGCCCGCTTTTCAAGCCAGTCCAGAAGTTCCAGGTCCATTCCCAGGCCCCGAAAGCCGAATTGGGAGGCGTGGATATGCAGGTCCGTAAGCCCCGGAATGATGAGCTTCCCCCCCAGATCGCAGAGGGGATAGGCGGCGTATTCCGGGGGAATCCCGGTAAAAACCCCCGCGGACTTCCCCTCCCGGCAGACCGCGAAGGCCCCTTCCCGGCAGACCAGAGCGGCGGGGGATTCGCTGTAGACAATATCTCCCCGCAGCACAAAATTGGGAGCTTCGGGGCTCCCCGGATTCCGGCAAAATTTCCTTGATTCTTTATTCATTTCCGTACTATTCTTGGAAAAAGCGTTCTTTTTATCAAGAAGCCGGCTTCAAAAGATCTGCGCCGGCGTATTTTTTCGGACCGCTCATAAGGAGATGGAGATGAAAAGACTTGTAATGCTGACCATCGTTTTGGCTTGTACGGTTTCTCTTTTTGCCGGGGGAAGAAGGGCCTCCGGTGAATCCGACGCCCAGATCTCCAAGATCAAGGTAGGTTTTGTATACGTCGGATCCATCAACGACGAAGGCTACACCCAGGCCCACGACAAGGGCCGTCTGGCTGTGCAGTCCATGGGCCTGGAGACCCTCTATATTGAAAATGTACCGGAAAACTCGGACTGCGAAACGGCGATCCGCAACCTCATCGATCAGGGCTGCAACGTAATCTACACCACCAGTTTCGGTTTCATGGACTGGACCATCAAGGTGGCCCAGGATTTCCCCAATGTCAAATTCGCCCACTGTTCCGGCTACAAACGGGCGGATAACGTTTCCACCTACTTTGGGAAAATTTACCAGGGCCGCTACCTTTCGGGAATCGCCGCGGGCTACAAAACCAAGGTGAACCGGATCGGCTATGTAGCCGCCTTCCCCATCCCCGAGGTTATCCGGGGGATCAACGCCTTTACCCTGGGAGTCCAGTCGGCGAATCCCAACGCCCTGGTGGAAGTGGTATGGACCAACACCTGGTACGATCCGGCCTTGGAGAAGCAGGCCGCCATTGAACTCCTGAACCGGGGGGTCGATGTCATTGCCCAGCACCAGGATACCACCGCGCCCCAGATCGCCGCCCAGGAACGGGGGGCCTTCGCCATCGGTTACAACGTGTCCACCCCCAGCGCCGCGCCCCAGGCCTATCTTACCGCCCCTCTGTTCCACTGGGATGTCTTCTATGTTGACGATATTAAGCACGTCCTGGCGGGGGACTGGCGGAGCCGGGCCTACTGGGAGGGTTTTAACAACGGCCATGTGACCTTGGATGTCCTTACCGCCAACAACGATCCCCGCGCCGCCCCGGCCATCTCCGACGCGGAGGCAAAGATACGGGACGGCAGTTTTGATCCCTTTACCGGCCCCCTGGCCGATCAGTCCGGCGCGGTGCGGGTTCCCGCCGGGACCCGGATGACCGACGACGAGATCTGGAACATGGGCTGGTTTGTACAGGGCGTGGTCGGGGTCATCCCCCAGTAGCCGGAGGAATTATGCCGCAGGACGAATCGCCCCCGGTAGAAATGCGGCATATCTCAAAATCCTTCGGGTCCGTCAAGGCCAACGACGACGTAAGTCTTCTGGCGGCCCCGGGGGAAATACTTGCCCTCCTGGGGGAAAACGGTTCCGGCAAAAGCACCCTGATGAATATCCTGGCGGGGATATACACCCCCGACGGGGGTTCCATTTTTGTAAACGGGGAGCGGAAGATCTTCCGTTCCCCCCACGACGCCATCGCCGCGGGTATCGGGATGGTGCATCAGCACTTCAAACTTATCCCGGTGATGAACGCCTGGGAAAACATCAGCCTCGGCGAAAAGGGGACCCTCCTTAACGCGAAGAAAATAAAAACCAAAATCGTCGAAATCGAAGAACGTTTCGGCCTTGCCGTGGATCCCGATAAACGAATTTACGATATGCCGGTAGGGGAAAAACAAACCGTGGAAATCGTCAAGGTCCTCTACCGGGGGGTCCGTATTCTGATCCTGGACGAACCCACCGCCGTTCTTACCCCCCAGGAAACGACGGGCCTCTTTGCCATGCTCAGGCGCATGAAGGGGGAGGGCTGCACGGTTATCATTATTACCCATAAGCTCCAGGAGGTCATGGAGATCAGCGACCGGGTAACGGTGCTGCGGAAGGGCAGGAACGCCGGCACGGTTCCAACCTCCCAAACAAGCCCCCAGGAACTGACGGAACGGATGGTGGGGGCCGCGGTTTCCCTGGAAATCCA
>JAIRSD010000256.1 GCA_031255615.1 Treponema sp. | reverse complement strand
CGGCGAAATTGTATGCATCTAATAGAACCGAATATTTGTATCCCGCCCCGGTCAATATTCCGGTAAGCCGCGTCTCATAATTCTGAATTACCTTTTCAATATTATTTTCATTTTTCATATTTCGCCAGAATCTTTTAAACGCTTCGGATTCAGCGGTTTTTCGATTGAAACATATGAAATAACTCTGTATGTGTTCTGGGATGGGTCTATTTGTCCCGGGCATACCGTGTTTGTCGTTTCGATGATTTGTCAATCCCCAAAAGTCTATGTCTTTTTGTTCCATATCAAGATACATATTTTCGATGTCAAAGAGGGGGCCAAAACAGGAATCGTTCATCAGGGTTATGCTGTCATAACGGGAAATATTTTCCCATCCGTCTTTTAACAGCGCGTCTTTCCACGCACCAAAATCAAAGCCCCTGTTTTCACGGACCAGAATCTCATCGGAAAATTCCAAAATTCTATTGCGCTGTTCTTCGCATAGGGGGCTGTTTGATACGAATACTATTCTGCCATAGACGGCGCGAATATTTTTTAAAAGATAGATTACATACTCCGCAAGGCCGTTTAATTTATTATAATGCACAAAATAGAGTGTTCTATTCATGGGTATTACAGGCTATATTTGACGGTAAAACTAAATGAAAAATTGTGTCCGTATACATCGTTCCATTCTTTGAACGATGTACCGGCGGGATCCGAATAGAAATAATAAGGGTTGACAATAAAGGTATAAGCCGCACCGCCGCCTATGCTAATATTGCCTTTCAGAAAATACTGTGCGTTAAGTCCCGTGGTCAAATCAGAACGAAAACCGGTAAAATATTTTCGCTCCTTTTCCGAATCCGCGCTGGTATATATTGCCTGGCTATATACAAAATTATTATCCGGGTTGCTGCGATGGATAAAAACAGAAGAAGCGCCCTTTGGATAAAAAATTCGCAACATCAGGAACTGGCTGTTTCCCGCCCAGCCGGTTCCCGCCCCCAGAATTTGGCCTTTTTGGGTATAGGAAATACCGCTGCCATGGGAATAAAAGGAAGCCGGCCACTGGAACTGAAAATCCTGGGACATCTCCCTGTTGTTCCACTCAAATATGATTTGTCCGTACAATCCTTTCCCGGGCAAAATGTTTAAGGTTTTCTTAATACCGGCCGTATAAACCATGGTATGAAAGGGATAACGAATATAACCCTTGATTCTGCCGGGAACAAAATCGTCGATACCCAATTCACCATAAATCTCAAGGCCCGCCCCGGAGAATATCCAGTCCATCCCCATCGATCCTTTCTGATCTTCCGCGGCTGTATTCTCCGCCTGTCCGGATGCTGCGATATATTTAAGGCTGTTGAATTCCCATGGAGCCAGGCACACGCGGTTAAAAGAAATTGTCAGCCCCGGAAGAAAAGACGGCGCGTAGGCAAATGAGAATCCGTGGTACATGGTATGATCATTGGACTCGTCATTATCAAAGTAAGGAGATTCGGTTAAACGGCCTATCCATATTCTGGACTCTATATCCCCCAGATACCAGTGGAGCCAGGGAAGAACAAGCCGCTGTCTTCTCAGTCCCATGTCGATCTTGGGGTAAGACGGCGCGTTATTTGAATGGAGAATGGGATTGAGATACGCCGGTCCCAGCCAGACAGTCTGGGTTCCGAATCCCAGGGTAAAAGTTTTCCAGGTATAGCGGATTTCGGTATCGCCCCAATCCCAGGTGAAAAAAGCTTTGCCGCCAAACCGTTGAGGAGCGTCAATGATACTCCAAAAATAGCCGTAGGTATCTCCTTTGCCGGCAAATTTTGAATCCGACATTTCAGGTTTCAGGATATCAAACGCCGCGTTCTGGCTGAACGCCGCCTGGGGCTTGAAGGTAGCTTCCAGTCCATAGAATTCAAGACGGATACCGCCGGTAAGACTCGCGTTGAATCCCCGGCCCTGCCAAAGGGCTCCGTCGTTTTGGCCGTAGGGGGCGGCGGTATTGACGGACATGAAGAATTCGGGGCCGTACATGCGTAAATTCAGGGGACCGAAGGGGGCAAAACGCCGGTCAAAAGAATTATCCTCCCAAGGATGTGCAGCTTCGCCGCTGATATGCCAAACCGAGTCGGAAAGGGTGCGGTAGTTAAGGGTAGGACGGCCGGAGATTCCCCGCAGCGAAAGAAAATCGTAATATTCTTCCGCGGAAGATTTAAGGGCTTCCTGGGCATACAGAATAGAAACAAGGAAAAACAAAACAAGGCCAAGCCCGTATCGTTTTAAAATCATACAATCATATCTCCGGCCTATCCCAAAATGTTTCCAATTTCAAGCGGAGTTCCAATTTAAGCGGTTGTTGTCGGCGGAAACCGACGTTTCCGCCGACAACTCTATTCATAAACCGTCCGGCGGCGGCGAATGCGGGCCGGATGAACGGCGCCCGCAGGATTCGGAATTTTCATATACGGCCGCGGTTATACATCCCGGAAATTGCCATCCGCCATCTTTCTAAACAGGGCGTTCCTCGCGTGCAATTCTTCATAGGATCCGGAATCGGTGATAACGCCTTTTTCCATTAAATAAATGGAATCGCAGTTTTTTACCGTGGTAATTCTGTGGGCAATGATGATAATGGTTTTCTTCCGGCCCATGGTGTTGATGGCGTCCATGACGGCGTTTTCCGTAATGCTGTCCAGCGCACTGGTGGCTTCATCAAAGATAAGGACCGAGGGATTATGGTATAAGGCCCGGGCGATACCGACGCGCTGGCGCTGTCCCCCGGAAAGCTTAATTCCCCGTTCGCCGATGGAGGTTTCGTATCCTGATTCCAGTTCCCCGGAAACAAAATCATGGATATTCGCGAGCCTGGCCGCCCTGATTACCTCGTCCATATCTATCTCATCCGGGGGGATTCCGAAGGCGATATTGTTTTTTATCGTGTCCTCGGTTAAATAAATATTCTGGGGTACGTAGCCGATATTTCTTTGCCAGTTGGCGCTATTGGCGTCATTGACGACGACGCCGTCTATACTAATCGAACCTTGCAGCGGGTTTAAAAGGCAAAGAATTATATCGACAAGAGTTGTCTTGCCGCAGCCGGTTGGTCCGATAAGGGCAATAGAAGTATTGCGTTTTATCGCCATGTTTACATTATTGATGATGATCCGTTTGGCGCTTGGGTACGAAAAGCTGATGCCGTTCAGCCGGATTTCCGAATGAAAAGGAAGGGCGGCGATTTCCCCGCGATGGACCAGTTCGTTTCCGGCGGGAAGGTCGTTAAAGTCGTGGTAGAGGGTTTCTACCACCGGGAACCGGTACTTAATGGAGGTGGAAGCCCTGAATATCCGCTGGAGAAGGGGGAGCAGCCGGTAGGCGCCGAAGGCATAAATGGTCAAAATGGGAAGAAGCTGTTCAATCCTGGCGCCGGATATGATCATGATGAGGATAACCAGCACCATACCGCCGATGGCGGTGGTTTCGATGAGGAAGCGCGGCAGTTCGTTGACGGCCATTTTAACCGCTTCGTTTTTTACGAATTTCAAAAGGGGAGGGCGGAGCAGTTCAAGGAACACCCGTTCTTTTTTTAATATTTTAATATCCTTTATTCCCCCGAAAGATTCGGTTATATATTTGAACCGAAGAAAGGCATATCGCTGCTGATCGGCTCCCCGGCGGTTAAGAAAATTTCTCAGCGCTCCAAAAATGACGGCATACATAAAGACCAGTATAATGGTGACGGATACGGCCAGGATCGGATTCAGGATTATCAATAGAACAATAATACAGAGCGATATGATTGAGCAGGAAACCAGATTAAGGAGGTTAATCAATACATCGGAAACAAAGGAATTGACGTTTTCCAGGTTGCGGATAAGCAGGGCGGAATTATGTTCCAGGAAGAACATATAGGGCTGCCGCAGGTATTTTTCAAAGAGTCTGATGGAAATTGAGTATCTTTTTTTCTCCGAATAAAGAAAATTTATTGTGGTAACAACCGCGATAAAAAGATTGCTCACGAAAATACAGGCGACGACGGCGATGCCGAAGGATATTATAAAACTCCGGTCGGAGGTAAATTTAAAATAGCCGTAGGCGAAACTCAGATACTGATTCTCATGGATTATCCGCTGGTTGCTGATAATGGATATGAAGGGACCGATAGACCCGATGCCGACCAATTCAATAAAACCGGTAATGAGCTGGGCGATAAAAACCAGGATTAACTGGCGTTTCTCTTTTCCGGTGAGGAGTTTGAGTATCAATCCCAGATTCAACGCTGTTTTTCCCCCGGCAGGGACCGGACTTACCGGACTTGTTCGACAACCCGGCCGGTTGTCGAACAAGTCTTCCAAAAAAGCGGCCGCTGTTCGGAAACTAAAGTTTCAGAACGGATCTTAAAAAAAGTGCCCCAGGCCAAAAAATAATTCGACCGGGGGAATATAATAATCCCAAAAGAATTTATCCAAATCGATGCCCATGCTGAGACGGGCGTAAAAACTCCGCATGATGTCGGGGAATACAAGAATTTCCAGCCCGCCTGCATAGTAAGCGCCAAGGGTTTTCTGGCCGTTTACGGGGTAGGGAAGATGGGCGACGGCGATATCAAGGATAGGGGACAAGAAAAGGTCAAAGTTGAAAGTCCGCAGTTTGGGGGCGTTAAACCATTCGGAGGGGCGGAACGGCAGACGGAAGGGAAATTCCAGGTTGAGGGAAACCATAAAATCGGCGGCAATATCGTTGTTCAGCACTCCCCGCAGGACATCCCCGCCGCTGTAATAGAGGCTGCGGGGAAAATTGAGAAACCAGTGGCGGATCTGCAGCCGGGAAGTAACGCCGGAACGGTCGGTGAAAAGAAAATGGCCGGCGGCGTTTACGGTATAGCTGTTGTTCCATGAACGGCGGATGTAATCGTAGCTGTTGTCGTTGGAGAAATAAACATCCACGCCGTGGCGGAAATTCCCAATCCAGTCAACCCTGCCGAAGCCCAGCTTTTGGTTGAAGCTGGCAACATAGGATTGCCGGAATCCCTTCCACTCGTACATATCCCAGCCGCCCGGATTGTAGTTGAGGCTCTGCCGTATTTCGGGCATATAGATCAGTTCGCCGAATCCAAATACGTCTACCCCGGTGGGAACTTCCCAGTCCACGCCGAAACTTATCGAATTAACAAGCCCCTCGAAAAATTTCCCGTACAAAACCTGCTCCTGGTCGCCGTTCTGGGGATACCAGCTAAGCTCATGGGTTATGTCGAAAATGAAGGCGCCGCGCCGCCAGGGAAGTTCCATGGATATACCGGCGGTGTTGATATAGCCCAGCGCCTCCTGCCAGGAATAGTCAAACTGGTTGTCGAAATTGACGTTCCAGTTAAAGCCCATGGCGGAAAAGGGGATATCCGTATCAAGCAAAAAATTAAAATTGCTTTCCCCCTGGGTGTTAAGCTGGTATCCCAGGTCTATTCTGATGGGGCTCATGGTGCCCCAAAAGTTATAATCCCGGGCCTTAAGGGTAAGGTCAAAGCCCTCGTTGCTGTCCCAAAGGGGTTTGGGGAACGCCATGATGTTCCAGGTGTCGCTGACGCTCACCAGCAGATAGACCGGAATCTTGCCGTCCGGCTCCGCTTCCCCAAAGGAGGGGACGATTGATACGTCATCCTTCAGCACCCGCTGGTTTGTCAGAAGCTGGGTGCGGTCCCTAATATAATGGTCCAGCGCTTCCTGTCCGGCGAGTTCTTCCCCCTCATGGAGCTTGCCGTGATAACGGAGGGCATAAGGACGGGACCGGCCCGCAACATTGAAATCTATGCCGCGAATCACATAAAGGACGGGATCCTCCTCTCCGCCGGGGGAAGGCTCCTGCGCCCCAAGGGGAGAAAAGAGGCCGAGAAAAAGGCAGACGGAAAAAAGAAGGGGCTTCAAATTTTTTCGTAATATTGTTTTCATAATTTTACACGGATTCTTCGCGCCGCCGTTTGTACGGATCCACGGGAAGGAACGCGAAAAATAAAACTCCCCCGCCGCCCAAAGGATACATCAGGGAAGCTCCCTGTTCGCTATATGCCCCATTACCAGCCGGGAAAGGTAAAGGATGTTGGCGGCGGGCCTTTTCCCGGCATCCTTGTCGTCCGGATGGTCCGGAATGGTTTCCGCGAAGATGCCGAAACTCCGGTCGTCCAGAACCTGCCGGGCGGTGGCGGCGTCCACGGTCTTAAGAAAGGAGATGCCGTGGATTTGGCAGCTATGCTCGATGATAAATTCCAGATCGCTCACCCCGACGAGGAGAACGGCGGCGTAGTTTTTCCGTTTTGCCAGACCCACAACCCGGTCAATGGCATCCTTGTAAACCATGATGTTCCTGATGGTCCGCTTAAAATACCGGTAGCTCCGGCGCAGCAGCTCGTTGATGCCGTCAATGGTAACGGCGTATTGAATATTCCGGCGGTTGAGTTTTTTGACGGAGATCCAGCCCTTCTGCACCAGCCGCTTGAGAATGGAATTCGTCATGCCCAGGGAGGTTCCGGCTATAAGGGCCAAATCCCGCTGCCTGAGGGGGGTATCCCGCCCCAGGGAAGTGTAGATGTTCTCCAGGATAAGGAATTCGGTATCCAGGGGGATCTGGGCGGCGTCTATACTGCGGACCGGCATGAGGGCAATCCTCGATTCGGGAGGTTTGAATATCGAAGGGGGAGCGCGTTTTTTGCGGCCCCCGGCGATTCCCGTCCGCGCCTCAGCCGCAAAGGGCGGGGCCGGGCGGGAGATTGAAGGCAAAGGGCCGGCAGGGATGCCGGCCCAGGGCGGGCCTTCGCGTTTTGTGCTTCGGGGATAACCCTTGAGGCGGCGCGCCGCCCTGGAAGCGCAAAAACGGCAGGGACGCCGTTTTTGCGCGGGCGAAAGCCCGCGGGCTTTCGCCCGCGCAAGGGATAGAAGCGGAATTCCCCGCCCCCGGAGGGGGCGGGGAATTGGAGCGGATAGCCCGGTTTTTTGCGGCAGCAAAAAATGCGCCCAAAAAGAAACCCGGCATCCGGCGTTTTCTATACCGCGTCATGGAAAGGCCGCGCCTTGCCGGAAGATCGGAAAATTCTACAACGCCGCGAGTTGTTCAAGGGCCGTCCGGGTTCGCGGACAAGTCCAATGCCATGCTTTCAAAGGATACATATGCGGCCGAAACACGCTCTATGAAGCCATTTATTGTTCAAACATTGAACAACATAACACTTTCACCCCTAATCCGCAAGGTTGTAGATTAAGGATTCGACATAATTTTGCAGTTCCGACCTGATCAGCGGAGAGGGTTTCTCCAGACCCGCCAGCGTTTCCCGCCAGCGGGCGGAAAAATCCTGGGCGTCCCGGCGGCTGAGGGGAAGCTGTTTCCCCGCCAGGGACGCTTCGCTGAGCTGATCCCGGAAGATGCATTCCCCCGCGAAGACGATGTGGAGGCTGGTAAGGATATTTTTGCGGTTTTTCATGATGAAAATAAGGACCCCCCCCTCCGCGCGGCTGTTCCGGGCCCCGAATTTCCGGTAAGCGCTGAAGTCCCACTGATCCAGGGGAATCCGTATACGGGTGAGGAGCTCCTGGCCGCCCAGGACCGGGCCGTCGGGAAGGGAAAAACGGGCGGCGGAAACCCAGCGGGCGCTTTGGGCGCTCCTGATTTCATAGACGGCGTCCAGGGCTATGAGAGGGGCGGTGCAGTCCAGACGGCGGCCGGGGCTGCAGATGTTGCCCCCGATAGCGGCCAGCCCCCGGAGCTGGGGGCCGGCGATGCCTTCCAGAGTCCGGGTCAGGGCCTCCGGTACGATTTTCCCCAGCCGAATAAGGTCCCGGAGCTTGACCATGGCGCCGATTTCCAGATAGCGCTCGGTGCGGCTCATGCGGGCCAGTTCTTCTATCCCGCCAAGGGCAAGGATGGTCCGGGGAAGGCGGAGGCCGGAGCTTCCCTGGCGGCGGATAATATCCGTCCCCCCGGCGAAGGGGACCGCGTCGGGGAAGCGGGTCCAGGCGTTGAAGAGTTCGGCCAGGGATCCGGGGAAGAAAACCTGGTTAGACTGAGCGGCCATAGATCCTTCTCTGCCGAATTTCCGCCACCCGCTGGAGGGCGTCCGCCAGGGCGTCGGGATCGGTGCAGCGGCAGCGGATGCTGTTGTAGGCGTTGAGAATCTCCCCCCTTTCCGGCCGGGGGATCCGTTCCAGCAGGGCTTCGGCGGTCAGAATCTTCCCGTTATGGCAGAAGGAACAGTTTTCCAGCCCCGCCTGGGAGAATCCTTCCACAATATCCTGGTATTCGTCGGTCTGGGAGAAACCTTCGATGGTGATGATTTCGCTGCCCCTGATGCTGAAGGCGGGGATAAGGCAGGACTGGACAACGAGGCCGTTAAAAATAACCGTGCAGGCCCCGCAGCAGCCGGCGAGGCAGCCGATCTTGGTTCCGGTAAGGGCGAAGGAATCCCGCAGAATGTCAACAAGCCGGAACTCCGCCTCCGCATGGACTACCACATCCTCCCCGTTCAGGATGAAGTCGATGGTCATTTCGCCGCCTCCTGTTCAGCGCCGCCGGACTCCGCCGGGCCGGGGCCGGGGTTGAGGATTCCCCAAATATCCTCGGGCCGGAGGGGGATGCTTTTGAAGGGGTGATCGAGGGCCTGGGAAACCGCCTGAATATAGGCGGCGGGGACGCAGCAAAAGGGAAGCTCCCCGATGCCTTTGGGAAGAACCGCGTCGTTCCAAAGGAAATCGACCCGGATAGGGGGTATGTCCGCGGGGCCGGATACGCCGTAATCGGCGATAACCCCGGGCTCTATGAGGCCCCCCCGGTATTCAAGGCGCTCGCTGGAAGCCCAGCCCAGGGCCTGGACGGCGGCAAGTTTGAGGCTGCGGCGGGCCCGGCTTTCCGAAAAGATCCTGCCGCCGTCAACGGCGATCCAGACGCCCCGGATTACCGGGCTGTAGGAGGAAGGCTCAATCTCCACCTCCACCACCGCGGCGGCCCGTCCGGGGCGGCCCTGGCTTTCGGGGTTGGGGACGGTCATCAGGGGGCGGATCATGTCCGATCCCCCGCCCCCCAGATCGGGAGTCTCCCGGACCGTGATGGGCAGGGGATCCCGGAAACGTTGATTCCTGATGGTCTGGCAGCTCCGCTCCACCAGGGAACTGAGGGAGCAGATGTTCCGGGAAAGGCTTTCCGGGCCGGAATCGGGGCAGAGGGCGGTGTTCCGGGAGAGGACCCGGACCTTGTCTTCCTCTACCCCCAGGGTTTCCCGGGCGATATTCGACCAAATAGCGATAAGATCCTTCCCCGCCTTCGCGCTGCTGCGAATCTCCAGGGAGCCGTCGATGTTCAAGGTAATTTCCATGGTAAAACCGCTTTCGCAGATATGGAGGAAGCCGTTTCCCTGCCGGCCCAGGGCGATGCCGATGCCCCGCAGATTCTCCGGCCTGGCCGGGGGGGATTCCTCCCGCCGTTTGCGGCGGAGCAATTCGTAGCTGCCCCACTTACGGTAATAGTCCCCCATGGCGGCGGCGGCGTCCAGAATCCACGCCGCGGGGGGATTCTGGTCCATGGTCCGACCGGAACGGGGGGCGCCTTTCCCCCTGGAACATTGGTCCTTCCTCCACTCGGCGGGATCCGTTTCCAGGGAATCGGCAATGAGGGAACAGTGCCGCTCCATGGCGAAGCCGCCCTGGGCCCCGCCGAATCCGCCGAAGGGCCCCTGGGGGGGGATGTTGGTCTTTACAGCCCTGGCCCTCAGGCTCAGTGCCCCTTCTTCCGCGATTCCCAGGACCCCCAGGCAGCTTTGATCCAAAATTTCCTGGCAAAAGACGGCCTGGGCCCCCAGGTCCACTTGGAGGTCGATCTTGGTTCCCAATATCTCCCCCCCTTCCCCCAGGGCGCTCTGAATGCGGACCACCGAGGCGTTTCGTTTGGGGGAGAAGCGGAAATCCTCCTCCCGGTTCAGGAGGAGCCGTACATGCCGCCGGGTTATGAACGCGGCCAGGGCCGCCTGGCAGCCGATAAGGGAGGGATACCAGATCTTGCCGTCCATGGGGATTCCCGGGTCCGTCGCCTCAACTATTACCTGCTGATCTTCTTCCAGGCCCAGGACCCGGGCCGCGGAACGCCGTACATGGTAGGGCCACTGGGTGGCGCTGTGGATGACGAGGAGGGGCTGGACCGCTCCGGCCTCATCTTTCTTTCCCCCGGCGGCGGCCCATCGGCCGCCGTTATACTCAGCCAGGGCTCCCACCGCCTCGCTGTAGCCGTGCTCCTGGATCCCCGTGGTGTAGGACGCGCCGACGACAAGGGCCGCCCCGTTAAAGGCCGCCTCAATATCGCCCCGGCTCAGCCCCCGTTCCGCAAAGGATTCCGGCTCCGCCGGCGATTCCCCCCCCGCGGAAGCGGGGGCCGCAAAAACCGGTTCCTCTTCCTGAACGACGATCCGGCACCGGGCCGCGTAGGATTCAAGTTTTACCCGGTCCGGTCCCACTAACAGGGCGGCCGGTTCCCCCTGATAGGAAAGCTCCCCGGAGGCCAGGACGGGAACCGGAAAATCCGCCAGTTCATTCCTTCCCGGAATATCCCCGGCGGTAATCAAGGTATAGGAGCGTTCCAGTTGGGGGCATTCTATGGACAGCAGACGGCCCCGGGGAACCGGGGAGCGAATCGTAACGGCAAACAGGGTAGAGGGGTAAGAAATATCCTGGAGTAAAGGGAGACTCTCCATCCTCTAGGCAGTATAGTGGGCCGCAATGCTTTGTACCAGATCGACGACCCTTTCTATCATGCCCTTGTCCATCCCCGGCCAGATGGGGAGGGAAATTTCCCGCCGGAAGGATTCCATGGCATGGGGGAGATCTTCCGGCGCCAGGCCGCAGCTTTTCCGGTAATAGGGCATGGTATGGAGGGGGATAAAATGGACCGACACGCCCACCCCCCCCTCCTGGATCCTGGCGGCAAAGGCGTCCCGGTCTATGCGGAGGGCCTCCGTTTTGATACGCAGAGGATAGAGGTGCCGGGCGTCGGCGGGGCCGGATGGGGGTATGCTGAAGTGGGGATCCCCGCCGAAGGCCCCGTCATAGGCCGCGGCGATTTCCCGCCTCATGGCCAGGAGATCCCAGGCCCGGCTGAGCTGGACTCTGCCGATAGCGGCGAGGAGATCCGGGAGATTGTACTTAAACCCCGCCTCCACCACCTGATAATACCAGGAAGCCCTGGAATCGGTGTAGCGATTCCAGATTGACCGGTCAATTCCGTGGGAACGCATAAGGGAAATCCGCTCCGCCAGAGCCGGATCGCCGCAGACCACCATGCCCCCCTCGCCGGTGCTCAAGGTCTTGGTGGCGTAGAACGAGAAAACCCCCGCGTCCCCCCAGGTCCCGGCATAAACGGAACCGTCGCGGGAAGGGAAGGAATGGGCCGCGTCCTCCACGACCTTGAGGCCGTAGCGCCGGGCGATCTCCATGATGGGCCCCATGTCGCAGGGGAGGCCGCCGTAGTGGACCGGCATCACCGCCGCCGCCCGGCCCCGGGGGCCGAATCCCTCCCCCCCTTCCCCCGGACGGGGAGGGTAGGGGGGGAGGCCCCGGAAAAGCCGTTCCAGGGCGGCTTCCAGGGCCTTCGGGTCCAGGTGGAAGCCCCCCGCCGCCGCGTCAATAAAAACCGGCCGGGCCCCCAGATAGCGGACCACTTCGGCGCTGGAGGTAAAGGTGTAGGAGGGCAGAAAGACCAGGTCTCCGGCCCTTACCCCGCAGGCTTCCAGGGCCAGGTGGAGCCCGGAGGTGGCGGAATTTACCGCCAGGCAGGGGAGGGCGGAACCCCCGCCGGCGCGGCTCTCTCCGGCGGCCCGGCCCTCCGGCGCGGCCCCGGAATCCCCCGGAGCCGCGGCCAGGAAACGGGAAAATTCCTCCTCGAAGGCCAGGGCCTCCTTCCCGGTGGTAAGCCAGCCGGAGCGGAGGACCCGGAGGACCGCCTCCTCTTCCTCCCTGCCCGCGAAGGGCCGGGCAAAGGGAATAAGCGGCTGAGTACGCGGCGCCTCAGTCATTGCCGGCGGATTCATCGAGCGCGGGGGCCTTCCGGCGGCTTTCCCCGCCGGATCGCGGGACCCCCTTCCCCGCCGGGGAGGGGGAATTTTTCCGCCCCTGAAACGCCGGGAAAGAACCCCGGCCCGGAGAGGCCCCCCCTTCCGCCGGGAAATCCTCTCCGGGGGCCTCGCTTTTTCCCGCCCCCGGCGCCCAGCAGACCTGCTCCCCGGCGGCGGCCCCCGCCGGCTTTTGAAGCCCCGGCAGGACTTCGGCAAGAAGCTCCCTGAGGAGCCCGCTGTCCCGGTAGCGTCCGGCCCGGGCGGGATCGAATGTGCAGATGGGGCGCAGCTTCTCTATGAGGGCGGAAACGTCGAAACCGGCGGCTTTCCCCCGGCTTTCCACCTTGAGTATCCGGTTGTAAGGGGTCGGCCCCGGATCTTCGTCTTCGGCCCAAAGTTTTTCTCCCAGCCTTTCTCCGGGGCGCAGGCCCGTATATTCGATCTTGATATCCTCGTCGGGCTCAAAGCCGTAGAACCGGATCATCTGCTCCGCCATATCCCGAATACGGATAGGCTCTCCCATGTCCAGAAGGTAGAGATTCCCGTTTTCCCCCAGCCCCCCGGCCTTGAGCACCAGGGAGCAGGCCTCCGGGATGGTCATAAACCAGCGCCGCATCTCCGGATGGGTTACGGTAACGGGCCCGCCCTTTTCGATCTGCCGCTGAAAAAGGGGCACAATGGAACCCCTGGACCCCAGCACATTGCCGAAACGAACCACCATGAAGGACGAATCGCCGGCATCGGCGGACTCCGCCATGGTCCGGGCCTCCTTTAGGACCATTTTTTCGCAAAGATACTTGGAAACCCCGTAGATCGACACCGGTTCCACCGCCTTATCGGTGGTGATATGGACAAACCGCTTCACCCCGTGTTTTTTGGCGGCCCTGATAAGGTTCTCCGTCCCCAGCACGTTGTTTTCTATGGCGGCCACAGGGTTCTCCTCCATCATGGGAACATGCTTGTAAGCCGCGGTGTGGAACACCACGTCGGCCCGGAGTTTCCCCAAAATATAATCCATGTAGGCCCGGTCTTTCAGATCCCCGATGACAGGCACCAGGGCCGCCTTTTCCCCCACCCCTTCTTCCTGAAGGAGCCTGAGTTCCCGATCGATCTGGTAAATCGAATTTTCCCCATGGCCGAAAAGGTAAAGCCGCGAAGCCCCCCCGGAAAGGAGCTGGCGGCAAAGCTCCCCCCCGATGGAGCCTCCCGCGCCGGTAACCAGCACCCGCTTGCCCCGGAGGTAGGCGAGGCTCTGCCGCAGATTTATAGCCGCCGGGGTGCGGCCGAGAAGATCCTGGGGATCGATGTTCCGGGTCTGGATAAGGCGGGCGTCCCCCTGGATGATCTGGGAGATCCCCGGCAGGATCCGAATCTTCTCGAACCCCGCCCGTTTAAGAATCCAGTAAAGCTCCTTTAAATATTCCCGGCTGGCGCCGGGGATGGCGATAATCGCCTGGTCCGCGGGGTTCATCCGCAGCAGCCGGGCCACATCCCGAATGGGCCCCAGGACGGGGATTCCCTCAACCTGGCGGCCTATCTTTTTCGGATCGTCGTCCAAAAAAGCCACCACTTCCCCAAAAATAGCCTTGGCCCTCAGCTCCCGGGCCAGAGTCTGACCGGCGAAACCGGCCCCGATAATGTATAAACGCCCTGAATTTTTGACGGTCATTGATCCTGTAACGAAGATCCTGCCTTGTTCCTGCCTTCAACTACCCCGATAGTCTCAAAACCCAGATCGATAGTGAAGGAGTCGTTGTACAGATCCAGCTTGATCTTCGCCCTCCCCTTTCTTTTATCGACCTTAATGATCTTCCCCTCAAGCCCCATAAGAGGCCCCTCCACCACGACGATTCGGGACTGTTCGTTAAAGTAGACCCGGGACTTGCCCGCCACGGGGCCCGCGTTCTTGATAAAATGAAGGACAATCTCCAGATCCCGGTCGGCCAGGGGGACAATATGCTGGTTGGATCGCAAAAACCGGAAAAACCCCTCGGTCCGGCGGAAAGCCCACTGGTGCCGGTATATGTCCTCCCCCTCCTCGACTTCCAGAAAAATATAGCCGGGAAAGATCGGGCTGGTGGACTGGCTCACTATCCCCTTGCGCCGGATATCTATCCGCCTTTGGGGAAAATAAACCGGAAAACCTATTTCCGGATGCATGGCCCGTAAAAGTCTTATGTATTTTTCCTCTCCCCGGGTTTTTACCTGCACCGCGTAATAATTCACCAGTTGAGGATACAAAAATAACTGCCGATAGTAAATGTGGGATTCTATGCGGGCGGCAATTCCCGGTTTAGAAAGATGCCGCATTTAGAAGATAGGTTGGGCGCATCCCCGCCTGCGGCGGGGACCGGGCTATCCGCTCTAACAAAAACCCTGCGGGTTTTTATTCCGCTCCTATCCCTTGCGCGGGCGCGCAAGCCATGCCGTACCGGCACGGCTTGCGCCTTCGCCGTGCCCCGCCGTTTCTGGCCTGCGCCGGGGGCGGCCGAACGTAACATAGAGTTGTTCGGAAACTTCGCTTTCCGAACAACAGCCGTTTAAAAACGACATAAAGGAAACCATTGATGACAAGGCTTAGTACCCCAGCAATTCTCAATGTATCAGAAGCCGCCGTGTATCAAGCGAAGGCCGGGCGCGTTTTTCGCCGCGCAGACTGCCGGGCCGGGCCCGCGCTCAGAACCGCCCTTAACACCCTGGGGGGGATTCTTTTTTTCCTGGTCCTGGCCCGGCCGGCTTCTCCGGACACCCTGAGCTTTTTGGTGCTGGAAACCGGCCCCAGCCGGGAATCCGCGGCGGAAGGAACGGCCCCCCCGGTGTCCTCCGCGGCCCGGGAATCATCCTCCCTGTGGGAAACCTGCCTTTTGGATGTCTTCTTTGAGGCGGGGCATGTGGTGAGCAACTCCCCCAGCCTGCGTCTAAGCGGGAAAAGCGCCGCCGATTTCCCCGGAAAGCGGAATCCCAACGGGGAATTCCCCCGGGAGATTCAACCGGAACTGGAAGACGCGGTCTCGGGGGGGGCGGATTACCTCATTCTGGCCCTTTTGTCCTACCCGGCGGCCGCGGAGGATATGAACACAAGGCCGCAAGAGGTAAATTTTAGAATCTATTCCTTCAAATCCCCGGGGAATCGCCGTTTTATCCATGAAAGCGCCGCCCCCCTCGAATCCCCCGCCGGGAGAGGAACTCCGGTCCGGGGCCCCTCCGCGATCCAATCGGAACGTGAACAGGCCAAACGGCTTATCCGGGGCCTGATTCCCCATATAAAGGACTAGGTATGAAACAGTTTTCACGGATCAACACACCAGGGATCAAAACAATCGCGGCCTTGCTCCAAAAGGCCCTGGCTTTGGGGGCGGCCCTGATCGTCCTTTCCGGGTCCTCGGTTTGGGAAGGTGCCGCCGCTCTGGCCCCCCGGGGCGAACTCCCCGAAGACGGCTACTATGCGGCCACCAATTCTTTCCCCCGGAATACCGTAGTAGACATTACCAACCTGGAAACGGGGAAATCCGTCCGGGCCGTGGTGTCTTCGGGCCTTAACAGCCCCGGCCTCCTGGCAATCCTTTCAGCCGATACGGCGAACCGCATCGGCCTTTCGGCCAAAACCATCGGCCGGATTCGCATGACCCAGCCGGAAGACCCCATAGCCTTTTCCCGCTTTACCGAAGGATTGGTGTTCTCCGGGGATCCCGATTACGATCCGGCGGCCATGATTGCCGGGGATGCCAGGGAAATGGCGGAGGCGGAAAAAACGCCCCTTTCCCAGGACAGCCGGGAGATCGAGTCCTCGACGGCGAAGGCGGAAACCCCGGCCTACGAGTACAATATTCCCGAGGGAATCGAATACGCCGAGCGGGTCGATTACTCCCAGGGCAGCATCGTCGATCTCCGATCCAATTCCTCTCCTCCTCCCCCGCAGGATTCCTGGATTCCCGGCGGCCGGGAATCCGGCTGGGATGAATGGGACTATTCGCTCTACCCCCCGGAAGATGAGAGCGTGGAAAACACGAACTACCGGATCTGGGAACGGGGCGGCGCCGTGGGGCAGGTCACAGCCCCGGCCCCTCCTCAAACGGTCGTCCCGCCGCCTGGGAGTCCGGACCCCTGGGCGGATGTATGGAAGGCCGGGGAGACCCCCCCGAAAGCTGAATCCGCCGCCCCGGCTCCGCCCTCCGGTAATTATACGCTGATCCCCACGGAGGAACGGCCCCCCGCGGAAACCCCGGGGCCGCGGAAGCCGCAGATCCCGCCCCCCGATGAAAAGCTCGACGAGTCCCTTTTCATTGATTCAATCGAAAAACAGCGGGAATTGAAGGCCGCGGAGGCCGCCCGAATCGCGGAAGCTGTTCAGGCCGCGGAAGCCGGCCGGGCAGCCGAGGCCGCGAGGCTTGCGGAAGCCGCCCGGACAGTCGGGATCGTTGAAGCCGAGGAACTTCCGGGCCCCTGGGTAGAACCCCTGGAATCGATTTCCCCGGCCCGGCAGCCGGAAAAACCGGCCCCGATCCTCACGGAAAAAGACCCCCCCCCGGCGGCTCCTCCCCCCCGGCAGGGTCCGCCGGATCCGGTCCAGGGAGTATTCTCGCTCCCCGTTAAGGTTATTACCGAACTGGAACAGGGAAAGTATTATGTCCAGATCGGGGCCTACCGCAACGTCGCTTCGGTGGAATCGGCCCTCCTCAAGCTGGATCCCGGCTATCCCCTCAACGTGCAGAACGGGGGAACCGCGGATAATCCGACGTACCGCCTCCTTGTGGGGCCCCTAAACCTGGGCGAGTCCGGGGCCCTGGTCCAACGTTTCAAAGGTTCCGGTTACCGGGACGCCTATATCAGGAACAGGTAGGGGGCCCGCTCCTTCGCGCCGCGGGTCCCCCGCCCCATTCAGGATCCCCTGAATCAACCGGCGCCGGGGGCCCCGCTCCCGGCGGATGCGCCGATCCAGCGGAACGGCTCCGCCAGGGCCCGCTCCCCCGCGTCGATAAGGGCAATCACCGCGAGAGTCTCCTCTTTCGCGGCCAGCGGTTTCCCGGTTTCGTAAAAGACAAGCAGGTTGTCGATAAAGGCCCTGAAAAAATCGGACTCGATGGGCCGGTGCTCCAGCCCCTTCCCGGTCTCAACGCTGACCGTAAAGGGGGCCGGGGTACCGGCGGCCTGGTTAAACAGGGCCTTTCTTCCGTCCTTGAACTGAATCACCAGGGCCTTGTTCCTCCCGTTCATAAGGCCCATGACCCTTTCCGTCCCGGTCCCCATAACCTTGACGATCATCTCCATCTGGTGCACCGCGTAGGATTCGAAGGAAGGCCCCCCGCCGGCGCTGACGACGCTCAGGGCGTCCCCGTTAAACGCCGCGATCTCCGAAGCGAAACGAAGGGCGGAGCTGCTGCAAAGCGGCGCGGCATAGCGCTCCGCCAGGGAAAAAATCTCTTCCGCCTCCCTCAGAGTGGGGGCGAAGGTCTTGTCCATGTAAACCGGTTTGCCGCAGGGAAAGACCCGCCTCCCGTACTCCAGGTGTTTTTCGCTGTTGTCCGGCGCCAGGATCAGGATGCGGTCGCTCTTTTCGCAGAGTTCCTCGATGCTGCCGCATAGTTCGACTCCCTGGCCCCGGCACCAGGCGGCGGAGGACAGGCCCCCCGGCGCATCCCGCTCCCCCCAGGCGAAGGCCGGCCCGCCGCCGGTATTGGCCGGACTTTCCCGTATCCACCGGGGATAGTTGTTGGCGTGCCATTCGTCCAGGTAATAATCAATAAAACCAATCTTCATAGGTCCTCCTGCCGTCCCATTATAACCCCGCCCCGTAATATGCGGCCCCCCATTTACGGCAATTTTCGCTTTGGAAAGCCCGGACGCCGTATCGCATCCAGGACCTGTCTAACAAGGTTCCAACGCCGCTTCCAAACGAATTGCCGGGTCCCGCGGCGCCCGCAGACGCGGAGCCGCCGGCATGCTATGATAAAAACAGCCGTGCGTCCAATTTGGCGCGGCGGGGTGAACGAATGGGGCTTCGAGCTTATAAAGAAGCGGAATTAACCTGAAAAATTCGTAAAAATCCTCACTTCGGCATTGACTCTGACATTGAGTCAGAGTTTAAGGTCAATGTGGAGGTTGAGAAAAGGCATCATGAGCAAATACAAACCATTGTGGAAGCGCCTTCAGGATGACGGGAGCCCCCTGAGGACGGAAATGCGGCGCGGGAAAGAATCGGTCTTTCAGGAACTTTGGAAAAACAAATTTCTCTACCTCCTTGCCGCGCCGGCGATCGCGTACACCTTTATCTACGGGTACCTTACGCTGCCCTACATGGTTATCGCCTTTGAGCGGTTCAATTTCCGCACCGGCCTTCGCAGCCCCTTCGTCGGCCTTGAGAATTTTAAATTCTTTTTCTCCTCCTCCTGGGCGTGGACGGTTACCCGGAATACGGTGCTTCTTAACTTCCTCTTTATCATAGCCGGTTCGATGATGGCGGTCTTCCTGGCCATCGTCGTCAACGAGGGGCACGGGAAACGATTCACCAAGGTTTCCCAGTCCCTCATGCTCTTTCCCTACTTTATCTCCTGGGTAATCGTCAGCTACATCCTTCAAAGCATCCTGGAGAATCCCGGCGGACTCATCAACCGGGCCCTCGTAAACATGGGGGGAAATCCTATCCCCTTTTACTCCACCGCCAACTATTGGTACGTTATTCTCATTGTTCTTACGATCTGGAAAAATTCGGGCTACTCCTCCATCATCTACCTGGCGGCCATCACCGGGATTGACGAGGAGATATACGAGGCCGCCTACATAGACGGCGCCGGGCGCTGGGGCCGGATTCGCTACATCACCCTGCCCCTGCTCATGCCCACGGTGGTCCTCCTGACCCTTATGTCCGTGGGGCGGATCTTTTACGGGGACTTCGGTATGTTTTACGCCATAATCCGGGAGAACGGCCAGCTTATGAGCGTTACCGAGGTGATCGACACCTATGTGTTCAGGACCTTCCGCATCACCGGGGATCCGGGGGTTTCCATGGCTATCGGGTTCTACCAGTCCGTCGTCGGATTCATCCTGGTCTGCGGTTCCAACTGGCTGGCCAGGCGGCTGTTCCCCGAAGGGGCCCTGTTTTAAGGAGCGGGTATGCGGGTTGAAAAAAAGTTTAGTCCGGCCGGCGCGGCCATTGATCTGATGATATGCCTCTACGCCCTTTTCTGTATTCTTCCCTTCGTTCTGGTCTTTATCACCTCCTTCGCGTCGGAACGTTCCATCGCCCTTAAGGGCTATACCTTTTTCCCCGCCGAACTGTCCCTGAACGCCTACCGGATGATCTTCGGGCAGAATTCCACGGTCCTCCGGGGCTACGGGATCAGCCTCTTGGTAACCTCCCTGGGGACCTTCCTGGCGGTGCTGATCACCTACGGCGCGGGCTATACACTGGCAAACAAGCTCTGCAAGTACCGGAACGGCCTTTCCCTGTATTTTTTTATCACCATGGTGTTTTCCGCGGGCCTGGTCCCCTGGTATCTGGTCTCCCGGACCATCGGAGCCTTCAACAACATCTGGGCCCTTATCGTTCCTTCCCTTATCTTTTCCCCCTACAATCTTTTTCTGGTGCGGAATTTTATCAAGGGAATCCCCGATACCCTCAACGAATCGGCCCGCATGGACGGGGCGGGGGAGATCCTTATCGCCTTCAGGATCTACCTTCCCCTCTGTCTGCCAGTCCTGGCTACGGTGGCCCTGTTTTACGCCATCGGTTACTGGAACAACTACTTTAACGCCGTCATGCTGGTAAACGACTCGCATATCCAGCCCCTGCAAATGCTGCTTTTCAATATCCAGTCCACGATCACCGGTATGAACCGCATGGTGTCGGGGGCCAGGGTGACCCCTCCCCGGGAAACCTTTAAGATGGCCGCCTCCATTATTACCATGGGCCCCATCGTGCTGCTCTATCCCTTCCTCCAGCGTTACTTTGTTAAGGGCGTTATCGTGGGGGCCATAAAGGGGTAATATGCCGGTAAGATTCCCCGGAGGGATTCCTTGAAAAACACGGTTTCGCGGCCTAAAGGCCGCGAAACCGCATCGGACTAGAGTCTGCGGTCTGTCCGCAAGGCATCCGGCTTTGCGGATAGGCCCTAAATGGAGTTGTTCGGAAACTTCAGTTTTCGAACGGCAATCGTCTAAATTTTTTGGGAGGCATCATGAAAAAAATGATTCTTCACGGTTTTATTCCGGCCCTGTTCCTGCTGCTGTCGGCCCTTACGGTTCTTTCCGGCTGCGCCAGGCAGCAGGCATCCGGGCCGGTCCTTCATCCCATGCGTTTCGTGGTTCCCGGAGTCGCGGCTTCGGATTACGCGGCGGGGATAAAGGCGGTAAACGACAAGATCAAGGCCGACGGCCTTGACATCGAGGTTTCCATCATCTATATCCCCTGGGATGTCTACGATCAGCGCATCAACCTGATGATGTCCACCGGGGAACCCTTTGAGCTGCTTCACGTTATGCAGGACGTGAAGAACATCAGCAACCTGGTAGCCCGGAACGGAATCATTTCTATCGACGAGTATGTTTCAAGGTATCCCAACCTCGGCGCCAGATTCAGCGCCGACGACTGGAAGGCAAGCCGCTTCAACGGCAAGATCTACGCGGTGCCCGCCACCTGGCGGAGTTTTGACAACTACCTGGCCGCGGTAACGGTGCTGCTGAATCCCCTGCGGCAGACCGGTTCCGACTTCCCCCTCAACGGAGACATCGATCAGTTTATCGAGGTCTCAAAAAAGATGCAGGCCCAGATCCTGACGGACAAGGGGAAGACCGCTTATCACTGGATGCACCAGATCTCCTGGCCCCCAAACTGGCTGCACCGGACCTATCCCAGCTTCCCCTTCTATGTGGAAATGGGCGGGAGCCTGGTGCTGGCCCGCCAGGACGGGGCCATCGATTCCTACTTTGAAAGCCAGGAATTCAAATGGGACTGCGAGAATTACCGCAAGCTCTACAACGCCGGCCTTATCTATCCCGACATTCTCAACACCCAAAGCCAGCACTGGACCGATGAATTCGGCCTTTTGGGAGTCATGCTTCCCTCGGAGGCCAACACCACCCTGGACGCCTGGGTCAGTCTGAAGAAGAACCTCCCCGATGAGGAGGTCACCACCTATTTCCTCAACCCCGAAAAACCCAACGTAACCTTTTATACCCAGAACC
This sequence comes from Treponema sp., assembly GCA_031255615.1. The sequence goes on along the minus strand of JAIRSD010000256.1, from coordinate 4,994 downwards.
TTAACGCCGTTTCCGCCACCGCGGAGGATCCCGAATCGGGGTTGAAGTTCCTCAACTGGCTTTACGCCGGCAAGGAGAACCACGATCTCTTCCACTACGGCATAGAGAATGTCCACTATACCGCCTCCGCCCCCAACAAGATCGATCCCAAACTGGATTCCACCGGGGCCCAGCTTTACCGGGCGGACACCTGGATGACCGGATACCTTCCCTGGATGCGTTTTGATGAAGCCGCGTCGGATGATCAGATCGCCTGGGCCACCTTCCAGTCCGGCAACAAGGTTTATACCCCCATCGCGGGCTTCATCTTCGATTCCACCCCGGTGGCGGGCCAGCTTGCGGCCCTCCAGACCGAGATCATCGCCTCCTTCTATCCGATGCGCTACGGCCTGGTGGATTACGCCGCCAGCTATCCGGCGGCCCTGGCCCGGCTTAAGGCGGCCGGTCTGGATCAGTACATGGAGGAGTACCGCCGGCAGTTCGCCGAGTACCTCAAAACCAATCCCGACGTGCTGCTGCCTTAGGGCCCTGCTTGCACTAAAGCGCCGAATATACGGATGGATGCAGAAAATTGACCGCGAAGAGGCGCGAAGGACGGGGACAGGAAGCCTTATTCATTCCTTCCTGTCCCAGCGAACCCTAGTCCGCCCTGCCGCGCCTTCGTGGTTCACATTCTTCCCGGTTGTTTTTCTTATGCGGTCTTTAGTCTAGGCAAAGCGAAAGACGCGGATTTCCTTGGGAAATCCGCGTCTTTCTTCGTTTTCTAACGGCTCTTGTTGGCGGAAACTGAAGTTTCCGCGCAACTCTATCGCGTCTGCCCCGAACGCCTCCGCGTCAGGGGCAGGGTTTCCTTGCAATCCCTGGAAAGCGGCCCTTCTCCGGGCCGGGTTTTCAGGCTAAAAAATTCAGGCGGTGCTATGGGCGTTACGGTTTTAGAATCCGCTTCGGCGGAAGAGGCGGGCCTCAACAGGGCGGTTCTAGACGATCTTTTCCGGGCCCTGGAACGGAGTTCCGCGGAACTCCGGGGGCTGGTGCTGGTCAGGCGCGGCAAGGCCGTCGCCAGACGGTTTTGGCCCCCCTACGGGGAACAGGATCCGGTCTGGGTCTATTCCCTAAGCAAGAGCTTTTGTTCCACCGCCGTGGGTTTCGCCCTGCGGGAGGGGCTGCTCCGGGTCGATGAACCGGTCCTTTCGTTTTTTCCCGAATACGAGGCGGCGGCCGGCGAAAACTGCCGGGCCATGCGGGTTCAGGACCTCCTGACCATGCGGACCGGCCACGATGTCGATACCACCCCCGCCATGCTCCGGGCCCCGGACTGGGGGGAGTCCTTTTTTCGGCAGCCGGTGAAACATCCGCCGGGAACCTACTTTGTTTACAACTCCGGGGCCTCCTACATGCTTTCCGCGCTGGTGCAGAAACGCTGCGGCCTCCCCATCATTGAATACCTCCGGCCCCGGCTTTTTGAGCCCCTGGGTTTCGGGCCGGTCTTCTGGGACAGCTCCCCCCAGGGCGTGAACACCGGGGGCTGGGGATTCATGGCGGCCCTGGAGGACATCGCCAAATTCGGCCTCCTCTACCTCAACCGGGGAATCTGGCGGGGCAGCCGAATCCTGGACGAATCCTGGGTTGACGAGGCCTCCCTTCCCCATGCGGACAATTCCATAACCGGCAGCGGCGGCGACTGGGGCCGGGGCTACGGATACCAGTTCTGGCGTTCCCGTTACGGCTTCCGGGGGGACGGGGCCTTCGGCCAGTACTGCCTGGTCCTGCCGGAATTCGACGCGGTCCTGGTCCTGTCCTCGGAGACGGAGAACATGCAGGAGCTGCTGGACATCGTCTGGGCCCATCTCCCCGCCGCCTTTTCCACCGCCGAGCCGGAGAGGGAAAAGGAAATCGGGGGCCGGGAATTCAACCTTGCCGAAAACGGCGGGGGCTTTCGTTCCGCCCTTCTCAACTTCTTCCCGGACCGCCTCTCCCTTACCCTGAAAGGCGGCGGGGAGGCGCCGCATCTGGAGGCCGGCCGCTTCGGCTGGCTGGAAAGCGAAACCCGGTTCCCCCTGGAGGGCTACAGTTTTATCCCCCTCTTTGCCCCGGCGGGGGAGGCCAAAAAGGTTTCCGCCTTCTTCCTCTGGCGGGACCGGGAAACTCTGGAACTCCGCCTGGTCTACCGGACCAGCCCCCACCGGGAATTCATCACGGTCAAGATTCAGGGGAATTCCCTCGGGATCCAGTACGCCCCCAACGCCGCCGTCAGGAGCATAGGCCGGCCGGCCCTTGAGTTCCGGGGCCTTTTGGCATAGGGCCGTGCGAAAGTACGGGACTCCGTTTATACTTTAAGGGCCCGCCGCTCAAAAATTCGATTCCGGCGGCCCCGTCATTTCAAGGAGTTTTGGAGGATTCTTTATGGATAAAATGAAAATCGCCCTTATCGGCTGCGGGAAGATCGCGAACAACGCCCACCTGCCGGCCCTGGCTGCCATACCGGAGGCGGAGATCCTCTACACGGTGGATCTCGTCGAGGAACGGGCCCTGGCGGCCCGGGACGCCTACGGTTCCCAAAAGGCCCTGACGGATTACCGGGCCGCCCTGGACGACAAGGAGGTACAGGCGGTCTTCGTCCTTACCCCCAACTATTCCCATTATACCATCACCATGGACGCCCTCAGAGCGGGGAAGCACGTATTCTGCGAAAAGCCCATCACCAGCAACTACGCCCTTTCCCTGGAAATGGCCGCCGAGGCGGAGAAACGGAACCTGATCCTCAATATCGGGGTCTGCAACCGCTATCATAAATCGGTGGAGCTTATCAGGGACTATGTGGACCAGGGCAGGCTGGGGGAACTGTACCACATCTACTGTTCCTTCCGCAATTTCAGGAGCATCCCCGGCCTGGGCGGGGCCTTTACCTCCAGGGAAAAATCCGGCGGCGGAGTCCTCATCGACTGGGGAATCCACTTCCTGGATCTCATCCTCTACATCACGGGGCTGAAAATCCGCGCCGTCTCCGCCAGCGTCTACAACAAACTGGGCAAGGATATCGCCGCCTATGTGTACAAGGATATGTGGGCCGGCCCGCCGGAGCCCGACGGGGTCTGCGACGTGGAGGACATGGTAACCGGTTTTATCCGCACCAGCGGCGCCAGCATCAGCTTTAACGGCGCCTGGGCTCAAAACATCGATCACAACGAGATGTTTGTCGATTTCATGGGGGACAAGGGCGGCGTCCGCCTCATGTACGGCCGGGGCTTCACCTTCTATACCGCCCAGGACGGCGTCCTGCAATCCCTGACCCCCGATTACCATATCCCCGACATGTACCGGCGGGAGGACCAGCGCTTCATCGAGGCGGCGCGGCGGGGGCTAAAAACCCGGAGCCACATCAGCGCGGTGCTGGAAAGCGCCCGGCTTCTCGACGCCGTTTACGAATCCGCGGAAAAGGATGCGGAGATTCGAATCGGCTAGGCCGAAAAACCGGCGGACGGTTCCGGCGCCCCGAATCCCCCGGACGGAAAGTCAAATTTCAGCGCTTTGTTATGGGGAAAGCGCCGAAGGTTGACTTTCTTTTGGGCGCATTTTTTTGCTTCGCAAAAAAACCGGGCTATCCGCTCCAATTCCCCGCCCCCGCCGGGGGCGGGGAATTCCGCTTCTATCCCTTGCGCGGGCGGAAGCCGTACCGGCTTCCGCCTTCGCCGTTCCCCGCCCTTTTCGGCCGCGCCGGGGGGAGGGGGTCCCGATCCGGGGGAGGCCGGGAGCAAAGCGGAAACCGCCAATGCAATTTACAGGAGTGTGGACATGAAGATAGGAGTCATTACCGACTGTTTCCGCCTTCCCCTGGAGGATTCTCTACGGAAGGCGGCGGAGCTGGGCTTTTCCGGGGTGCAGATCTACGCCGCCCAGGGGGAATTCGATCCTTCCCTCCTGGACCGGCGGGAGGAACTGGCGTCCCGCCTTGCCCTCATCAAGGATCTGGGCCTCTCCGTCAGCGCCCTCTGCGGGGACATGGGGGGCCACGGCTTTGAGAATCGGCGGGACAACGGGGAGCGGATCGAAAAAACCAAACGAATCATCGACCTGGCCGCCGCCGTCGGGACCCGGGTGGTTACCACCCATATCGGGGTTATCCCGGAGGATGAGGCTTCGCCGAAATTTTCCGCCCTGCTGGAAGCCCTGGACGCCCTGGGGAGCTACGGCATGGGCCGGGGGGTAACCCTGGCTATCGAGACGGGGCCGGAAAAGCCGGAGACCCTGAAAAAATTCATCGACCGGACTCACGGCGGGGTGGGGGTCAACCTGGATCCGGCGAACTTTGTCATGGTTACCGGGGTTGATCCCGCGGCGGCGGCGGAAATTCTGGGCAAGTACATCGTGCATACCCATGTAAAAGACGGAATCATGAAACAGCAGACCGATCCGGGGATCGTCTACAACTTCTTCGCCGAGGGAGGAATCGGGGACTTCAGGATGGCCGATTACTTTACCGAAACCCCGGTAGGGGAGGGGGCGGTGGACTTCGACGCTTACCTGGGGGCCTTGAAGAAGACCGGCTACGACGGCTTTTTCACGATTGAGCGGGAGGCCGGGGCGGACCCGGAGCAGGACATAGCCGGGGCCCTCCGTTTCATCACGGACAAGCTGGGCCGGGCGGGATACCGCGAATAGGCTGCCTGGCCTAAAAAACCAAATATGCAGCCGGAAGAAATTCACCACGAAGGCGAGGAAGGCGCACGAAGACCGGGGATTGAAGGCGTTTTTTCATTCCTTCGTGTTCCTGGCGAGCCGTGGTTCGCCTTGGTGCGCCTTCGTGGTTAAAATCCCCGCTCCCGGTTCTTTCGCTTGCCCGGTGATGCAGTGTAAGCAGCCCGTTAGTTCAGGGCTTCGGTTACCACCATGCCCCCTTCCAGTTTAATCCGGATCTTGTGCAGGGGTTCGGTTACCAGATACGCGACGCGGCACAGTTCGATGAGGGTGCCGGGCATTACTTCGCCGGCCACTTC
>JAIRSD010000125.1 GCA_031255615.1 Treponema sp. | reverse complement strand
CCCAAAAAAGAAATCAACATCCGCAAGTTGTTTTTTTCAAAATCTTGACAGGACTTCCCCGCTGCGGGTATGTTGTACCAAACTATGTTACCTACCGCTAACAAAGGGGATCGGCAATGAAAAAAAGGGTTTTGCATACGGGGCTGCTGTCGTTTGAGAATCTGAAGGCGAAGCCTGTCCGCAGCGCCTGCCTCATGGTTGTGGCGGCAATTCTGGCGTTTACTCTTTTTGGCGGGTCCATTCTTGTTCTGAACCTTCGCCAGGGTCTGGCCACGATGACGAAGCGGTTCGGCGCGGATCTGATGGTGGTTCCCGAGGGGGCTTCCGAAAAGGCGCAATCGATACTGCTCCGCGGAGCGGTTAGTTATTTTTACTTTGACGAGGAGGTCGTTGACAGGATAGCCCGGACCGAGGGCATAGCCAGCGCCTCTCCGCAGTTTTTTCTTACCTCCCTTTCGGAGAGTTGCTGCGACGCGATGGTGCAGCTTATCGCCTATGACCCGGAAACGGATTTTGTCGTCCAGCCCTGGATGGCGGAGAGATACAGCGGTTCTGTGGGGGAGGGGCAGATTGTGGCCGGCAGCCGGATTGCCATCCGCCCGGACGGCACTATCAAGATTTTGGGGCATAACTATCCGGTGGCCGCCCGGCTTTCGCGGAGCGCCAGCGGGCTGGACACCTCGGTTTTTATGACCATGGACACCATGCGGCTTCTTATCGGACGCGCCCGGGCTGGGGGCTACGATTTTCTGGCGGTCCAGGAAAAAGAGATGCGGCGGGGCGCGGTGTCGGCGGTCTTGGTAAAGGCCGATCCCCCGAACTCCCCGGCGCGGCTTGCCCAGACCATTGGGCGGGAAAACGCCGGTGTGGATGTTGTCGTTTCCCAGAGCGTTTTTTCCGGTATCTCCGAAACGCTGGCCGGGCTGATAGATTATATCCGCCTCTTTTCCGTCATACTCTGGATTCTGGCCTTTATCATCTTGACGGTTGTGTTTTCGGGATCCATCCATGAACGAAAAAAAGAATTCGCCGTCCTGCGTATTCTTGGGGCCACCCGGAGGAAACTGGCGGGGATGGTCCTTGGCGAATCGGCCCTTACCTGTGTTTCCGGCGGGGCGGCGGGCATAGTCCTGGCAAGCCTGGTGGTGTTCCCCTTCAGCACCCTGATCGGCGAGCGGCTTGGCCTGCCCTGGCTTGACGCGCCGTTTTTCAGCATCACCCTGCTTGCCCTGGGAAGCCTCTTGCTTTCCGCCCTGGCGGGGCCCCTGGCCTCGCTTTATTCGGCGCTCCGAATCAGCCGGGCGGAAACATATTACACCATGCGGGAGGGTGAGTAGATGGGGATTCTGGAATTACGGGAACTAAGCAAGGAATACCGGCGGGGCGGACGGGTGTTTAACGCGGTGAACCGCGCGAACCTTTCCGTTGAGCCGGGGGATTTTATCAGCGTCATCGGCCGTTCGGGGAGCGGGAAAACTACTCTGCTCAACATGGGCGCGGGGCTGCTCCACCCGACCGGAGGATCGGTTCTCTTTGAGGGAAAGGATATATACGCCTTGGGGGATAGGGAAATTTCGTTTTTGCGGAACGGGAAGATCGGCTATGTCCCCCAGGGGCAAAGCCTTCTTTCCAATTTTACCGTTTTTGACAATGTGTGCATCCCCTGGTTTTTGTTCAGGCGCGAGGGGGACGTAGAGGGCAGGGCCTTTATCCTGCTTGAGAAGGTGGGGATAAGCCAGCTTGCCGATTCGTATCCCAAGGAACTGTCCGGCGGCGAGATGCGGCGGGCGGCCATCGCCCGGGCCCTTATCAACGAACCCCGGCTTCTCATTGCCGACGAGCCGACGGGCGATCTTGACGTCCAGACCACGGCGGAGATCATGAACCTTTTCAAGACTATCGCGGGGGAAGGGACGGCGGTGCTCATTGTTACCCACGAGCTTGATACCCTTGATTACGGAAACAAAACCTATTCGATGGACGCGGGGAATCTCGCGCTCCATACCGCATGAAAGTTCATCATGGAGGACGGTACGGAACAGGAGGCCGCGTTTAACGGCATCGTCAAACGGTATTACGGAGGGATACTCAAATTCTGCGTCTACGCGCTGGGCGGCGACAAGAGTTCCGCCGAGGACTGTACCCAGGATATTTTTCTTATCCTGTATGAGAACATGGACCGGCTTAGGGATTACGATAAGATCGGCGGCTGGCTGTATAAAACGGCGGATCATATCTCAAAACAGTACGCCGATTCCCTGCGGAGGGAGCGTAAACGCTTTGCCAATCCCGCCCCCGCTTTCCAGACCCCCGGCGGAGAAACGCTCCTTGACAGCATCGCCGCCAGAGAGGACATAAAAAGCGAGGAAGCGCGGATCGCGGAAGAAAAAGCCCTGGCCCGGGCCGCCGCCGAAATTGGGAAATGCCTTACTTCGCGGGACAAACAAATGCTGCGCCTCGCCTTCCGGGAAAAACATTCGCTTAAAGAAATCGCCGCCCGGTTCGGCATAAGCCTGAGCGCCGCAAAATCGCGGAGCAGCAGACTGCGGCAGAAAATACGGACCCTCGCAAGGGAATTGCTGACAGAATTGCCGGCCGATTGATTTTCATCGTTTTAAGCGTTATAAGTTTAAACGTTTCAAGTTTAAGCGTTTTAAGCGGTTGCTGCCGGCGGAAATTTCAGTTTCCAAACGACCCTATGTTACCGCGACTTTTCATAAAAAAGGCGAGTAGCAACAGAGGTGCGGAAATGGAGAAATACGGCGCGGAGGATTCCCTTATCGGGGATGCCAAAGAGACCCTAAAAAAGAACATAACATCGGAACTAAAAAAAGAAGCCGCTGAGATTGACCCTGATTGCATCGACCGCCGGATAGACGAGCTATACGCGCTGGAGGGCCTGGACCCGCCAAGGCTGAATGCCGAGGCGCTGGACGCCGCCGCCCGGACAATTCGCGCCCGCGCCGCCTGGAGACGCCGGAACAGACTGGCGGAGGAAGCGCGGAAACGCCGCTTTGCCCGCCGAACGGTCCGCGGGGTCATGGCGGCCTGCTGTCTGGCCCTGTTCAGCTTTTCCGCCAATTATGCAGCAGCCCTGGCAACCGGCTCCTGCTTCCCGTCCAAGCTGGGCGTAACAATCTGCTGCGGAACAAAATTCTGCCCCTGCGATACCGCCCCGGCGGAAGAACCCGGACATCCCAAATGAAGCCCCACCCGTCCACGGACCCCCCGCCGCGGAAATTATATACGCATCGTCATAAATCGTCATAACATGATGGGCGCATTTTTTGCGGCGAAGCCGCAAAAAACCGGGCTATCCAGGGCTCCGCTTCGCTCCGGCCCCGCCTCCGGCGTGGCTGCTCCGCACCCTTCCTATCCCTTGCGCTGCCCAAAAAATGGCGTCCTGCCATTTTTTGGGCTGGGGGTTTTGCTCCGCAAAACCCTCAGGGATTGGAACCAGCCGGCCTCCCTGCCGGCTATCCCTGCGGATGTTCGCCTTTCGGGTTTTTTGCGCGGCAAAAAACCCAGGGAATTATCCCGGGGGCTTTTGAGTTTGCGCTCCGCGCAAACTCAAACATGCTATCGACCGTGCGGCGTTTCGCATCCCGTCGCGCATGAAGCTCCCCCGGCGAATATACGGGGGCCGGGAAAAGGATGCACCGCCATCCGCGCCATGGGCCGTTCTGGATGACCGAATATCAGGTTTCTTTTTTAGACGGTTGCTGCTGGCATCTGTCGGCAAGCCCGGTACACAGGCTGTGTTCGCGGTCTCGCGGACAGACCCCCTCATTGAGCAGGGGCGCGGGATTACTTTACCGCGCCGGCGGCCACTCCCTTGATGATGTATCGCTGGGAAAGGATATAAAAGGCGATGACCGGGATAATCGTAAGCGTGAGTCCCGCCATGGCCATGTTCCACTGGATGGTGAATTCCCCAAAGAAAGAAGCGGTGGAAAGAGGAATGGTACGGTTGGCCTTGCTGGTCAGGACCAGGGAGGGGAGCAGGAAGTCATTCCATATCCAGATCACATCCAGCACCATGACGGTCGCCGTAACAGGCTTAAGCATAGGAAAGACAATGTTCCAGAAAACCCGGAAGGGATTGCAGCCGTCAATAATGGCCGCCTCCTCCAGAGAGCGGGGTATGGTCTTGATAAAGCCGTGGTATAGGAACACCGCCAGGCTTGCGCCGAATCCGATGTTCATATAGATAAGGGCGCCCATCGTGTCCACCATGGGGATCCCCAGGGCGCGTTTGATTCCGCTCATCTCCTGCATCAGAGGCATCATCAGGGTCTGAAAGGGGATAAGCATGGTAGCCACCAGGACCATGAAGATGATCTTGCTTAAACGGCTTGCCGAACGGGCCAGCATCCACGCGCACATGGAGGCGAGGATCGTGATAAACAAAATTGAAAAAGCCGTAACGATAAAAGAATTGCCCAGGGCGGAAGGAAAATTCATCCGGTCCATGGCGTTGGCGTAATAAACAAAACTGAACTTTTCCGGCAGGGCAAGAATATCCTCGTAAAGTTCCGCCCGGTTTTTAAACGAATTGACCAGGACAATGTAAAGGGGAAAGAGATACGTCAGGCAGAGTAAAAAAACAAGGGCATTGATAACATATTTTCCCGGACGGCCTGTCACAGTTCCACCTCCCGTTTTTTGCTTACGCTTACCTGGACCAGGGTAATCGCCGCCACGATGGCGAAGAAAATAATCGCCTTGGCCTGACCGTAGCCGTAATTGTTCAGGCTGAAAATTTCGTGATAAATGTTCATAGCGAAAAGCTCCGTGGAACTGTAGGGGCCGCCGCCGGTAAGGGAAAGGTTTACGTCGAAGATCTTAAAACAGTTTGAGAGGGAAAGGAAAAGGCAGACCGTAACGGAAGGCATGATCAGGGGGATCTTGACTTTAAGGAGCGATGCCCAGAAACCGGCGCCGTCCATCTTCGCCGCCTCAAGCACTTCTTCGGGGATGGACTGGATTCCCGTAATATAGACGACCATAATATACCCCGCCATCTGCCAGGTTATCACCACCGTTAAGGCCATCATGGCGGACTGGGGGTTAAGGAGCCAGTTAAAAAATATCGAGACAAGACCCGTTTTTTCGCCTATGGCCCGAAAAGCGTCCCCCAGGATGAATTTCCAGATATAGCCCAGGATAAGGCCCCCGATCATATAGGGGGCGAAAAGCATAGCCCGGGCGGCGTTTCGTATTTTAAGCCTCGTCGTCAGCCCCAGGGCGAACAGGAGCCCCAGGACATTGATGACAAGAACGGAGGAAACGGTAAAAAGCACCGTATGCCCCGCGGAGGAAAGAAAACGGCTGTCCCGGAAGATCCGGGTAAAATTATTGAACCCCACAAAGATTTTCGGGTTCAGGGGCAGGCCGTCCCAACTGAAGAATGAATAACTTATACCAATGAAAAACGGGACAAGGACCACTGTTGTAAAGATGAAAAGCAAAGGCGCCGTGAACAGGACGAACCACCCGTAATTGTTTCTTGTTTTCATACTTCCCCCGCGGGCAGGTTCAGCCTAGCGGCCGTGCGCCTGGTCCCAGGCCCTGTCCAGGGCGGCAAGGAATTCCTCGGGACTCTGCCCGGATATAAAGAACTGCTCGGCCACGGGCACCAGATAGACATCCACAATCCCCGAAGGATAGAGGCTCATGGCCCAGGGAATGGTTTTTCCCTCCATTGCATAGCGGGACACCTCGGCGGAAAGGGGATCAAGCCCGGGACTGGTCATGCCTCTGACGACGGGAATAAAACCGAATTCCTCGGTCACAAAACGCTTGCCCGTCTCGCTGGTATAGAGCCAGGTGATAAAATCTTTTGCCAGTTTCCGCTGGGCCTCCGGGGCCTGGTTGTTGACCGCCCAGACCGAAGGAACGCTTACCGCCAGTTTGTCATTGCCCCCCAGGGGGAAGGGCATAAGCCCCATTTCAAAGTTCATGTTGTAATCGGCGAACATACCGTAGGCCCAGTTTCCCTGGTGTATGGACGCGGTCTTGCCGGTGGCAAAATCCCCGCATTCCCTGTCGTAGTTCACTTCCAGGGGGTTGTAGGAGTTGTCCCTGATAGCCGCGTAGAACCGGGCGAATTCCTGAAATTCGGGGGTGTCCGCCATTTTCACCTCTCCCCTGGCAAGGCGGTCCATGTACTGTTCCATATCAGGCATAACCGCGAAGGGGGTGTTGAGAATATGGCCGATAAGGAAGTAGCTTTCCTGCGACAGGCCGAAGCCGTTGAGCCCCCCGGCCTTTTGGTCCTGGAGCATCTTTACAAAAGAATCGTAATCCCTTATGTCGGCGGCGTTGATAAGATTTTTGTTGTACACCATACCAAAGCCTTCCACCGTGTAGGGGATTCCCACAATCTTGCCGTCGACCTTGCCCAGCATCGCATCGGAAATATCCCCGACAAAGGGAAGATCCCCCAGGTCTTCCAGGTAGTTCTTCATATCGGTTACCTCGGAACCAAATCCCAGGGAAAACAGCGTGGGCCCCTGCTTGTTGGCGATCCTGGTCCGAAGCTGCTGGAAATAGTCGTCCCCGGTGGTGCTCCAAACCTCTACCTCCACCCCTTTTTCCTCCTGGTATGCCTTGGCGGCATCCTCAAGCTGGGTGGTAATCTCCACTTTGGACTGGAATATGATGATCTTGTCCGCCGGCTGGGCGCTCCGGGAACATCCGACGAACAGCGAAAAAAATAGACCGACGAGAAGAAAGAAAACAACCGTCGATTTTTTCATGCTTTGCCTCCGCTTTGCAAAACGAGGCTGCCCCAACATTTCAATTTGCGGAACAGCCTTCCTAAATTTAGCGGAAAAACCGGACGCGCCGGCTTTTCCGGGCCCCTGTTTCACCAGGAACAAGGACCCCGGATTCAACTAACAAGCCGCCGTGTGTGGCAAAACCCCGGCAGGAATTTTAAAACCTAAACACTATCGGCGCCGCGTTGATCCTGTTTATAACATTATCTATTTCTTCCTATGTCGTCAAGCGTCAATCGCGCAACGATGCTCAGTGGACTTTTTCAATACCCCGGTTGGTTATTGAACAGGCCGTGTGAAAAACGTGGGTTCCCCGGGGAAATCCACGTTTTTCTTTGTTTTTAAAAGGTGCTATATTCGGTTTCATTGTATTTAATTTCACTGTTTACCGCCTCATCCACGGTGTTTTCCTCCGCGTCTTCGTTTTTAAGCGGTTGTTGTTCAGAAACTTCAGTTTCCGAACAACCCTATTCTATTTCATCTTTTGTTCCTTGCTATATGAAGGAAGCCTGCGTTTTTCTTCGTTTTAAATGGTTGCTGCCGGCGATGCCGGTATTTTTTGAACCGGGCGGGGCTGACCATTTTGGAAAATTTGTCATCCGAATTTCGCAAAAAAACCGCGGTGAATTTTCCGCGCCGCCTACCCGGTTCCCCGGGCCTGCCAGCCTGCCAGCCCCGCTTCTTCCAGGATGCGCCGGAAATCCGCAATCGTTTCCCCATGGACAAGGCGGTTCCGTAAAGCCGCTCCCCCCCGCAGTCCGGCGGCGTTCCGCCGGGCCTGGTTTGCGGGATCCGCGGACTCCGCCGCGCCCGGCTGCCGTATCGCCTTGGTGTAGGCGCAGAAATGCTTGCGCATCTCCACGCAGGCCCGCCGTTCCCCCAGATCCGCGGCCAGCCGGTCCAGGTGGACCATGGCCAGGGCCATCCGCTCCCCCGGGCCGGGGGGCGTGCGGGCTCCGCCCAAAAGCAGGGCCCGGGTCTCCATAAAGATAAAGGGATTCCCCAGGGCCCCCCGGGCAAACATCACCGCGGCGCAGCCCGTTTCCCGGAACATCCGTTCCGCGTCTTCCGGGCGGTACAGGTCCCCGGAACCCGCTACCGGCGCCGAAAGCCTGTCCGCCAAGTCGGCAATCTGGGTCCAATCGCTTGTCCCGCCGTAACCCTGGGCCCGGGTCCGGGGATGCAGGGTAACCATGGCGGCCCCCGCCTCCACGGCGATCCGTCCGCATGCCAGATAATTGAGGGACTGGCCGTCCCAGCCGGAGCGGATCTTGACCGTTACCGGAACGCCCCCCAGGTATTCCCGGCTGGCCCGTACCACCGCCTCCACCACCCGGCCCAGGTTGGCGGGATCCCTCATCAGGGCGGCCCCCGCCCCGGCCCGCACCACCTTGGGCACCGGGCAGCCCGCATTGATGTCAACCGCCTCCGGCCGCCAGGGGCCCAGCAGGGCCGCCGCCTGTCCCATCCGTTCCGGCTCCGCGCCGAAAAGCTGGATGCCGTAGGGAGCGCCATCCACCCGGCGCAGCAGGAGGCTCAACGGCCCCGGATCGTCCGGGGCCCTGCGATCCGGCCGGTTCCGGATGATCGATTCGGCGGAGACCAGTTCCGTAAAACTAAAGTCCGCCCCCCGCTCAACGCAGACGGATCGGAAGGCCCGGTCCGTGTAACCCGCCACCGGTGCCAGGAACAGGTTTCCCTCCAGGGAAAGCCCCCCCATACGCAGGGGCCGGTAGAAGCCCGGGGTTTCTGTTTTTTTTGCCAGGGCCGAACAATCGCTCATGCCGATTTTTATAATTGACCTCCGCCGTTTTTGCAACACCGGGAGGGGCCCCCGCCGCGGGCGGCCCGGCTGAGTTTCGCGGCGGAGCGCGAAACTCCATGCTGCGGATAAGGTTCCACGAGTTTTTGCGGAGCAAAAACTCAGGAGGTGAATATCCGCATGGATGCGGATATTCACCCGCGCAAGGGATAGAAGCGGAATTTTTGCGAAGCAAAAATTGGAGCGGATAGCCCGGTTTTTTGCGGCGCAGCCGCAAAAAATGCGCCCAACATACTTTCTATACGCGGCGTTTTATAAATCGTGGGCCGATGGAAAGACGCGCCCCGGCGGGGATTTATTCCAGCACAAGGCTTAGTTCCAGAAGCCGGACTTCATTCGGCTCAAGCTCGCACTCGACAGTAAGACTTTCTTTTCCTTCCAGAAAATCTATTTTAAGACCGGGGGCGCAGGTCCGTTCCAGCCAGGCGGTTTCGCTGCTTTGAAGATTCTCCGCCGCCGAAAGGCCGAGCCAGGTATCGTAAACACTGCCGCTGCGGGAATTGAGGATATGCTGCCGCAGTTTATAGCGGCCCGCGGCGATGTTCCGAATTTCCAGCGAAAAGAGACGATGTTCGAGATCCGCCAAATATTCCGAAATGCTGCCGGACATATTCCTGATTTGATCAGCGAACCGGAAGCGGTCATTGATATATGTGTAGTTGAACAGGATCGCGGAGAATTCATACTCCGATTTGGCGGTAACGATGTAGCCGTCTCCCTTTGCCAGGAGTCTGTCCCCAAGTTTGGAGAGAAATTGATAGGCGAAAAAAGCCGGTTTCCGTATGCCGTGGCGGGAAATAAGTCCGGGGCCGCCGAAAAGCGGGGCGTCCGAATCGGTATACTCGGCCGAAATATCCGAAGCGAGCCAATAAGAAAGAACATCGACCTGGTCAATGGCGTCGATGGAATTTTGCAGAATAAAAGCGGCCTTTAAAAGGGAATCGTGGATAAGGCTGCGGCAGGAAAAATCTATGTTCCATTCCGTCACATAAAAATTTTTTGAAAGAGGGCTGTTCGCATTGCCGCTTTTCATGTTGTTTCCCGGGCCGTTTCCCCCATTCCGGCGCACGTTCTCCACGCAATCCTTTATCCAGGCAATTTTTTTGGCGGTGTCGTCTTTTGTCCACAGATACGCTTTCCCGCTTTCCCCCTCAAATTCGGAAAGTTCCCGAACCGCGGAAAAAACATAGAAAGAAAAAAAATCGGGTCTGTTTTCCGGGTCGAATTTTTTTATTATGTTCTCCATGGATTCAATGTCTGAAAACAGGACAAAACCGGGGCCGCCGGTCAGGGCGGCGGGTATTATTTTTTTAATGATGCTTTTAATCCGGGTGAATTGACGGATGTAAGCGGCGATATGTTCGTCCGGATAATGCCGCCCTTCATCGGCGGGAAACCAGTATTCAAAACGCCAGCGGCTTGCCTCCCTCATGCCGTACCGGTTGACCGCGTGTTTCAAAAAATGGGCGATAATATTTTCATATTCCTCCCAGGGAAAATTTTCCCTTTCATCGTTCCTGTCGAATACAAAGACGCCGCTTCTTTTGGCAATATTGGTGGGTTTATAACCGAGTTCGATAAAGGGCAGAAGCCCGGCCTCCCGGATTAGATCGATCACCCTGTCTATTTTGGCAAAATGGTAGGTCGATTTCTCATTTGGGGAAAGCATGTTTTTTCCAAAAAGCCCCTGGAAACGGGCGTAACGGAAGGGGGCTTCATGTTGGATAAGCCTGATTTGGGACATAAATTCGGCCTTTTCAATATCCCGGGCAAAACCCAGGTTGATGACTTCCTGCCAGGGCCGGGCGAAGGGGCTTCCCTTTCGGGCGTCGATGATCAATTTTTTCCTGCCCGCCGGCCCCGGCCTTTCGTCCATAAGGGCCGCCAGCCCGGCCCTTATCCGGGCCGGATTGGGGCTTGCCCCCTTTTCTTCAGCCGCCCCCTGGTTTTCCGCCCCTTCCCGCTGGGCCCTGCGGTAGGCCGCGGGGGTTTGCCCCAGTTCTTCTTTCATCCCCTTGATAAAGGCGGTGAGGTTTGGGAATCCGCTGTCATAGGCGATGGCGGTAACCGGGTTATCCGTAGCGATCAATGCTTTTAGGGCGTTCTCCAGCCGGGTCCGTGTTATGTAGGCGTGGAAATTGACGCCGAATAGCTTTTTGAAGTACCGCGAAAGATACTGGGGGGAAAGGGAAAGAAACTCCGCCAGCTCTTCAAGGCTGACGGGGCGCCGAAAGTTTTTCTGTATGTATCCGCGGATGATTCGTTTCCGCGGCCCCTCGTCTCCTTCCTCTCCCTCGGGGCCGGTTCCGGGTTTGACAAAACGGGCCGTCAGTTCGTCCAACACCCGGTAAAGCCGGGAATAAAATAAAAGTCCGTTTTCCGAACCGGCGGCGTTGGCGGAGGCAATCTCCGCCAGGGCGTTTCTTAAGACGCTGAAATCCTTGTCCTGAATGGTAGAATCGCAGTCGAAAAGGGGAACGGCATCGCCGAACACGGAGGCAAGGAAGGGGATTCCTATCCGCACGAGGAGAAAAAGGCAGTCCCCCAGGGGGCTCAGCCGCATTGGGCCGGCGGCGGCCCTTCCGAATTCCCCCTGGGGGTTGAAGACCACTATGTCTGACGGTTTGGAGCGGCGCAATTCCGGACCGGCATGGATGACCAGCTCCCCTTCCAGAACGAAAAGGATTTCCAGATCCAAATTCCGGCGGTCCATGGGCTTTGTGGGGTGGTAAATCCGGGACCCCGTGGTATCCAATGCGGCCTTTCGGGGTTGGACAATCATGTTCGGCGTCATCAGGCAAGGGTAACCGCAAAATGTCAAAAAAGCAATCAAGAATTTTAACCAGCCTGGGCGCTCCGGTTTAAGAAACAACAAATTTTTCCGGTAATCCGGTTAATTTCCTGGAAGCGCCGCAACATCCCGGGAACTACATTGAATTTGTTCAATAACCCGGCTGGCTGTTGAACAAGTCGTGCGAAAAACGTGGGTTTCCCGAGGAAATCCGCGTTTTTCTTCGTTTTAAGCGGTTGTTGTTCGGAAACTGAAGTTTCTGAACAGCTCATTAGGAAAAACGTTCCGGGAGGTTTCGCATGGATACATTACGGGCA
>JAIRSD010000064.1 GCA_031255615.1 Treponema sp. | reverse complement strand
TGTTCGTATTCGCTGTCAGTCAAACTAAATATGTCATCGCCGTTGAATTTGTGCTTTATATAATCAAAAAACCTCTTGGTGTTTGATATATTTTTTAATACTTCACAAAATCCATCGTTGCTCCATTCTTTCAAATATCCTTTGACATCGAGTTTTACTTCACGATCGAGCAAATAGCGGATAAATATGCATTTTCCGATTAAAGCATTGGCAATTTTTATGGCGAGATGGTTTTTCCTAACGAGAATATCACGGGCTGTTTCGATATTGTTCAAAAGAAACCGATCAAGTCGGTTTTCATAAGCCAGTTCCTTTTGATAGCGATCCCATGTCTTCCCAGTAACTAACGCGAAATAGGTGAAATTATTTATTTCTTCCCCTGCATTACCAAATCGCTCAAGCTCCATGAGGCTGATATTATATTTAAACCCATTGTAAATGGTGATATTGTCATTGTGCACGACAATAACAACTGGTGATTCATTGAAATTCCAAATTTTCTTATGATCGTCATCCGTCAGAGATTCAAAAAACAGTATCAGCGGCTTATTATCAATGCAAAAAAAAGCATACGGACGTATCTTTTCTTCCAAGAGCCGCCCAATGCGGCTTGGGAAACGCAGTTTGTTTTTCCACTGGGTGTCATCAAAGAAATACAAGCCGTTTGAGGTATTTAGACCAAGCCTCTGAAATAAACCGTCAAAAGTCTTTATTGCTTTCCTTGACATAAACAACCCAAAATTTATTATTGCACCGTCCCCCCGTGGTGGGGGGCGGCGGGGCAAGCCCGGAGGAAAATTCTCCGCTGAAGTTCCGGGCCGCCCCCTCTTTCCGCTTTGTCAGACCTTTCGGCTGTATAAGCGCCGGATGTTGCCTATCATATCATAATATGGCGGAAAATCAAAGGCCCTTTTCGGTAAAATTTCAAAATGTGGCATTTCGGACCCGCGTTTTTGGTCCCTGGGCACCGGCGTTTACTTTCATTACGGGCAATAAAGCCGCCCGAAGGGCGAAAAGCCCCCTGGGGCGCAAGGGATAGGAGGGGCGCGAAGCGGCCCCGGCGCGTTGCGCCGTGGCCGGAGGCGAAGCCGGAGCCCCGCATAGCCCGGTTTTTTGCGGCGAAGCCGCAAAAAATGCGCTAAAGGACCTGAAAAAAGTAACTACCTTCGCCCTGTTTTGATCCCGCCGTGGTTCCTACAGCCGTCTGGCGATGGCGTCTACGAATTCCCAGGAATCCAGAATCCGGCCGGGGGCTGTCCCGGCGAGGCGGGCCAGGTCCCTGGTCCAGGCAAAGATCAGGGCCACCGGATTGGTGCTGGTCTTCTCCCCTTTTTTCCAGCGGTAGTAATGCTGTTGCACCGTGCCGTGGGCGGCCTCGTATTCCACCGCCCCGGAGGGGGACACCAGGACGCTGGCCACCATAGCGCGCATCACGTCCCCGTCGGAGTGTTTGCAGGCCCACAGACAGCCTCCCTCCCCCCGGATCACCCGGGCCACCGCGTCGTCAATCAGGGTGTAGAAGTAGGAAATCCCCGCCGCCTCGCATTTCTCCTTGAATTCCCCCTCATAAACCTCGCCGAAAATTTCCTTAAAGCGCCCGTCGTAGGTCTTGGAGATCGTATCCTTGGCCGCGAACCAGATCGGAAGCCCGGCGTCCAGGGCGTAGAGAAAACAGGAGCGGGCAAAACTGCGGATTGAGTCGTCCAGATTGTGGATCCCCTGGACAATCCCCGGCCCCTTCATCTCCGCCAGCCCCATCCGGTGAATCGCCCGGACCGATTCCGCGCTTACCCGGTCATCCGTGGCGTCCCGGTTTTCTAGCCCCAGGTCGTAATATTCGGTCTTCGGGTCCACATACGGCAGGATCAGCCGTTCCTTAATCAAGGCCCACAGCACCCGGGTCATCTCGTCCCCGTCAATCTCCACAACCGCCTTGCCCATTGTAATCTTGTCCGGCATCATTCCCCCTATAGCCCCCAGAGTATTCAAAAAGGCCCCCTCTGCGAATATCCGCGCCTTCGGTATCCGCTTTAGGAAGAGGGGCACAGGAGCCGTGTCTCCGGTCGAGTCTCCTCACCGCGCCGCTCATTCTGTTTGGAACCGGGGCCAAGGGAGAAAGTACGTTTCTCAACACGAGTACGAACCTGCTGGGGGATTACGCTATCGCCGCGCTTACCGAAACCTTTATGAAAAAAAGCGGGGTGCGGATGGCCGACAGCATAGCCCGAATTCGGGGACCCGGTTTGTTGCCGCCACGGAAGCGGAGCAGGGGCGGCGGCTTTTCGAACCGCTATCAAGCAAATAGCCGGGAACGACCGGATGGCCGCCCGGTTCCGGTATGGTGAGTTTTCAACTTCGTACCGGCCTGTAAGATTTCTCTTTTCCGATTGCTGCGACTAGTACTATGATTACACTAAATCACCGGATAAGTGAAATGACCGGGGACAGGAATTTTAACCACAAAGGAACACGGAGGAATAGAGTTATTCAGAAACTTCAGTTTCTGAATAACTCTATTAGCCGTCTGAGAGGACCGCTTAAAGGGCTGTTCATCGGGGTCCCCAGGCGGCAGGGAGCGGGACCAAAACGCGCGGCGTTTTGGTTTTTGGAGTTTCGCGGAGCGAAACTCCGGGCCCGCCGGGGAAATCCCCGGCGAAAGCCGGTACGGCTTTCGCGCCCGCGCAAGGGATAGAAGCGGAACAAAAACCCGCAGGGTTTTTGTTGGAGCGGATAGCCCGGTTTTTTTGCGAAGCAAAAAAATGCGCCCAAAAGAAACTTAAAGCGCGGCGATTTTCCGGTTGGGAATTGCCGGTAATTCCCCGCCTTGTGTTTGTTAATTTCAGCCGGTAGACTTTCTGAAAAACGGGTGTTCCCGGCCGGAGGGGAAGATGGCGGTGCGGCAGATTTTTGTGGAAAAGAAACCGGATTTTGACGGGGAGGCGGCGCGGCTGCGGGGGGAGCTGGCGGATTTTCTGGGGCGGCCTGAGCTTGCCGCTTTGAGGGGGCTGCGAATTCTGAACCGTTACGCGGTTGAGGGTTTGGGGGAGGAACAGTTTCGCCGGGTGGCGGCGCTGGTGTTTTCCGAGGCTCCCTGCGACCGGGTGTTCGATGAAATTCCGCTGGAACCGGGGGACCGTTGTTTCGGCGTCGAGTATCTTCCGGGCCAGTATGATCAGCGTTCCGATTCCGCGGAGCAGTGCGCGGAGCTGGCGGCGGGGATCCGGCCCCGGATTCGAAGCGCCCGGTTTTTTATTCTGAAGCCCGGCGGGATTCCTCTTTCCGGGGAGGCCATGGACGCGGTTAAGCGCTACCTTATCAATCCGGTGGATTCAAGGGAGGCGGCGCTGGAGCTTCCTCCTTCCCTTGACGATGGGGAGATTCCGGTGGAGGATGTCCCCGTCCTCCGGGGTTTTATTCGCGGCTCTACGGCGGGGCCGTCAATCGGCGTTTCCGGGGATACGGGGGATTCCGGCGCGGATCTTGAGAAGCTGGGGCGGGACTACGGTCTTGCCATGAGTCCGGCGGATCTGCGTTTCTGCCGGGATTACTTTGCCTCCCTTGGGCGGGACCCCAGTCTGGCGGAACTGCGGGTCCTGGACACCTACTGGTCGGACCACTGCCGGCACAGCACTTTTACTACCAGTCTGGAATTTGACATCGGGGATCCGGCGCTGCGGCGGGCCTGGGAACTTTACGAAGGGGCCCGGCGGGAAGTATACGGCGGGGGGACGGAGCGGCCCCGTTCCCTGATGGACATGGCGGTTATCGGCGCGAAGCTCCTTAAAAAGCGGGGTCTCGCCGCCGGGGTGGAGGAGTCCGCGGAAATTAACGCCTGCACCGTCAGGGTAGAGGCGGAATTCGCCGG
>JAIRSD010000012.1 GCA_031255615.1 Treponema sp. | reverse complement strand
TAATAGAGTTGTTCAGAAACTTCAGTTTCTGAACAACAACCGTTTAAAGACGAAGAAAAACGTGGGTTTCCTCGGGAAACCCACGTTTTTCGCAAGACTTGTTCAATAACCAACCGGGTTATTGAACAAGTCCAATATCCGGGGAAATACGGACAGAGGTTATATTTTTTTCCCTCATAATCAACCGGAATATGCGCCAGGGGGCGTGAACCGGTTTTGTCTGTCTGAATACAGTATCCGCAGCCGTCGCATTTTTTTGTTCGGTCTATGACAAAACCCCGCGTTTTCTCGTCCACCAAATCAAATGCGTTCAGGTAAGTCTTCAAACCATTGGGTATGCACAAACCAAGAACAACCGGATTTCGTATCGTCGGCTCATATATTACGGATATGCCCGTATGTTTTATTTTATATTCAAAGCCTCCCCCGGGCGGATGTTTATCCCATAACGGATTGGCATAGGTCAAAGATAATTTACAGTCGCTGGCGGTTACATCGTAAATATTGTATCGTTTATATCCCCGGGCGATCATCCAGTCTTCAAGTTTCCGAAACGCGGATTCCCCCAAAAAATTGGCATATATATCTGAGGTGTAAGGATAATCCCTGTCGAAAAGACAGTACGCAAATTCAATGTTGTTTGATTCCGGGCGATTTGCCATCCATGCCCATGCCGCCGGTAATTTATCGTAATCATGTATACCAAGTCTTGACAATATTTCCCGCTGCCTCTTGTTGATTTTTACATTCGAATCCCTGCCGAGGAGGTACATATTTTGCAATAATGAATCCATTTCTTTTAGGAATTTACGCATATTTTTTATCAATTCTGGTTTTCCATAGGGTTTTTTATATCTTTTCGGATAGGCATCGTCTTCATGCAGGGAAGATACAAAAAGCAAGGGCTCGTCAAAGGCCAGCCGGTATAGATCTTTCATCAAAAATAAAATTTTTCCTGTTCAGCCGTATCAATTTCGGCGTTTTTATCCGCTGCGAATTTTGGAAACATATCTATATAAGTCCGCGCCATTCTTTGTTCCAAATTCGCAAAGGCCGTCATTTTTTCCTCACCCGCGATGGACTTGGTCAACAAACCGGACGCGCCGCCGGTTCCCCGTATTCCAAGTCCGGGGGCAATTTAGTGTAACCGGCTGACCGGGTTATGGCAACAATATTAGAGTTGTTCAGAAAATTTTTTCGCCTGCCGATCTGCCGCGCCTATACCCGCGGAAACAAAACAGACGGCGGCGCGGTTCCCCGTCCATACAACAGGGGCGGCGGTTTCAGGAATTTTATCCACGGCATGTATCGCATGGGCGGGGCGCCGCAGGCGCCTGGATGGGGGGTAGCCCAGGACCCGGAAACCGGGGCCGGGGCGGAGGGGGGGCCAGGAAGACCGCAAAGGACTGCGGTCCTCATATCCCCGGTAGGTGGCCCCCCCTTCCTGCTGATAAAACGAGGGATGCCCAGAACCTGGACCAGAGGGCGGACGCGGCTGCCGGATTACCCCAGCGGCGGGGGTCCGGAAGCCTTGCCCGAAAGTTCCAGGGCCTAGCGGTACAGGGGGCCCAGGGCGGCGCAGGCCCGGTAGTCGGCGCCTTCCGAGTCCATGCCGAAGCTGTTCCAGTAGCTGGGGCGGAAGATCCGGCCCGGTTCCAGGTTGTGCATGCACACGGGGATCCGCAGGATGCTTGCCAGGCTGACCAGGTCCGCGCCGATGTGGCCGTAGGAGACCGCCCCGTGGTTGGCGCCCCAGTTGTTCATGACCGAGTAAACATCGGCAAAGGGGCCCGATCCGGTGAGGCGGGGGGCGAACCAGGTGCTGGGCCAGGTGGGGTCGGTGCGCTGGTCCAGCTTGTCGTGGACAGGTTCGGGGAGTTCGACGGTCCAGCCCTCGGCGAGCTGCAAGACCGGGCCCAGGCCCTTGACCAGGTTCAGGCGAGTCATGGTGACGGGCATGCCCCCTTCGGTAAGGAAATCCGACGAGTAGCCGCCGCCCCGGAAGTAGCCCAGGCTGGCGTAGCGCCACTGGACGGCGCCCAGGCAGGCGCCGGCTTCCTCCGGGCTGATTTGCCAGAAGGGTTTCATCGCGGGTTTGCCGTCCTTCCGCTGTTTGCCGGTGCCGTCGAGGCTGGCGGAACCTGAGTTGATAAGGTGGATGAGGCCGCCGCCGGCGTTTCCTTCGGGCATCCAGCCGGTAACCCGCTGGACGGCGGCGGGGCTCCAGTAGGTCCGGACATCGCTAAAGATCTGGGCGGTGCCGGTAAGGAGGTGGCCGAAAAGCATGGACACGGCGTTCAGGCTGTCGTTTTCCGTGGCCACGATGTAGGGGCTGCGGATGCCGTTCCAGTCGTAGGAAGAATTGAGGATGACCTCCAGAAAATCCCCGTTGGGGAAATGATCGTTCCAGTGGCGCTGTCCCTGGAATCCCGCGGCCAGGGCGTTGTGGCCCAGGGCTTCCTCCGCCAGGCCCTTGCGCCGCAGGGCGGGGTTCCCCACCATCAGATCCCGGACGATCATCGTCATCTTGACGCAGGTCTTCCAGACCTCGTCCTTGCGCCGCCGGCCGTGCTGTTCCGTTGGGGGATTGTTGTCGGGGCCCTCCCGGCTTTTGCAGACCGCGTTTACCCACTCCATCGCACGGGCCAGTTCCGCCTCGGAGTAGATCTTCTCGTCAAAGCGGCGGACCAGCTCGCTCATGTCAACATATTCGTTCCGCATCCCCAGGTAATCCTGGAAGAAATCGGCGTTGACGATGGACCCGGCGATGCCCATAGATACCGATCCGATAGCCAGGTAGCTCTTGCCCCGCATCCAGGCGGCGGCCAGGCCGGCGCGGGTAAAGCGGAGTAATTTTTCCCGCACGTCGTCCGGCACCTGTTCCACATTCGCCAGGTCCTGTACGTCCCGGCCGTAGATGCCAAAGGCGGGGAGCCCCTTCTGGTTGTGGGCCGCCAGCACCGCCGCCAGGTACACCGCCCCCGGCCGGTCGGTACCGTTGAATCCCCAGACCGCTTTGATGGTCCGGGGATCCATGTCCATCGTTTCCGAGCCGTAACACCAGCAGGGGGTCACGGTCAGGGTAACCTGCACCTGCTCCCGGCTGAAAACATCCTGGCAGGCGGCGGCCTCCGCCACCCCGCCGATGCAGGTATCGGCGATCACACATTCAACCGGCATGCCGTTGGGGTGCCGAAGAGTTTCCGTAATGAGCCGGGCCGCGGCCTTCGCCAGGGCCATGGTAGGCCCCTCCAGGGACTCCCGCACCCCCCGGCGGCGGCCGTCAATCACCGGCCGGATACCCACCTTGGGCAGAGCCCCCCGGTACCGGTTCTCCGGGCTATTCATCGTAAGACTGGTTATATCCGCCATGATTTCCTCCTGACCGTCATCATATCACGAAAATCGTCTTATGTATCGGGGCCAGTGCATATAAAACAAAGGGGAAAAGCAGTATACTTGGCATGGTATTCCGGGAGGGATCCATGAAAGAAGAACAGCCACCGCTTAAAAACAAAGAAACCTCTCCGCCGCAAGGGCCGGGTATCTTGCAAGCATTGCATTGTTTACGAGGTTCGTTCTGTAAGGAAATTATGTAACGGCGGGGTCTCCAACCGCCGCAAGGGGCGGGGTAGGAGACCCATATGCGTTTACTTAACAAAAGAGGGTGGCATAAGAATTGACAAATATACCCACAAAGCCCGAAATCGGGAGAAAAAATTTGCATTTTCTACATCCGAATTTGACCAAAAACCCCTTAAGTATACGCACATGGGTATGAGACCCCACTGCGAATCAGGCGGGGCGCTTAGGCGGAGGCCGAATCGGTGTTTTCTTCCAGGGTGAAGGTTTCCGCCTTCCGGTCAAAACCGAGCCGGTACGTTTTATTGGACTCGACCTGTAGTTCTTTTTTTACCGCATCGGTGGTGGTGGTTACGTTTTTATACAGGAGGCCGGGACGGTTGTAATAGTAACTGATCTCCACCGTGGTGGTTCCGGGCTTGAGATAAAACCCCGTGTTATTGCCGTTTCCGGTTATGCTGCCGATAATACCGGCAACGCCGTTGAGCTTTCCGGCTTCGTAGAAAAACTCCGGAGGACCTCCATCCACGGAATGTATCCGCACCGCCTCCGAGGTAATCGAACTCCGCGAATAGGGATACACTTTGGCGGCATCGGGATATTTTTCCAGAAAAGCCTTGTTGGAGGCCTCCATTTTTTGCAGGCGCGTCCGGTTCATAGTTGTACTAACAATGTAGGCAACAACCAGAAACCCAACAATGAACAACAAATGAAAAAAACTCATACAAACTCCTTTATTTATGATGATGCCTAATCGGCCTTTGCGGACAAAACCTCCTTATCCTTAATGGCAAAATGTTCCATCTCCTTCCACATTTCGGTAAATTGGTTTAACCCCAGGGGGCCGCAGTCAAGACTGACCTCATCGCCCTCCCCGGCGGTGTCCATGATGGTCAGGGTGATGTCATGGGTCGGTGGAAATCCGCCTTCGCTTTT
>JAIRSD010000221.1 GCA_031255615.1 Treponema sp. | reverse complement strand
TTTTTGTTTCACAAAAACTCGTGGGACGTATCTGCGGGATGGAGTTTCGCGCTCCGCCGCGAAACTCGAAAAACGCGGCGCAGGGCGCTGCGGCCTTAATGCCGCTAAATTACCGGATGCGAGAAAAAACCGGGACAAGAATGTTGGACCACAAAGGCGCACGAATGTACACGAAGGGGGAATGAATATGCGCTCCTATCACCGCCCTCATCAACAGAAAGGCAATGCCTGCGCACACTGTTCCTGTGTGCCGGCAAGATCGGCAAATACCCGCATGGCGGCATAAAAGGTATAATTTTTTTTGAATAGAGTTGTTCAGAAACTTCAGTTTCTGAACAACAACCGCTTAAAAACAGAGAAAAACGTGGATTTCCTCGGGAAACCCGCGTTTTTTGCAAGACTTGCTCAATAACCAACCGGGTTATTGAAAAAGTCCAATAACTTTTTCATGCTATTCCTCCCTGAATAATGATGCGGCTGTAATTAGTGAAACAGTCGAGGCAGACTTTCTTGCCGTTTTGGATACGGATTTTATTTTCCGCGGCGGACTCTCCGCATATTTCGCATGTTACAGATGCGAATATCCTGGCATGAGACGGAGTTTCCCAATCGACCTCTTTACAGTCAAACAATTCGTCAACAGGAGCATCGAGAATATACTGTTGAAACGCATCTCTTTCCATGGCCGGCATCTTTTTTTTGAAGTAAAAGCGCATGGCTTTCCCCTTCCGCCGGTCAAAAAACGTGTAGGCGTTCTTTCCCGTATTCTTGTAAATCAGATTTCCTTTTCCAAAGGTGCAACTGACCAAACTCTGTATCGCGTCAACGCCGCAGGCATCGTTTTCAACGATACAGACCAGTTCCTCATCAAAAGAGGGACTGACCCCCATCTTTTCTACAACGGCCTCGCAAGCCTTTACACCGATGGCAAGGCCGGGACAGGCATGCCCGTGAAAAGCGCGGGCTTTGTCCCAAAAGTCGAGATTCATAGCGTCTCCTGAAATATCGAAGTTCATCTTCGGGGTATCCCCTTCGAGGGGACTGTTCGGGGAAAAATTAAATTTTCGAACGGCTTTAACAATGAAGGACCTGCTTTCATAGCAGATCGTTATAAATTTATAAAGATTGTTATACCATCATCTCTCTTTTGTCAATACACCAAGCCTCTCCTTCAGGCGCCTTCTTGCCTGGCCGCGTGGTAAAATTTGCAAATTTGCCGCCGCTGTCCGGTTAATTCAAAAAACTCTTGTAATTTGTCTTTGATTATACTAAATCACCGGATAAGCGAAAGAACCGGGAATAAGGATTTTAACCACGAAGGCGCACCAAGGCGAGCTGCGGCTCGCCAGGAACACGAAGGAATGAAAAAGCGCCTTCAATCCCCGCCTTTCCTGCGCCTTCTTCGCCTTCGTGGCAAATTTCCTCCATGATCATACTAAATCACCGGACAAGCGAAAGAACCGGGAATAAGAATTTTAACCACGAAGGCGCACAAAGGTACACGAAGGAATGAAAAAGAGCCTTCAATCCCCGCCCTTCCTGCGCCTTCCTCGCCTTCGTGGTAAATTTCTTCCATCCGCATATCCGGTCTTTTAGGCTAAGCAGCCTACCAGGGCGGCTGTTTTTTGATATGTTGAATAACCGGCGGCTGATGCTTTGAATTCCTTTTTTTTGTTTTTTTCTCTTGACTTAATCTTAACATTAACATTTAAGATACAACCATCTGCCGGGCGCTCTGATGAACAGGGAAGGCGAAAAATGAACTCCGGTGCAATGAATCAACTTTTTGGACAGGAGTATGACGAAGATGAAGTACACTTATTTGGGCAGAATCGGTCTAAAGGTGAGCCGTCTGTGTCTGGGAACCATGAATTTCGGACCCCGGACGGATGAAAAAGAATCTTTTGCGATTATGGATCGGGCATTGGAGGCGGGTATCAATTTTTTTGATACCGCCAATGTGTATGGTGGCAGCGACCATTGCGGCTGGACCGAAGAAATCCTGGGCAGGTGGTTTGCCCAGGGTGGGAACAGGCGGGAAAAGGTCGTGCTTGCCACCAAAGTCTACGGTCAAATGCGGGATGCAAACGATGGGCCGAACGATGGGCGGGGCCTTTCGGCATATAAAATCCGCCGCCACATAGAGGGATCGCTCTACCGTCTCAAAACCGATCATGTCGAGTTGTACCAGATGCACCATATTGAACGCCATGCCTCTTGGGACGAGATATGGGGGGCCTTTGAGGCGCTGGTTAACCAGGGG
Source organism: Treponema sp. (assembly GCA_031255615.1). Next base: position 26,788 of record JAIRSD010000221.1, on the reverse strand, counting down.
AAAGCCTATTACATTGGGGCAAGCAACTTCGGGGCGCGGCATCTTGCTTATGCCCATGCCGCCGCGGAAAAACGGAATTTTCTCGGCCTCGTAAGTGAGCAGCACAAATACAATTTGGCTTGCAGACTGCCTGAACTTGAGTTGTTGCCGGTTGCGCAGGAACTTGGTTTGGGAGTCATCCCCTGGAGCCCGCTGGGCGGCGGCTTGCTCAGCGGGAATGTGCTGAAACCGGCCAGGGGCAGTGAAAGGGCCGCCCTGGCGGCGCAAAATTTAACCGAGGCCCAGCGCAAGCAGCTTGAGGCATACTCAAAACTCTGCGCCGAAATCGGCGAAAGCGAGTCCAATGTCGCCCTTGCCTGGCTTCTCCATAACCCTGCGGTAACCGCCCCAATTATCGGCCCCAGAACCCTGGAACAGTTTGAAAACACCTTAAAGGCTGTCGAGATCAGACTACCGGAAGAGGTAATCACAAAACTCGATGCTGTCTTCCCCGGCCCCGGTGGTTACGCCCCGGAAGCCTACGCCTGGTAAACGCAATTTGACAGGAAACCGCCGTCCAAGCGGCGGTTTCCGCACAATAAAACAAGGAGGATGCCGTGCGCTACAAGCAGCTTCCCAAAACCGGTCTTACAGTATCCCAGTTGAGCCTTGGGACCATGATGTTCGGCGGCCAGACCAATGAGCCGGACAGTATTGCTATCATGGACTATGCCTTTGAGCAGGGTGTCAATTTTTTTGACACCGCCAACGTTTACAACCAGGGTGAGAGTGAACGCATTGTCGGAAAATGGCTCAGGGGCCGCCGGGATAGGATGATCCTTGCCACCAAGGTCCGCGGCCAAATGGGCAAGGATCCGAATGACGCCGGTTTAAGCCGCCGCAATATTCTGTCGGCTGCGGAGGCAAGCCTCAAACGGCTCGGCACCGATTATATCGACATCTATTATATGCATGCCCCCGATTATAATACGGACATTGGGGAGTCTCTTGACGCGATGGACAGCCTGGTCAGGGCCGGCAAAATCCGCTATGTGGCGGTGAGTAATTATGCGGCATGGCAGATGGCCGACATACTCCATGTCTGCGACAAACGGGGCTACGCGAGTCCGGTTATTTCACAGAATGTGTATAACCTCATTACCCGCGGACTGGAATCGGAACTGGCTCCTTTCCTGAAAGAACACAAGATCGGCATGGCGATCTATAACCCCATTGCCGGAGGATTCCTGGCCGGAAAGCACAAGCCCGGCAAGCCTGCGGAAAACACCCGGTTTGCCAACAACCAAAACTACTATGAGCGGTACTGGTCGGACGAGAATTTTAGGGCCGTTGAAAAGCTGGCGGAAACAGCCTCCCAAAACGGAATGAGTATTCTGGAGCTTTCGATGAAGTGGTGCGCCGCCCAGCCGGTAGTCACCAGTATTATCAGCGGGGTAAGCCGACTTGAACAGATCAGGCAGAACATTGCTTCCCTGGAAGGAGAGCTTCCCGGAAAAGAGGCGCTGGACGCCTGTGATGAAGTCTGGCGCTCCCTGGCAGGAACCCGTTTCACTTATAACCGTTAGAAAAACTAACAACTCTAAGAATTGCAGAAAGACGAAAAGAAGGCTGATCCTTGAGTTGTTCCTTAACTTTAAGGATGTTTTTACCCGTTTGTCCTTTCCCGCCGCCGGATGCGGCGTCTGTGATGGAAAAAATTTCCCGTTGCGCGCAGCCCCCATATCCGAAATCCCGCCCGGCGCAACCCGGGAACGGCGGGGCACGGCGAAGGCGAAAGCCGTGCGGGCGCGGCTTTCGCCCGCGCAAGGGATAGGAGCGGAATTCCCCGGCCCCGGAGGGGGCGGGGAATTGGAGCGGATAGCCCGGTTTTTTTGCGAAGCAAAAAAATGCGCCCAACCTATCTTCGATATGCGGCATGTTCCAAACCGGGAAGGGCTGATTGGACTGCCGGCCGGTCATGGTTGTTACGGCTCCCCTCCCCCGCTCCGGCGGGCCCGGATAAGCACCACATCTCCAAAGCCGAATTGCTTCGCCGCCCTGTCGGCAAGGTTTTTGAGGGGGCGGGGGGCAAGGCCCGCGGCAAGCCCTCCCCAGGTGCAGACCCGTTCTATGCGGAAACCCCGATCCCGAAGGAGGCGGGACAGGGTCGCCGTCGAAAAAAGATAGAGGTGATCGAAGATCGCCGAACGCCAGCGTTCCTGAAAAATCCGGGCCTGGAGGCCGGCGATGTTGGGGGTGGTAACGAGGAAGCGGCCTCCCGGCGCAAGGATCCGGTAAACTTCGGAGGCAAAGCCGGCGGGATCGTTGAGGTGCTCGATAAGGTGGGATGCCAGAACCAGATCGAAGGAGGAGGCGGGGAAGGCGCAGGCTTCCAGGGGGAGGCTCAGCACGTCCAGGGACCGTTTCCGGCGGGCGTATGCCGCGGAAGGGGAAATTTCCACCCCCCGGCAATCCCAGCCCCGGCCCCTGAGTTTTTCCAGCAGGGCCCCGGTGGCGCAGCCCGCGTCCAGGACCCGGGGCTTGGGGGTCCGGGCTTTTAGTTCCGCCTCGATTTCGTCGAATCCCGCGTCCCCCAGGCCCAATTCCTGGAGGCGCAGAAAGGATCCTTCGTTGGCCAGTTCGTAGGAAAGATAGTCCTCCCCATGGCCGGCCCCGTAGCGGTCCGCAACCGCCGATTGTTCGGGTTGGGGGTTCATCTGGACCAGGCCGCAGCGGACGCAGCGGACGTAGGAAAAGCCTTCGCAGGAAAGCCGGGGCTTAAAAGAGGCGCCCCCGCAGAGGGTGCAGGGAACGGTCTTGCTCTGTTCCCGCCGCACCGGGGTGGACCAGGTCTTGAGCCCCCCCGGGACCGGGCCGCCCTTTTCCGGCACTATTCTACTTCCAGCCGTCTGGTAAGGCCGGCCTCATTCCCTCTCACGTCCCTGGCGATTATTTCCATTGTAGTCTGCCCCCGGGTGAACAGGGCGTCCCCCGCCTTGTAAGCCGGGTGGGGGGCGTAGACCTCGGAAACCGGCGTTAATCCGTCCCGCCTGACCGAAAGGATTCCGTCCTGGGCGGAAAAGGTTTCCATGCTGAGGGATCCCGCCTCCGCGCCGTTGAGAAATACGCTCAACCGGTGGGGGGCGAGACGGACAGGGGAAGCGCGGGAAGGAGAATCCACCGCATATACGATGATCGAGTAGCGGCCCTGGCCGATCCGGGTCTGGGCGGGGGGGATAAGCCGGCCGTTATCGCTCTGCAGCTGAACCGAAAGAATTTCCGGCGGCCGGTCGTCGGGGAAGGGGACGATGACCAGGGAAGGATTCACCCAGCGCCGTTCCCGGCGGTCGTAGAGGGCGAAGTAAAAGCCCTTCTGCTCGGACCAGCCGGAAAGGCCGGAGAGGGCGATAAGCTCCCCCCGCCGGGGCCGGACGGGAATTTCCCGGGGAAGAAGGACGGCCGGAGGGGCGGCATCCGCCGCGGCGGGCCCTCCGTCGCCGGTTTCCGCCGGGGCGGCCTCCCCCGCATCGGAAGGGGAATCCCCCTTCCCCTCATCGAAGCGGCTGTAGATTCCCAGAATCCCATCCCCGTGATCATAAACAATCCAGGAACCCAGGGGGGAAGGGAGCCGGGACGCCGCGTCTTCCTGGCCCCGGTGGAAAATTAGTTCCCCCCCGTCCGCCGCCAACACGGGGCCCTCCGATTGGAAGACCATGCCCAGGCAGGGGCGGCCCTGATCGTTCAGACCGAAATTCGCCGCCGCCGTCCCTTCCGCGAGGGGCCAGTCCATGGCCCCGGGCGCGGAGAGGCCCGGCCCAAGCATATAAAAACCGGCCAGGATCAGGGCCGGGCCCTTTTTTTTAGCCCCCATTTCCTATCCCCTCCCCATTTCAAAGGCCGCCAGGACGTTCCCGCCCCCCAGGTAAAGCCGGGGGCCGGAGCGGTGGAAAAAGGCGCCCTCGCTGCGGAAGGGGGCCCGGAGGATCACCCCGCCGGACAGTTTAATCCCTACCAGTTCCTTTTGCCGCTCCCCCTGGGATACGATGACGAAGATGACTCCCTCCGAACCCTCAGAATCCATGGCGGCGATCTCCCCTTCCAGGGGGATGATCCGGTTTGTCTTGGTCTGCAGGTCGTAGATTCCCAGCCCCCCCTGCCGTTCATAGGCCACCCGGCTGCCGCCGTCGATAAAGGCGATATGGACCGGCCTCCTAAAACCGTCCTCAAGGAATTCGTGGTAGACAACCCTGAATTCCCCCCGCGCCGGATCGCCGTACCGTTCCAGCAGCAGGAATCGTTGATCGTCGATGCCGGACACGATCCCCAGCCGGTTTCCGTCCTGGGAGATAGCGCAGCCCAGGATTACCGGCAGCCGGGAACCGCCGGGGGGAAAATAGAAAAATTGCTTCCCCTCCCGGTCCAGAATCTCCACCACCCCGTCCAGAGAACCGGTAAGGACGTAACCGGCGGCCCCGTCCACGCAGGTAAGGGGGGCGGCAAAATCATGGGACCAGAGGAGCTTCCCCTCCCCGTCCAGGGCGCCGAGGGTATCCATATCCTTCCCCACAAGGAAAAGCCGGCCGTCGAGGAAAAAGGGATAGCCCCGGCCCCCTTCGACGGTAAAAACCTTTTCCCCGGAATTCCCCAAAATATCGACGGCCTCCGCCGCCGCTTCGTATTCGGCCCAATAGGGGGCGGAGAGGAAAAGATTCCGGGCCTTTACCCGGTTGAGCCGCAGGCCGCCGGAGGGAGTCACATAGCCGAAACGATCCCCCAGGCGGAAGGGTATGAGCGAAGGATCCCCCCCGGCCTCCCCCGGCGTCTCTACGGTTCCCGCCGCATCACTCTCCGCGGCCTCCGCCGGCCCCGCCATGGAAACGGTGTACCCCGATTCCAGAGAACTAAACCATTGGGAGACCATGATAGTTTCCTGGGGAATAGGCCGGGCCGCCGCAAAATTATAGACAATAAACAGAGCTATACCGCCAAAGATCCAATATTTCCGCCCCTTTTTTGTCAATCCGCCCTCCATCTCCCCATTTTTCATAGGATTCAGCCTAGGAATATGATAAAACCTACCCTATTATAAATGGATATGAATATAGATGGCAAGCAAATGGACGCCCTCTTCGCCCTGGCCCGGAAAGCGGCGGAGGCGGCCTACGCCCCCTATTCAAAATTCCGGGTAGGTGCGGCCCTGCTGGGGGCGGATAAAAGGATTTATACCGGCTGCAACGTGGAAAACCGTTCCTTCGGGCTTACGATCTGCGCCGAGAGGAACGCCGCGGCCCAGGGAGTTTCCCAGGGCTGTCGAAAATTCCTGGCCCTGGCAATTTTTACCCCGGACAGCCGGGAACCGGTGGGGCCCTGCGGAGCCTGCCGCCAGGTCTTGAGCGAGTTCATGGAGCCCGGCGCGCCGCTGCGCTTCGGGGGCGAAGGGGGGGCCGTGGTAAACAGTTCCATCGGAGAGCTTTTGCCCTTCGATTCCCTCCACGATCTGGCAGCCCGGGGGCCGGACTAAACCGGGAATTCCTGCGGGGATGCCGCGTTTTCCGCTTTAGAATCCCCGCCCATCGAATCTGTGTTGGGCGCATCCCCGGCGAAGCCGGGGACCGGGCTATCCGGGGCTCCGCTGCCGCTCCGGCCCCGCCTGCGGCGTGGCTGCTCCGCACCCCTCCTATCCCTTGCGCGGGCGAACATCCGCGTCCCTGCGGATGTTCGCCTTCGAAAAAAAAGGCGTCCCCGCCGTTTTTGCGGCTCTGCGGTTTTTTATTCCGCCCCCAAAAAATTCAGGGAATCGAAACAGCCGGCCTCCTGCCGGCGGCGGCCCCGCGTTTTTTGCAGCTATACGCGCGCTCCGCGCGAAACCGTTCCCTTGCGTTTACCGGAGGATACTGCGGCGCATTGACATTTATTCGCATCCGTTACATATTATTGCGACATGTTAAGCAACGATATTCTAACATTAGAGGAAGTTGCTAAGCACCTGCGGGTTTCCGAACGCACCGTATACGAATGGGTGCAAAGGGGGGAAATCCCGGCGGGTAAAATAGGTACGGCCTGGCGTTTTAAAAAAACAGACATCGAACGCTGGATTAACGACCGGCTTCCGGCGGAACAGCGGCCCCCGATGTTTCAAATCCCGGTGGCCCGGCTTCTTTCGCCGGATCGGATTCTCTTTGTCGAGCGGCAGGCCAAGCGGGACGTACTTATCGCCCTGGCGGAAAACCTTGCCGCCTGCCCCCAGGTGAAGAACCGCCAGGAACTCATCATGGAAATTCTGAACCGGGATGAACTGATGAGCACCGCCATCGGCAGGGGCATCGCCATCCCCCATGTACGGCTTTCTTCAGTAACCGACCTGGTGGTTTCCGTGGGAGTCAGCAGGACGGACATCGTCGATTTTCAAACCCTGGACGACGAACCGGTGCGGCTGGTCATCATGATCGCCGCCGCCTACAACCAGCACGCCTACTATCTCCAGACCCTTTCCTTTTTCAGTTCCCGGCTCAAGAATTCCCAATTACGGTCTTCCATCCTGAACGCCGGGGAACCTTCGGAGGTCTACCACCTGTTGGCCGGCATCCCCGAAGCCGGAAATTAGCGCCCCGCCGGGATCGAGTCCGGAAGGGGCGCACTAAAATCCGCATGGCGAGTTTTTTCCAGCCCCTTCGGGGCTGTACGGCAAGGCGGGAGTTGCATATCGCGCCGTAAAGAGAAGGGCCCGTCCCGCAAAGCCCAGGAGGTCCGGCATGAAAGAGGTATTTCGAACTACCCGGAAGGAACGAGTCAGTTTCGCCCTGTTTATGGCGGGGCAGAGCATGTTCAACCAGTTTGTCAATTTTTTCGTCCTGATTTTTCTTACCAACGCCGGGATCGCCGCGGTGGCCGTGGGGACCATCTCGCTGTTTACCCGCGTCTTCGACGCGGTAAACGACCCCGTCTTTGGGGGGATCATCGACCGTTCCCGCTTCCGGGGAGGAAAATTCCTTCCCTGGCTCAGACTCTCCAATATTCTCCTGCCCCTGTTCCTGATCTTCATCTTCTTCATGCCCGCGGCCCTGTCCCCCGCCGGGCGGATCCTCTGGGCCTTCCTTGCCTATGTTTTTTACAGCATGGCCTACACGATCTGCGACGTGCCGATCTTTTCGATGGTCTCCGCCATCACCGACGGAGTCCAGGAACGGGTAACCATCATGTCCCATAACACCTTGGCCGGCATGGCGGCGACTCTGATCGTGGTCGCCGCCGCTCCCCTCGCCTACCCTGCCGTGGGCTGGCGGATCACCGCGCTGATAACGGCGGTTCTGGCGGCGGCGCTGATGGTTCCCATGGGCAGGAACGCCCGGGAACGCTACCTCAACAAAGATCCCGCGCCGGTTACCCTGAAAGCCATGTTTCATTATGTGCGGGGAAACAGATACCTTCTGCGCTTTTTCGGCGGCCTCCTCATTTTAAACACCACCAATACAACCCAGGCGGCGGGAGCCTATTTCGCGGCCCACAACCTGGGCAACCCGGCGTTTATGGGGGTCCTTTCCCTGCTCCTTATCATCCCCATGCTGTTTCTGCTGGCCCTGCTCCCGCATCTGACCAAACGGTTCGACAAGTTTACCCTTTTCCGTTTTTTCGTATGCGGCCTCTTGGGGGTAAGCGTAATAAGTTACTTCGCGGGTTATGAAAATTCAGCCATCTTTTTCCTCTTTATGATCATCCGGGGCTTCTTCTGGGGAGGCAACGGGGCGATGATGCTGATGTTTACCTCCGACTTTATCGAATACGGGGAATTCTCCACGGGCAAACGGCTCCAGGGAACGGCGTATTCGGTCCAGACCTTTGTCTGTAAACTTATGACCGCCCTCTCCGGCACGACGGCCATGTTTTTCATGGGGGCGGTGGGTTTTATCGAAGGGGAAGGGGCGGTCCAAAGCGCCGGGGTCCTCCGGGCAATATGGGCCCTGGTGTCCCTGTTTCCCGCCTTCGGCGCCGTCCTGTCCCTGCCCTTTTTCCTTGGCTACAAGCTCCGGGACCGGGATGTACAGATCATGGCGAAGGCCAATTCCGGAGAGATAACCAGGGAGGCGGCGGATGCGGCCCTGGCGGGCAGATACAGGACCTAGTACCTTGCTTAGACTAAATCACCGGATAAGTGAAACGATCGGGAACCGGAATGTTTTTAACCACGAAGGCGCACCAAGGCGGGCTGCGGCTCGCCAGGAACACGAAGGAATGAAAAAGCGCCTTCAATCCCCGCCCTTCGTGCGCCTTTTTCGCCTTTGTGGTACATTTCTTCCGGCTGCATATTTGGTTTTTTAGGCCAAGCAGCCTACTAGCTCTTTTTGTCCGGAGGGGGCCGCCGCGCGGCAGGGGAGTCCGCTTATCGAAGGAGGAATCATGGGCAAGGTACGGTTCATTACCCGGGCGGACGATGCGGGTTCAAGCCATAGCGCCAACAGGGCGATCCGGGCCGTCCTGCGGGCGGGATTCATCAAAAACGTGTCCGTCATGGCGCCGGGCCGATTCCTGGAGGAAGCGGCGGATCTCCTCGCCGGCCGCCGGGACGTTTGCTTTGGGATGCACGCCGTCTTAAACGCCGAATGGGACCGGGTCAAATGGGGGCCCGTTTCGGCCCTGGGCCCGGATTCCGGCCTGGTGGACGGGGAAGGGGCCTTCCTGGCGGATCCCCGGGACTTTGAGCGGACCCGGCCCCGGGTAGAGACGGTTATGGGGGAATATAACGCCCAGTTGGATAAACTCTGCCGGGCGGGGTTCGACATCCGCTATGTGGATACCCACATGCTGCCGGAACGTTTTATCCCCGGCCTGGACGAGGCCCTGCGAGACTGGGCGGCGGCCAAGGGCCTGCTGGACCACATGTATTATTACCGGCTGCCCCCGGGCTTTGAGGCCTTGCAGGGCCGGCCCGGAAAGATCCTGGAATTTTTACGGACTATTCCCCCGGGGCAGTATTTTTTCCTCGCCCATCCCGCCCGCTACGGCCCGGAGATGCTGCAAACCGGGAACAGCGAACACGGCGGCGAGGAGATAGCCCGGGCCCGTGATCGGGAGGCCCGGCTTTTGGGGAACCCCTTCATCAACATTGTCATGGGGGCCCTGGGGATCGTCTCCATCCGTTACGACCAGGCGGAAAAAGGCCCCCGCCTGAGCCTTGCAGAGCTGCCTATCCGGTAGCCGCCCGGCCCCCCAGTCCCGGGAATCGCCGGGGGGCGGTTTTACCGGCGGTTCCCGGTTTAGCCCGGGGTTTTACCCCCTGAACGGGAGGCCTCGACCGGCGCGCCTGTCGGCCCCTACCTCAGCCGGAAGCTGACCGGATAGCGGACCCGGGCGGAGACCGGTTCCCCGTTGGCCAGGGCCGGTTTGCAGCGATTCCCCGGATTCCTGAGGGCCTCCCGAACGGCCGCCGCCGCGGCGTCCCCGAATCCCCGGTTGGGGGGATCCTCCCGCAGTATATCTATCTGCCGGACGATCCCCGCCCGGTCGATAAACAGATCCAGTATCACCCGTCCTTCGATGTTGGAACGTTTCGCGATGGGGGGATACTTAAGGGCCGCCAGAATCGCCGCGTTGGGAAATTCGGGGAGCACGGAAATTTTATGGGCGGGAAGGTATTCCTCCTCCTGCCCGGAAGGTCCTGACAACGGGGGGGCCGTTATGCTGCCGGCCTCCACCAGGGTTTGATTTTCCGGCTCCTCCGCGGACTCAATCATCTCCTCCGCGATGGCTTCCACCGCGTTATCCGGCGGCGGCGCTTCCTGGGGCGGAGGGGGAGGAAGAGCCGCGGGGGGCGGGGGAATATACTCGGCAATATCGATAAGTTTCATTACACGGGCCCTTTCCTCCGTCTCCCCGGCGGCCCGCCCCGCGTCAAAGCTGATATAAAGAATCGCCAAACCATGGGCCGCGGCAACCAGGACGACAAGGAGAATCCGCAGCCTATTCATCATCCCCTCTTCCCGGCCCGTCTTTCACCACAAAACTTACCACCCGATACTGGAGAATCTGGAGGGCGGTGATAACCTGGTTGACATGGATGTAGGGGGTATTCCTGTCGGCGATGATGTGGATCTGGGTATCCGGGGCGGAACGGTATATCTCCGCCACCGCGTCCTCCAGATCCCGGAGATCCCCCGCCGTACCGTCCAGATACAACCGGCCTTCCCGGTCAACCCAGACTTCCAGGTTCTTTTCCGCGCTGGTCCGCAGGGCCCTTCGGGCCTCCGGATATTCAATCTTTACCTCCTGCCGGTAATTGATAAGGGAAACCAGCATGATAAAGATAAGGAGGAGGAAGGCAACGTCGGACATGGAAGAAAGGGGGATCACAAAATCTTTTTGTATCCTGCGGCGCAGCTTCACGAAGGTTCCCCCCGGCGGAATTTCATGGATTCTCCCCCGACGGCGCCATGACAAAGGAAAAAGAATCTACCTCAAGATCCTGGGCTAGTTCCACAAAGGAGACCAGGGCCTGCCAGGGACTTTGGGGATCCACGGTAAGGAGCAGGGCCGTGTTGGGATAAGAAGCCAGCTTGGCGCGGATCTCCCGTTCCGCGGCGGGAAAATCGCAGGGGGCCCCCTGGAAAAAAATGGTTCCCCCGCTGTCCAGGCTGAAACGCAGCAGTTCATTCTGCTGTATGACCCGCTGGGAATCCTTGGCCGGCAGGGTTAAAAGAAAACCCTTGTTGACGTTAAACCCCGCAATCACGATAAAGTAAACGATAAGAAGGAAGGCGAGATCGCTGGAAGCCCCGGACTCTCCGATGCCCCTTCTCTTTCGCTGCCTAATGGTCATCGTGGATCCGCATTTCCCGGAATTGGCCCCGCAAGGTCCGGGGGACCGTCATCTCGGTGATCAGCTCGGAACAGACCTGCTCAACATCCGCCGAGAATTTATCCACGATATGGGAAAAAATCGAATGGAAGACCATGGCAATAATGGCGATGATAAGGCCGAAGACCGTGGTAATCAGGGCCTCGTAGATGCCGTTTGCCACGATCTGGGCGTTTACCTCCGTAGCCTCGGCGATGGATTTAAAGGCCCCAATCATCCCCGAAACGGTCCCCAGAAACCCCGTTAAGGGGGAAAGGGAACCCAGGGCGGTAAGGAAGTTAAGGCCGTTCTCCAGGGAATTTACGCAGGAAAGGGCCTGGGTTTCCACCGCCCGTTCCATACGGTGTTCCCCCAGACTGGCCCGGTCAATGAGGGTAAGGAGTATCCGGGCCCCCATGCGTCGTTTTATCAGGGGCCCCAAATATTCCCGGCCCTGGTCCAGATCCCCCTCCTTGATATAGGCGGAAAGGGCCGCCCCCAGATCGTCCATCCGCAGATTATGGTAGCCCAGGTAAACAGCCCGCTCCAGAGAAATGGCGATCACCGCCACGGAGAATAAAAGGAGGGGCCACATGAACACCCCCCCCATACGAAACAGCTCCAGCAGGGAAAAAGAATTGGTCTCCATCGCTGCGTCTTCCTTTGCCCTTTGGGGCTTTCATCGGACCCGTTCAATAACCCCGGCCGCTTATTAAGCAAGTCCATTTTTATACGGCCGCCGTTCGGAAACTTCAGTTTCCGAACAACCCTATTTTCTTTGCAGCACCGCGGCCGGCGCTTCCAGGGCGGAAAAAATACGATCCCAGGCGTAGACCAGGAAGATCCAGTCGCGGCTTTCTTCCCAATCCCGTTTCAGAGTCCCCGAATCCCGCAGAGGCCGCAGTTCTTCCGGCAGTATCCCTTCCGTATATGCGGTATGCCACCTGACCTGTTCCGCCGTTGCCCAGGGGCCGTCCGGTGCAGCGCTATAAGCGGGGGGCCGTTTTTTCGCGGGAACCAGTTCGGGCAGAAGCAGGACCTTCCAGTAGGCGTCGAAATCCTCAAGCCCGCCGGCGGCCTCCCGCGGCGCGTCCTGCCCCCCCATCCATTCGGCCAGGGCCTGGATCCGCTCGTAACGGTTATGAAGGGCCCGCAGGGCGTCCTCCCCGAAAAGCCTGGTTCCCTCCCGCTTGATCTCCCCCCCGGTGATCGGCCCCGGTTCCGGGGAGAGGCTAAGGCGCAGATCAAAGTCGCCGCCGCCCCGGGGGATAAAGGACCCCCCGCCCGACAGGGCCATGCTGAATTCCACCCAGCCCAGGGAATTTCCCCCCAGGTATTCCAGGGACCTCAGGGAGAAGGCCCCGCCCCTTTCCGGCGGGGATGCCTTCAGGGTAACAGCCGGAACCGCCTCAATAAGGATATCAAGCCCGCCCCCGTCCGCCCGCTCCAGAACCTGGTATCCCCGGCCCCGGGGGACCGATTGGGGGCTGCGGTACCGGCGTGCCGGACGATCAAACCTTCTTTCCAGGAACTTCCCCGCCCCTTCCGCCGCCGACAGGCAGCCGGAAAAGAGCAGCAGCACCGCGGACGCCGCCGCCACCGCCGCCGGGCGGACCGGCAATAAAGAGCTCATGTTTAGTAACTCCACTTAAAACCAAAGGACGGGACCGGCACGGGAATGTCATAGGACGCCGCCATACTCCCCATATTCTCCTCCCCGGTATAGGGGTTGAAGGTGGTATTCCCCTTGGGAGTGTGGACCAGGGAAAGAACATTTTCTATCGCCACATAAAATTCCTGATGGGCCTTGCCGTTGGTTTTATAATTAAAAATCGAAAATTTAATATCCATGGGAATGGAAACGGAAACCCTATTGCTATTATCCCTGGCGACAAGCTGTTTCCACTTCTGGATGACATTGATCGAATTTCCGAGTTCATCCAGCACTTCCACCGAATAGGGCTGCCTGCCCGTCACCACGGTGGAAAGGGGAACCCCGCTGGCAAGGCCGAATCGGGCGGTAAGGGCGAAATTTTCCCGGGGCCTGACATTAAGAATCAGATTAAGGACGTGAAAACGGTGGAAAGAAGGATAGTACCAATCATTGGAAACCGAGTTGGTAACGCTGTAGAACAGATTGGGATTGCCGGGGACATCCGGTTCCCGGTATTCGGCGCTGTTAAACGAATAGCTTATCCAACCGTCCAGATAACGGCCCCGGGATTTTTTCAGCAGTATATCAAACCCCCAAATCCGCCCTTCCCCGTTAAAATTGAAATGCCGCTGGAGGGAATCGGCGCTTACAAACACATAGGTCCGGTCAAAAACATGCTTGTAGTATCCTTCTATATCGATGCTTATACCCTGGGACAATTCCGCCTTAACCCCTCCCAGGCTGGTAAAAGACCGGTTTGGCTTAAGGGCAAAATCACCGTTCATATCGCTGCCCCGCAGGGTGGAAAACACATTGTTGGCCGAGGAAAAAAGCCCCGTCCCCGCGGTAAGGGATACGGAATTGAAGGGCCCCCGGTGTTCCAGAACCACAACATCCAGGTTGAGCCGGGGGGAAAACGCGGGCTCCCCGGCGGCGGAAAAACCGTCCCCCGCAAAGTACCAGTGATCCAGCCGAAAGCCCAGCTCCGCTCCAAAACGGCCGCCGGGGCTTTTGTATTCTCCCAGGATATAACCGGAACTGGTCAAACTATCGCTGTCTTCCCCATCCACCATATAGGGACGGTAATAATTTACATAGTCGGTGCGTCGAACGTAGCCGGGATGGGTAAAGGCATAGACGGAACTCGGCAGCTCCGAGCGGATGGAAAGGCTGGTCTCCGCCCCCTGCCGGGAGTAGAATTCCTGGATTCCCATGGCGGCCAGGAAACCGCGGCCCAGGTCCCAGTCAACATCCGCCCTTCCCTGGACATTGACAGAATCGGAGGATGAAAAAACCAGCTCCCGGTCATAAAAATCAAAGGTCCCGGTAATCGGAGTCCCGTCGAGATACTTCGCCCCGTTAAAGGGAATATCCCTTACCGAATAGACCATGCGGCCGTCCATTTCGGTCCGGCTGTAACCGGTTCCCAGGCCCGCCTTAAAAACCATATCGTTCCGGGGATTAAAGGTAAGATCCGCCAGGCCGAATCCCTGGTAGTTGATCCAGCTCCCCGCCATCTCCATATCGCTCGTACTCCCCTCCGCGGGGCCCTCCCCGTTTCCCCGGTAATCCGCCGCCGCCCCGTCGGCCCCGAAGAATCCGGTAAAACCCATTTCCAGAGCGTCGGTGAAACGGTAATTGGCGGTCAAGGCGGTACTGCGGATGTAGGGGGCGGTGGAGATCGCCTCCACCGGCTTCAGGACCTCCAGGTCCGCCGCCCTGGATATTCCCTGAAAAAGCCAGATCACGGGATCGTAGTAGGTCACCTTTCCCATAGCCATCACCCCGCCCTTCGCGCCGAGGGGGAAGGAAAGGTTGACGTTTGCCGCGCTGGTGGAAACCCCCGCCTCATATTCCATATCCCTGGCGGAAGGCTTTTTCACCGTAATGTCAAGGAGCCCGGAAATAGTATGGCCGTAACGGGTGGAAAAGACCCCGTGGGAAAGCCGGGCGTTTTCGACCATTTTCGGATCGAAGATCGAGAATCCCCCGCCCCAGTGGTAGGGATTCTCGATATAAAAACCGTTCATGGCGGCCGTCAGATCCCCCGGCTGCCCTCCCCTGATGCTGGGCATGGCGTTGAAAAGCCCCGAATACCCAACCCCCGGAAGCAGTTTAACCGAGGTCATCACATCCTCGATAATACCAATTTCCCCGGTGCGGCGGATCTCCCTCTCCTCTAAAACCACGCTCCGGCCCGCCCTGCCCCCGGATTCCTCCATCCGGCTTTCCTCCAGGACCAGCCCCCCGGTTTCCAGAAGCCCGGCGAGGCTAAGCTCCAGGGTGTATGCGTCCCTCCCCGGTTCAATAAGCAGCCGCCCCGTCGTGTAACCCGGATAAAGGCCCTGAACCGTCACCGCCCGGTCGTCGGGGACCGTTAATAAAACCTTCCCCTCCCCGTCCCCCTGGTAAAGATTCCCGTCAAAAGAACGAATTTCCGCCCCTTCCAGGGGGATCTCCAGATCCCCGTCCAGAACAGTAACGGCCACCTCCCGGGCCTGGAGGAGCGGGACCCCGCAGATCAGGAGGGCCAAACAGAGGGCCAAAGGCCCGCCTTGTCTTCTAACGCTAAGACGACCCTCCCCCGCGCTAAAACTATGGAAAAGCCCCAAGGGAAAACACATCTTTTAAGTATAATATGCCTTACCCTCCATGTTAATATCTTTCCTGTCTTCTTTCTCGGCCCAGGGCGCCCCCATAACCAGAGGATCCTGCCCTCTATCGAGTCTCTTTTGGGCGCATCCCCGCCTCCGGCGGGGACCGGGCTATCCGCTTAAATCCTTTTGCCCGGCGGACCGGGCAAAAGGATACCGCTTCTATCCCTTGCGCGGAGTCCGCTCCGCGCCGCTTTTCCTCCCCCGGGTTTTTGCTTCGCAAAAACAAAGGCCCCTCCGGTAATGCCAAATCGGCATTGCTGCACCCCCTTCCCCAGGTTTTTCGCAAGGCTTGTTCAATAAGCAACGGGGTTATTGAACGAGTCCATTGACTAAAGGCCCCGGACCCTTGACTATGGAGAAAGAAGGATTCCCCGCGGGAAGGGGGATCCGCCGACGCCGAACAACCGGCCGCGGAGGAGGAAATATGCTCGAATTAACCAGGACCTGCTTAAAAGAAAAAAAATCGGACTTTGAAAGGGCGGGAATCGCCGTACCCTCCTTTGACATCGAAGAAGTCCGGCGGCGCACACGGGAATCCCCGGTCTGGATACACTTCGGTTCGGGCAACCTTTTCCGGGCCTACCACGCCGCCCTGTCCCAGCGGCTCCTGGAATCGGGCTGCGCCGCGGCGGGGATCATCGCGGCGGAACCCTTTGATTACGAGATTATTGAACGGGTCTACCGGCCCCACGACAACCTGAGCCTCCGGGTGGTGATGAAGGCAAACGGGGAATTGGAAAAACAGATAACCGCCGGCATTGCCGAAGCCCTCGCCGCCGACAGCGCCGATGAGGCTTCCTGGGGCAGACTCAAGGAGATCTTCCGCGCCCCCAGCCTCCAGGTGGCGTCCCTCTCCATTACCGAAAAGGGCCACGATCTGCGGACCCTGGACGGCGGCTTCCGGCCCGATATTCTTGAGGAATTTAAGGCCGGCCCCGGAGCCCCGGTCCACGCCATGACCAAACTCTGCGCCCTCTGTTGGGAGCGCTGCCAGGCGGGGGGCAGGCCCATCGCCCTCCTGAGCACCGACAACTTTTCCCACAACGGGGATCGGTTGAAAGAAGCGATCCTGGCGACGGCAGAGGAATGGCGGATCCGGGGCCATGTGGACCGGGGTTTTACGGACTGGCTTTCCAACCCCGCCGCCGTATCCTTCCCCCTCAGCATGATCGACAAGATAACCCCCTACCCGTCGGAGCGGGTTCAGGAACAGCTTGAAACGGCAGTCCGGGGCATGGGGATCATAAAAACCGCGAAAAATTCCGTTACCGCCCCCTTTGTGAACACCGAGGAGGCGGAGTACCTGGTCATTGAAGACAGCTTTCCCAACGGCAGGCCCCCCCTGGAAAAGGCGGGGGTTTACTTCACCGACAGGGACACCGTTGACCTGGTGGAACGGATGAAGGTCTGCACCTGTCTGAACCCCCTGCATACCGCCCTCGCCATATTCGGCTGCCTGCTGGGTTTCAAGTCCATCGCCGCGGAAATGGGGGATCCGGATCTGGCGGCCCTGGCGCGGAAGATAGGCTGCGACGAAGGGATGCCCGTGGTCGCCGATCCCCGAATCATCAGCCCCGCCGGTTTTATTGACGAGGTGCTTACCAAACGCCTGCCCAACGCCCATATCCCCGATACTCCCCAACGAATCGCCGCCGACACCTCCCAAAAACTCGGCATCCGTTTTGGGGAGACCATTAAACTCTATACCGCCAGGGAGGACCTTGACATACGGAACCTTACCCTCATTCCCCTGGTCATTGCCGCCTGGTGCCGCTACCTCCTGTGCCTTGACGACGAGGGCAATCCCTTCAACCCCAGCCCGGACCCCCTGCTTCCCGGTCTTCAAGCCGAACTTGCGGGGGTAAAACTGGGAGATCCCGGCACGGGGGCGGGAAAACTAAAGAATATCCTTTCCAGCAGCAAGATCTTTGCGGTTGACCTTTACGAGGCGGGGCTGGGGGAACGGGTCGAAGCCTTTTTCGCGGAACTGCTGGAAGGGAAAGGGGCGGTCCGCAAGACCCTTCACCGCTGCGCCGGGCAGCCCTCCTCCCCTAGCCCGAAGAACGGTTAAGGGCCCCGCGGATGCAGGATGCACAAAGGGGGATAAGGGCCAGGATCAGAAGGGGAAAACCCAGTTTCAGTTCCTGACGAAAAAAAGCCCAGTAGACCGTGGCCCCCAGGAAGGGCAGAATCAGCATCCCCGGAATCGCGAAAATCCGGGCGGCAAGGGGGCCCTTAATGACGACGCTCCCCAGGAAGGGGATTCCCCCGGCGATGCCGGTCCAAAGCAGGGGCGCCAGCACCAGCAGGATGGGATCTCCCTTTGAACCCCAGCTTACCGCCCGCAGGGCTCCCATGGGAATGATCCAGAGCAGGGCGAATCCGGTAAAATCCGCGGTCCCGGCAATCATCCTCGACCCCGTCAAGGCCAGATATACCAGAAGGGGAACGATGACCGGCAGGGCAACCACGTCGACGCAGCCGGAAAGCCAGCGGGAAAAACCAAAGCCCCCCGGCCTTACCAGGGCCCCGAAAAAAAACTGAAACAGGGCGACCGCGCTTCCCAGGAGCAGCGCCCAGATCCCGCCGGCGCCGGATTCCCCCGGAGGGGAAAGGGAACGCCAAAAAAGGTACAGCAGGGGGGGCCAGAGAAAACAAAAGAGACTCATCCCAGAAACCTACCATAGGGCGCTTCGCCGCTCAAGGACCATAGACAAGGGAGAACCTAATCTGATAAAATAACTTCCTATAACCGTCCCTCTTGTTCAATAGAGGTGGAGGAGGTCAGTTGTCGGATAAGGATTTAAGGACAAACGAACAGATCCGGGTAAGGGAGGTACGCCTTATCCGCGATGAGGGGGAACAGCAGGGGATTATGAGTACCCTGGATGCCCTTAATATTGCCAGGGGCGTCGGCCTTGATCTGGTAGAAGTGGCCCCCCAGGCTAACCCGCCGGTAGTCAAAATCATGGATTACGGCAAATTTAAATTCGAAAACGAGAAGAAGGTCCGGGATTCCAAGAGAAGGCAGAAGCTGCTCAAGCTGAAGGAAATTCGGATGCAGCCGAAGATTGACGACCATGATCTGGATTTCAAATCCAAGCATGTGCGGGAATTTTTGGGGGAAGGGAATAAGGTCAAGGTAACGGTCCGTTTTCGGGGCCGCGAACTTGCCCACACCGAATTGGGGTTGGATGTCCTTAAGGATGTTTTGGCCCGGGTGGAAGGGGATTATGTGATGGATAAACCGCCGGCCATGGAAGGACGGTTTATGTCCATGGTGCTAAGCCCCAAGTCCAAAAAATAACATACGGAGCGGTAACATGCCCAAGATGAAGACCAAGAAAAGCGCGGCCAAACGGTATTCCTTTACGGGAAGCGGCAAGGTTAAGTATAAAAAACAGAACCTCCGGCATATCCTTACCAAGAAGGCGGCCAAACGAAAGCGGAATCTCCGCCACAGCGGCATTCTTTCCAGCGACAACGTAAAGGTTATCAGAAAGCAGTTGATGCCCTACGGTTGAACGGGTTTCATGCGGATAATATTGCCGGTAATCCAGGTAATGTTGGACTAAAGTTTACATAAGGAGAGAGAGATGCCACGAGCGGTAGACGGCCCCAAACGGAAAAATCACCGTAAACAGATTTTAAAACAGGCCAAAGGTTACTGGGGCCGCAGACATTCGAATTACAAGACCGCCAAAGACGCGGTTACCAAGGGTCTTTTTTACGCCTACCGGGACCGGCGGGATCGGAAGGGCGATTTTCGGCGAATCTGGATCATCAGGATAAACGCCGCCTGCCGGGCGGAGGGGATTACCTATTCCCGGTTGATAAACGGTCTTTCAAGGGCGGAAATAAAAATTGACCGGAAGGCCCTTGCCTACTTGGCGGTGCATGATGCGGAGGCCTTTAAGGCGGTAGCGGCCCAGGCAAAATCGGCTGTTCAATCTGTTTAAAGACCAAGGGGGCTTGGTATGGTTACCTTGGAGCAGGTCAAACTGCTGGAGACAAAAGTAGTTCGGACCATTGAATACGTGGATCGAATTTCCCGGGAAAATGCCCAATTACAGGGGAAACTTGACTCGTATCAAAAAAGGATCGATGAACTTGAGGTTTTAATCCAGAAATTTCGGGAAGATCAGGGCCGAATCGAAGAGGGAATCCTTGCCGCCCTGGATCGATTGAACAAATTTGAAGACGCCATAGAAAAAAGCATCGCCGATCCCGCGCTTTCCAGGCCTTCTCCCCCCCGGAAGAACCAAACGGAAAAGCAGAGGGCCGGTTCACGGGCCGGCCTCGATGTTCCGGCGGAGGAACCGGAGGGCGTCCTCTCCTCCGTCGAATCCGAAGCGCAGGCCGGGGATCCAGTCGATCAGGCCCCGGAAGAATGGGAGCTTTCTCCTTCCGATGAAGAAGATGCTCCCTCCGCGGACAATCCGGACACCGGAGAGCTTGATATTTTTTAGTCCGGCAGCATGAAGATTCGTTTCCTGTACGATTGTACAAGCGGTCAGCAAGCCGCGGGGGTGTAGGATCGTTATGCCGCAAAGCAGCCTGTGTCTGGAAATTCTGGGGACTTCCATTAACATCACCGTTGATGAGGATCCATCCTATTTAGAAAAACTGTTGGCCGATTACCGGGACAAGGTGGAATCCATACGCCAGTCCACCGGTCTTAAGGATCCCCTGAAAATTGCCGTCCTCACCGGGTATTCGCTCTGCGACGAACTCTGGAAGGCCGGGGAGGATCGAAAAAAAGGGGAAGACTCCTCCGGGACGGAAAAGGAGGAAACCCTGCGGCGCACCCTCAATCTTATTGCCCGGCTTGATGAAACCATCGGGAAGGATCCTTTCCCCGTCGATAGGGGGTTCTACCCCTTAAAAAATCCGGTAAAACATTATCAATGGGGCTCCCCCCTCTGGATACCCCGCATGCTCGGCATGCCCAATCCCGGAGGGGAGCCTTGGGCGGAACTTTGGATGGGCGCGCATCCGGCGTCGCCCTCGATGCTGGCAGCCGAGGGCATGGAGAAAAGCCTGGACCAGTTTATCGCCGCCGATCCTCCGCGGTATCTGGGGGAGGAATGGGCGGAATCCAGGACCCTCCCCTTCCTGTTCAAGTTCCTTGCCGCATCCCGGCCCCTTTCCATCCAGGCCCACCCCGGAAAGGAACAGGCCCGGCAGGGATGGCTGCGGGAAAACGAACAGGGCGTCCCCCTGGATGCCCCGGAACGGAACTACCGGGACGACAATCATAAACCGGAGATCATCTGCGCCCTAAGCCCCTTTACCGCCCTCTGCGGCTTCCGCCCCCCCGCCGATATACGGTCCCTCGTTTCCCTGTTCTTTGCCAACGCCCCCCCCTCCCTCCGGAACGGCTTTGCCCCCCTTTGGCGATCCCTGGCGGATACGGAGGAGGACTCCTCCGCCCTGCGGTCTTTTTTCAAGAACCTTTTCGCGATTCCCCCGGATATCAGGACGGAGTTGACAAATTTTGTCCTCTCCGCCTCCCTTCCGCCGAACTTTGACCGGGAACTTGGGGCCCTTATCCGGTCTTTCGCGGAATTTTATCCCGGAGATCCGGGAATCCTTTCTCCCCTTTACCTTAATCTGATACATCTGGAAAACGGCCAGGCGATCTACCTCCCCCCGGGGATTCTCCACGCCTACGTGGAAGGCTTCGGCGTCGAACTAATGGCCAATTCCGATAATGTACTCCGGGGCGGTCTTAGTTCCAAACATATAGACCAGAACGAACTTATGAAGGTCCTCTTTTTCAGCCCCTTTGTGCCGGAATTGCTCAAAGCCCCGGAATCGGCCGCGGCATCCGGTTTTTCCGGCATCTTTAGCTACCCCAGCCACTGCAAAGAATTTTGCCTTTCGATAGCTGAATCTTTCAAGGGCCCCTTCCCCCTCCGGGGGCCGGCCGTCGTCGCGGTTACCCGGGGCCGGCTCCAGGTCTCCGGCAGCGGAGACGCCGAATGGGAGCTTAAGCAGGGGGAGTCGGCCTTTATCCCCCCGGAATCCCGGCTTACCCTGGGGGGGGATTACACCCTGTACGCCGCGTCGCTCCCCCTTTCAACGGCCTCCCCCTCTTACGGGTCCTACAGCCCCGGCCTCCCCTGATGAAGATCCTGGTAGACGCGGACTCCTGCCCCCGGCCCGCCCGGGAACTGGTACTCAGAACCGCCGGCCGCCGGGGTCTTACCGCCGTTTTCGCGGCCAACCGCCCCATTCCGGGCGTGGAGGGCCCGAACGCGATCATGGAGCGCTGCCCCCCCGGCGAAGGGGCCGCGGACGACCGCATCGCGGCCCTGGCCCTGGCGGGGGACCTGGTAGTTACCAGGGATATACCTCTGGCGGAACGCCTGGTAAAAAGGGGGGTTTACGTGCTGGACGATCGGGGAAGGGTCTACACCGGGGAGAATATCCGGGAACGGCTTTCCCTGCGGAATTTCATGGTGAATCTGGCGGATTCGGGCTTGGGGCCGGAACGGATCGCCGTTTACGGCAGGAAGGAACTCAAGGCCATGGCGGACAGTTTAGACCGGATTCTCGCCAAACTCAATCCGCCTCCGGGTACAGGGCATGGATCTGCTTGATATTCGAAATGATTTCAAAAAAAATATCCACCAGTTCGGGATCGAATTTGCTCCCCGAAAGTTTGCGGATCTCCAACAGCACATCTTCCTCGTTCCACGAATTCTTATACACCCGTTTTGAACTAAGGGCGTCGTAGACATCGGCGATTGCCACGATCCGCCCCGTCAAGGGAATCTCCTCCCCTACCCTGCCCAGGGGCCTTCCGTCGGGTCCGGCCTTGATTGGTTCCTCGGTTACCGGATCGACCCAGCCGGGGTATCCCGATCCGTCCCAGTTTTCGTGATGGGTCAAGGCGATGTCCCGGCAAATATCGTCCAGTTCGGACTGGGAATCGTCAAACAGGGCGGCCCCGTAAACCGTATGATGCTGCATGATCCGGTATTCCTCCGGGGTAAACCGGGCGGGTTTGTTCAGAATCAAATCGGAAATCGCCACCTTGCCCACATCGTGCAGCATCGCCGCAACTCTGAGTGTATCCCGGAATTTTTCCCGCTCCGTGCTTTCTACCCCATGGCGGTAGGCCCAGCGTTCGTAGATCTCCACCGCATAGCCGGCAACCCGGTTTACATGGGTCCCCGTTTCCATCGGGTCCCGAAGCTCGGACATTTTGATCATCCGAAGAATCATGGCCCGGGTCATGCAGGCCCGATGCAGGACGGTGGTGGCGTTGGAGGCGAAGTGGGTGATAAGGAATTCATCATCCGCGGAAAAGGGGACCACGGCGCCGTTCTTGTCTTTAGAATTGATAACCTGAATGACCCCCAGGATCCTTGAATCCACGGTGGTAAGGGGAACGGTAAGGGAAGAAATGGTCCTGTAGCCTGAAATACTGTCGTAGACGGGGTTAAAGGAATAGGGGGTGCCTTCCGGAATCTGGTACATATCGGGGACGTTGATAAGTTTCCGGGTAAGGGCGCAGTAGCCCGCTACGGACTTATCGTCGATGGGAATGGAAAACACGGAATAGATCATCTTTTGGCCTTCGGGCAGTCTTTTTTGGACGGTGTCGTTCTGGGCATACTTGATGACCAGCTTCTCCACATCCCTTTCCCTGACCCGGCCCCTTACATAAATCGACCCCGCGTCGGCATGGACTACCCTTCGGGCTTCCAGGAGGATTCGCTCTAAAAGTAAATCCACATCCTGAATCTGATTCATCTCCGAATCGAGAGTCAGGATAGACCGGAAATCCGTCCCGTTATTCGTCATGCTTCCTTACGGCCCGTACACTTTATAATGTGATAACCAAACTGCGTCTGAACTACATCTCCAACAGACCCGGGTGAAAGCCGCTTCACCGCGGACTCAAAAGGAGCGACCATCTTTCCCGGACCAAACCAGCCCAGATCCCCTCCCTTGGATTTTGAGGGGCAGGTAGAAAATTCCCGGGCCAAAGATTCAAAGGCCGCGCCCTGTTTAACCCGCCGCAGCAGATCTTCCGCCAGAGCCCGATCCTTAACCAAAATATGACTTGCCCGCCATTCCATAAACGCCCTCCTTTTTTTATTCTACCTGAAATAGCGGCGAATAAACAAGCGAAAGAAGAATCCGCCATCTATGCTTATCTCGGTTGAGAAATCCGCAGAACCTATGAGGGGCGCATCCCCTGCCTAGCGTATTGCGGTTCGATGATGCGACAATTCCCTGGCGGGAAACCGCGGAGCCCCAGCCGGCCCGCGCAAGGGATAGGAGCGGAACAAAAACCCGCAGGGTTTTTGTTAGAGCGGATAGCCCGGTCCCCGCCGGAGGCGGGGATGCGCCCAAAAGAAAACGGCGCGGGGTCTATCCTGTTATAAGGGGCGGACTGTTGAAGGATTCCGGCAATCCGCCGTTTCGCCCCGCCCGGCCCTGGTTTCCGCCCGCCACCGGGCTATGAAGTGTTCGTAAGCGGCGATGGTGGCGGCCATGACGGTGTCCTGGACATCTCCCCGCCCGTACCAGTCCGCCCCGTCCATGACGTAGAGGTGCCGCAGCACCCCCTCCAGGTCTTCGACGGTGCAGCGGGGATCGGAGCGGCGGCGGCGTTCAAGGCCGCGGATCTCCTGTTCAAAGACTTCTTCGTATTTGGCGTCCCGCCATTCAACGGAAGGGCCCATCTAATCCTCCTCCGGGTACTCAATCCGGCGGACCGTTTCCACCATATATTCCGGGAGGAGCAGGTTCCCCCGGAGGAACAGGGCGATCTCCCGCCGGCGTATCCAGTTGCCCCGGGAGTCGGATTCGTATTCGTAGCGGAAGGCCGCCGGGGGGCCCCGGGAATTTTCCGCGCCGGGAAGGGCATCCGCCGCGGGCGCGGAGTCCAGATCCCGCATGGCCGTCAGACGGCCCTCCTCGTTCCATTGAAGGCCGTAGCGCCGCTCCGCCGTCCAATACAGGGGCCGGCCCCGCTCGCCGTAGAGGGCGGAAAAAAAGCCCCGATCCCCGGAACTCTCCGACAGGTTTCCCCCGCTTTCATAGCGGTATTCTCCGTTGCAGCCCGCCCCTTCCACGCGAAGAATAGGCCGGGGGTTCTCCGGCCTGTCCCCGGCGGAAGGGTCCCCCGGTCCCAGCCGGGTCCTAAAGTAGGCGGCGAAATGGCCCCAAGGATCATACCATGTTTCGGCGATCCAATCTCCGCCCCCGCTAAAGAGGGCATAGAAGACCGACTCCCCGCATTGAACCTTTGCCGGTTCCCGGACGGGGGGCAGTCCGGGAAATTGGGGAGAGGGAAACAGGACGGACCAGCGTATTTCCTCCGGGGCGTCGGATTCCCCATCTTCCGCCCCTGTTCCCGCCGGGGCTTCCCCTCCTTCCGCCGGAACCCCTTCCGCCGCGCCCTCCCCGGCTGGGATCTCCCCGGCCAGGATATGTTCTTTTTCCTGGAATCCGGGGGCGCTGATGTCCAGTTCCAGGACGCCCCCTTCCGGGCCGTAGCGGACCTCCACCTGGGCGAAGACAAGGGCCGGGGGATTCTCCTCCGCGGAGTCCAGCGGCAGCGCCGCGGGAAAGGCGCTGAGGCGGCCGGCGGAATCTCTGGAGCGGCGGTAGGGAATTCCCCCATAGCGGGTCTCAACAGCGTCCTTCGGTTCCACCAGCTCCACCGTAACGCCCAGGGCCCCTTCCGCCGTAAAGGCGTCGGGGGCTATTTCCGGCGGCCAGTCCGGCCGCCAGCGGCCCTCTCCATAGAACGCCTCTGCCAGCACCGGCCCCAGGGGAAAGGGGGATGCCGGCGGAACCGGGGATTCCGCGTCCTGGGCGGCGAGGAGGCGGGGAAAAAGCAAACAGATGAAGAATAAAGGCTTCCGCATGTTTATAAGTTTAGGTTATCCGTTTTTTCAAAGCCAAAACCCAATCGGGGAACCAGCCAAGGACAAAGGCAATGGGCAGGAGAAGAGCCTGGGTTACCTGGTTCTGCTGATAAAAAAAGGGTAAAAGTTTTACCGGCATGGTCAAAAAACAGAGGACGAAGACCGCGGTCCAGAAATGCTTCAAACGGGATTCCAGGGCATCCCGTTTTCCCGGATCGGGGGCGCGGGCAAAACGGACGCCCCACGCCGCGGCGGCAAACCAAAGGGGATTAACGTACAGCACGTTAATGTTATGCCATGTATAATCATGGTCGGAAAAGAAGGTCATAAAGGCAAGGACCGTCCCGATGCCGCCGAAAAAGATCCCCAGGGCCCCCTGGACCGCGCCCCAAAGGGCCTCGAAGCCCCGGCGGCTTTTCTTGTAAAACCGGAGGAGGGCCAGAAGAGCCGCGGCAAGAAGGCCGAAGGCCAATTCCCGAATCCACTGGCGGCGGGGCTTTGCCAATACCGGCGGACGGTCCACCGCCCGATTCAGGATTTCAACGCCGGACACCAGATTCCGTTCCCGCCCCCGGACATCGGTATAAGAAAAATCCAGCATATAATCCCCAATAGCCTGGGGCAGAAACATCTCTTCCCAGGCGGTGATGGGAACGTCAATATCCTGCCCCATGAGGAAGTTGAGAAGCCAGTCCATAAAAGGAGAAAACCAGGTATGCCGCCTTACCTGCTGCCGCAGGGTAAAGGGGCTGGGGGCTTCGCCGAAGGCCTCCCGAAACTGGCCCGCCGTGGCGAGATCCAGAATGTCCCGTATCCGGGTGGCGCAATTATCCTTGAAATGATGATAGTAGTAGTTGCGGTTTTCCGGGAGTACGTTGAACTCCGCAAAACGCCGAATCTCCTCCCTGGTTTCCGGGGGAAGGTCCAGGGTATAAAGGGTAATATCCCGGTTGGCCTGGGTGTATACCTGGTAATTCATCTCCGCCGGGGAAACCCCGCAGCGGTAGTAGAGCCTCCCCATGGCAAAATTGAGGTAGAAATTTTCACTGTCAAAAGAAAAGATGCCGTAATCGTAAAACCCCGCCCGGCCGGTCAGGGAATCTTCGATCACCAGGCCGATATGCCCCCACCAAAAGTACAGTTCATCCCCGGGCCCCATGATCGCGATCTTGAGCGTTAGGTTTCCGCCCCGCCCCTCCGGGCCCCCGGCAGTAGAAATATCCTGGGCCGCAGCGGGCAAAGAGAGGACCGCCGTAAAAACAAGGACGAAAAAGCATTGCCGGAGGGAGAAGGAACCATACATTTACCCATTCTGTACCGCTTTACCCTTTGTTTGCAATACGCCGCACAACACCGCACAGGTATTCCGCCGCTGCGCCGGCGGCTTTTTTTAGCCCGCCAATTCTCAGTTTAGTACCTTGATTACACTAAATCACCGGATAAGCGAAAGAACCGGGAATAAAAATTTTAACCACGAAGGCGCACCAAGGCGAGCTACGGCTCGCCAGGAACACGAAAGGAATGAAGAAACTCCCTCAATCCCTGGTCTTTGTGCGCCTTCCTCGCCTTAGTGGTAAATTTCTTCCATTCGCATATCCAATTTTTAGACCAAGCATCCTGCTGGTCTCCCCGTACCGTTGTTGGCCGTATGAGTAAACGGATTATCCACCTGTGCGGCAAGATCCTCTTATGATGTTAGGCATAGGCCCCTGGAATGAACAAGTCAATAGGTTCTATGAATTTCTCCTCCGCGCCAAGGCCGCCGCACCCCGGCAAG
>JAIRSD010000001.1 GCA_031255615.1 Treponema sp. | reverse complement strand
CTTCGCGGTGCATATCTTGCATCTCCGTATCCAGCCTTAGCTGCCGCTTCGTCCCGCAAAACCAGGGATCCCGCCCCCGCCCTGACCCCCCGGAGGCAAACCGGGAACACCTGTGTCCGCCATGCTCTTGTCATGCCTTTTTATCCTCCACCTGTTATGAAACACTGTAGTGATAAAACAAAATATTCCTGTTTTTTCAGTCTTTTTCTTGACGATTCGAAACCCCCGGCCCATTATGACTAATAATCCGGCGGGGAACGTTGGATCGGAGGGGGAATGTTGCGGTGGAATTGAACAATGGAAAATTCCGGGCGGTTTTTGACGACGATTCCGGCGCCCTCCGGTCTTTTTCCGGCCCCTCCGCCCATGCCCCCCGCGAAGGCCCCCTCCCGTACCTTGAAAGCTCCCTGAATATTCCCTTTATCCTTGAGCGGGGCCGGCGGAAGGAGAAGTCCCGGAGAGGAGCGGGGGAAGGGGGAGAAGACGGAGCCGTTCCGGCGGAATCGGACCGCGCATTCAGCTCCGCCTTTGAAGGATTTTCCTCCGCAAAAACCGGGGAAGGGGAGGCCCTTTTTTCCTGGACCCTCCCGGGGGATCTCCTCCTCCGCGCGGAGCTGCGTCTTGGCGGGCGGGGGCTCTCCTTCCGTTCCTCCCTGGAAAACCGGGGGGACGGGATCGCCTACTCCCTGGAATATCCCCTGATAGACGGAGTCTCCCGTTTTGGGGCGGGGCTCCACCAGTTGATTCACCCCTGGGCCGCGGGGATAGAGATCGACGAACCGCTGGAAAATTTTGAAGAAGACGGCGGCGGGCTGCGGTTCATGCCCTACCCGGAGTCCTTCTCCGGCGCCGCCATGCAGTTCTTTGCTTACTATATGAAAGGCGGGCCGGGTTTGTATATCGCCGCCCTGGACGGCGGAGGCCGCCAGAAATGGCTGAACGTCTACAAGCAGGCGGGGAAGCTGCGATTCAGCCACATATACGGGTACGAGGACGCGGAGAGCGGAAAGGGGCTGGAGCAGGACTGGGATGTCCAGCTTGTTCCGGTAGAGGGGGCCCGCTGGGAAAGCTGCGCCGCCCTGTACCGTTCCTGGGCCCTGCGGCAGGACTGGTGCGAAAGGGGAACCTGGGCGGAGCGGGCCGGGAAAGAAGGGGCAGGGGGCTTCGCGAAATGGCTCATCGAGGAAACGGGGGCCGTCAGCTTCGGCATCGATGCCTCCCATGACCGCAGCCTCTGGCTGGAACGGTACCGCCGGGATATAGGGGCCCCCTTGTTTCACATCCTCGGCCCCGACTGGCCCCGGACGGATCAGAATTTTTACAATTCTCTTCCCGGCGGCTACGACGACTGGTTTCCCACCCGTTTTAACCGCGAAAACATAGCCTGCATCCGCCGCCAGGGGGATCGATTCGCCCCCTTTGAATTTGATTTTCTCTGCGCTGCGGACAAGGCGGATGCGGAGCTTGTCAGGAAGAATTTGCAGGTATGGCCGGAGGCCCCTAAATCGGTGGATTCATACCGGTTTAACATGCTGTGCCCCCTTACCGAATATACCCGGGACCTCCACGTCCGGCGGGACGAGCGGGTCGTGGAGGAATCGGACTGCGACGCCCTGTACTACGATATTTCCGCCAATAATATTATTAAAACCTGCATGTCCGCGGACCACGGCCACCCCCCCGGGTCGGGGGCGGCAATGACCCGGGCCTACCGGCGGATCTACCGGGAAACCAAGGAGGCTATGGCGGCGAAGAAGGGGGCCTATGTGCCCATCGGTACGGAGATGATCAACGAGACCCTCATCGGAGAGCTTGACTACTACCAGGCCCGGGCCAACGGGCAGCCCAACGCGGCGCTGGAATTTTGGCCGATAAGAAAACTGATCCGCCAAAACCGGGCCAGGGTTATACCCCTTTTTAAGTATGTCTACAGTGAATACGCCCCCCTGCGCTGCGACGGCTGGGGCAAATTCACCAGGGAAACCGGGGACCTCATCTACCATACTATCGCCAAGACCTACCTGTGGGGCGGCGTTTTCGAGGTAAACCTTGAATACAGCGAGGCGGAAAACATCGACGGACAAAGCGGCAGGCCGGAGGAACACTACTACCATTTTTCGCCCCGGGGCTTCGCCTACGATGGGGGGCCCGCAAAGTTCACCGGGAAATGCGCCCGGCTGCGGCTCGGCCCCTGCGGGGCCCCCCTTGTATACGGCCGGATGCTGGAGGGCCCTGAAATCCGTTGCAGAAAAATTTACCGCGCCTATTATATGTACAACCACGGTATCGCGTCGGGGGAGCAAGGGGACCGGGGCCTCATCCTGCTGGACGCGGTATTGGGCCAGGCTTACCGTTTTAAGGACCGGGAGGTCCTGTACCTGGCGAACACCTCCCTCTTTCACGAGGAGGCGGAGGTTTTTTTGGCCCGGGGCGGCGCCGGGGCTTGGGAGGCGCTTGTGAATCCCGGCTGCCCCGATGAGCGTTCTCTGTCTCCCGGCCCGGAGGAGGGGATGCTCAGGCTGCGTATGGCCCCCCTGGAAACCATGGTGTTAAGCAGGTTCGTTGAACCCGAAGAATATCAGGAGGAAAACAATGAAGATGTGTGTACGGTTTTTTCCGGTCCTTGTCCTTAGCGCGCTTATCTGCGGATGCGGCGCCGGGGGGGATAAGAGTTCCCCCGCGTCCGCCCAGGCTGATGTAGAGGATTTTACCTTTTGGATGCAGGTGTTTGAAACCTGGAATGTAGAGTATTTTGAAAAGAAGGCGGAACAGTACAACGCCCTGGGCAGAGGCTACCGGGTGAATCAGGAATTTGTTACCGGCGATGCCTGGACGGAGCGGATGACGGCGGCCATTGCCTCCAACACCGCCCCCGACGGTTATGTCCTTGCCTACAACAATATCCGGGGCGGCGTGGTCCGGGGCGAACTTTTGCCCCTTGACGGCCTGGTCCCCCAGGCGGCGCTGGACGACATCCACGACAATGTAAAATCCATGGTCAGCTTCAACGGCAAGATATATGCCTACCCCCAACTGGTGGAACCCTCGGCGGTCCTCTTTTACCGGAAGGATCTTTTTGAGAAGGCCGGCCTTACCCGGCCCCCCAGGACCTGGGATGAGCTTGTCGATTACGGAAAAAAACTCGGCACCAGGGATATGTACGGCCTGGCCATAGGGGATTTCGCCGCCTTCGGCTGGTGCACCTGGGGAGCCCAGTACGCGGTCTCCGGCCACCTGGCGATAAACGACAACTGGGACGCCCCGCTTATCGACAACAACTACAAGGATTTGGCGAATTTCTATAAACGCCTTTACGCCGAAGGGGTGGTCCCTGAACAGTCCCTGGCGGGTTATACCAATATTGAACCCTTCGGGCTGGGCTATACGGCCATGCAGATCTGCGGTTCCTGGGGAGTGGCGGGGATTATCAACGATTACCCTGAAGTGGCGGAACTCTTCGCCGTCGCCCCGGTTCCCACAAAGGACGGAAACCAGGATAAACCTACCGCCACCAACGGGGGCTGGACCTTTGTCGTCGATGCCAAGACAAGCCATCCCGAGGCTATGGCGGATTACATCTACTGGCTCCTGGGGGACGATCCCGCCATTCCGGCGGAATTCTTTGAGATCGCCCAGTATTCAAAATCCTCCCCCCGGAAAAGCGTTGACGAGTACATCGCCGCCAACGCCCCGGGGAACGCCGTCTGGGCGGAACCCATCGCCTACGTCGCTTCCCGGGCCATCCCCGAACCGGTATACCCCTGGGATATCTCCGTGGCGGTGGCCGCCATGTTTGAAAACGTAGCCATTAACGGGGTAAACGTTGACTCCGCGGCGGAGGAGGCGGTCAGGACCATCAACGAAGTTATCAAAAACAACGAACTGGCGGGAAAAAATCCCTTCAAATAGAGATCGGGAAAAGCCGGAGGAAGTTATGAAAGACAGGAATTCGCTTACCGCTTATTTGATGATGGCTCCGGCTTTGCTGTTCCTGCTGGTCTTTGTCATCGTCCCCCTGTTCATGGCCCTGCGCTACAGTTTTTTTAACGTTTCGTTTTACCAGGACTCCCTGTTCGTGGGCCCCCGGAATTTCAGCATAATCCTAAAGACCACGCTGTTCCGCCAGTCCCTGATCAACGCGGCGAAATTTGTTTTGATCGTCGTGCCGGGGATCATGGTCCTTTCATTCCTCCTGGCCGCCATCCTCAAGACCCTTCCTTCGGCATGGGCGAATTTCTCAAAGACGGTGCTTTACATCCCCGGCATCGTGTCGGGGATCGCCGTGGCCCTGATCTTCAATTTCATCTTCAACTTCAACGCGGGAATCATCAATCAGACTCTGCGGGCCCTGGGGTTTAACCGGATCGCCTTTTTCAACTCCCCGGTCCTGGCGGTCCTCTGCGTCAGCGCCGTCAATGTATGGATAGGCTTGGGGGGAAACACGATCCTGATGTACGCCGCGCTGGTAAACATACCCCAGGAATATTACGACGCCGCCTCGATTGACGGGGCGGGGTCCTTCAACAAGATGCTCTTTATCACCATTCCCCAGATGAAGAATATATTCATTCTCATCTGCATCAGCCTTACCACTGGAACACTGCAAATGTTCGATCTGCCCTATATGATGACCGGCGGCGGGCCGGCGAACCAGACCCTCACCCCCATGCTGTACCTGTACAATAACTACCGGGATGTCGATAAGGGTCTGGGCTATACCATCGCCGGCGCCCTGATCATGCTGGTCGTCATCGCCTCAATCAACGCCGTCATATTCAGAATCATCAGATCAGAAAAATCCCTGGAGGGCTGACATGACTAATGTGAAAAGGATTGCCGGCAGGATATCCGCCTATGGTTTTAGCCTTATCGCGGTGATCCTGGCCCTGTTCCCTTTCTTGTGGATGATCCTTTCCAGCTTTAAGGACAGGCGGGAGATATACGCCATCCCCCTGAAATTTTTTCCTTCTTCGTTTAATCCCGCGAACTATCAAAACGTGATAGGCAATAAGGCATACCCCCTCCTCAACGCCATGATGACGACCTTTATCGTGGCCGCCGCCGCGGTCGTACTGTCCTTGATCCTCAACATGATGGCCGCCTACGCCTTCGCCCGGCTGGAATTCCGTCTCAAGAAGATCTTCTGGGTGATCTGCATTTCCACGATGTTTGTTCCCGGAATCGCCATTTTGATTACCTCCTTTTTGGTGGTGAATCAGTTAAAGATGCTGGATACCATCTGGGTGCTTATTCTGCCGGGCCTGGCGTCGGGTTACAGTATATTCTTCTTCCGGCAGTTTTTTCTTAATATGCCCGGCAGTTTTGAGGAGGCCGCCCTTATCGACGGCTGCACCCGATTCCGAATCTTCTGGTATATCTTTGTGCCCATGAGCATAGCCCCCATGGTGGTTATGGGGGCGGGGACCTTCACCGGCTATTGGAACAGTTTTATCTGGCCTTCGATGACCGTATCCAGCCCCCGTTTGATGCAGGTTATGCAGGTGGTGCGATCCTACAGCTCATTCTACAGTTCGAATTACGGTTCCGTCCTGGCGGCGGGCTGCGTCATTGTGCTGCCTCCAATCGTGCTGTTCTTTATTTTCCAAAAGCGAATCGTGGCCGGCGTTGTTTTGTCGGGCCTGAAATAAACCAACATAAGATAAGGAGGCTGGGTTATGAACGTGTTTTCAACCGCCGGTTTGTCCAATATTTTTCTAAAGCGGGATTCCCGGCGGATGCGGGAATCTTCCTATGACCGGGCCGGGGGAAACGACGACCGGATATACATTAAGAGCGGCGACACCGCGGCTGTCGCGGATTTACGGGGGCCGGGACTCATCACCCACATCTGGGTAACCCTTGCCAACGACGGGTTTGTGCAGGAACAATACTCCCTCCGCAAGGCCCTGTTCCGTTTTTACTGGGATAACGAGGAGTCCCCCAGCGTTGAGGCGCCGGTTGGCGATTTTTTCGGTATGGGCCACGGCATGACCAGGAATTTTGTCTCCGCCCCCCTGCAAATGAGCCCCCAGGACGGGAAGGCCTTTAACTGCTGGTTTCCCATGCCCTTTGCGGAGCGGGCCCTTTTGACCATAACCAACGAATGTGAATCCACCCTGATCGTGTATTACTACGTTGACTACGAATTGACTCCCGGCCTCCCCGATTCGGCCCTGCGTTTTCACGCCCAGTGGCGGCGGGAAAACCCGACGAAGGGAAAGGACCCGGAAGAATTCCCAAGCCGCCGGGATTACTGTTTCGGCGGGGAAAACCGGGACGGCGGCGGCAACTACGTCCTTATGGAGGCGGAGGGGTCCGGCCACTATGTGGGGGCCAATATCAACATACACAACCTCGGCAAAAGCGCCCTCTGGGATTGGCCCGGAGAGGGGGACGATATGTTCTTCATCGACGGGGAACCCTGGCCCCCGCGTCTGCACGGCACGGGGACCGAGGATTATGTGAACATGGCCTGGTGCCCTACCCAAAGCTACTGCGCCCCCTACCACGGGCTTATCCTGGGGGGAGAGGACAACTGGAAGGGAAAGATCAGCTATTACCGCTACCACATTCAGGACCCCGTCATGTTCACCAGGTCGATCCGGGCCACCATTGAACACGGCCACGCCAACCACCGCAGCGACGACATAAGCTCCACCGCCTACTGGTATCAAACCGAACCCCACCGGATCTTTGAACAGATTCTTCCGGTGGAGCTGCGGCTTCCCGTCGATGAGGAAAAATGGAAGTGGGGAGAGCCGTGAAACAGGCGGCGTTGATCCTGGGGGCGGCGCTCTGCTTCCTTTCCTGCCGGGGGAAAGGGGCGGAAAGCCCCGGCCCCGCTCCGGCGGAAGCGGCCGCCCCGGAATCCCCGGCGGCGGATCCCGGGGAAGCCCGTTTCAATGAGTACCGGCAAAAGCGTTTGAACTATCCGGCCCGGGGAAAGGACTTTCCCTATAACCTCAAGGGCCTGCGGGATGTCCGCATCGTAGAGGCCCTGACCGGCGAGTATTCGATCAACCGGACCTTCAGCAATTACCATGTTTTCGGCACGGACCTGGGGATAATATTCGATAAGGGGGAGGATTTATTCATTGCCTTCGGAGATACTTTTTCCGGCCCCGATTTTTCGGGAGACTGGCGGAGCAACGTCCTCGCCGTCACCAGGGACCGGGACGCCTCCGACGGCATCCTCTTTGACCGGATGATCAGCACCCGGGTAAACCGGCGGGCCATCGAAATACTCCACTCCCGGAAGCGGGACAACCTTGAAATGACGGTGATCCCCACCGGCGGTTTTTCAATAGGGGAGGCCCTCTATCTTTGCTATATGTCGGTCCGCCGCTGGGGCCCCCCGGGCCGCTGGGACTGCAATTACGGCGGCATAGCCCGGAGCCTCAACAACGGCCAAAGCTGGGAAAAACTGGAGGATCTGCGCTGGGACGGGGCGGGCCTCTTTGTCCAGCTCTGCCCCGTCCGGCATCAAGGCTGGCTTTACTTTTACGGAATCGGCGGAGGCCGCGGCGGTCCGGCGGGGCTTATGCGGGTTCGGGAAGGGCAGGTCGAAGACAGGGCCGCCTACGAATATTTCATCGGCCTTGAGGAGGGACGGCCCCTGTACCGGAGCGGCGGGGAGGCGGAGGAACACGCCGCCGCCGTCATACCGGGACCGGCGGGAGAACTTTCGGTGATGTACAACCCCTATCTGGAGGAATGGCTCGCCGCCTGTCTTTCCGGCGAGAACCTCGTCATCCGAAGTTCCCGGCTCCCCGAAGGACCCTTCAGCCCGGCCCACATCATCGCCAGGCAGTCCGATTATCCCGGCCTCTACGGCGCCTTCATGCACCCGGCCTTCACCGAAGACAACGGACGAATCATATACTTCCTGACCAGCTTCTACGCCCCCGTCTACAACGTATCCGTCATGGGGGCGGAACTGCTCAGATAAGCCTCCCTCCGGCATCGTGAAATCCGCCTGCCGCATATATTATCGCCTGTGACGGGCGCATCCCCGGCGGAGCCGGGGACCGGGCTATCCGGGGCTGCGGCTTCGCCTCCGGCCCCGCCTGCGGCGTGGCTGCTCCGCACCCCTCCTATCCCTTGCGCGGGCGGAGATCCGCATCCCTGCGGATCTCCGCCTGATCGCTCCCGATGCAGCGCCGCCGCGCTCCGCGCGGCGGCTCCCCCCAAAGCCCCCCGGCCGCCCCCTCCGGTCCGGCATCCATGCCGGCCTGTCGCCTCCCCGGCGGCGCGGCCTCCGCCCCTAATCCCCCGCCGCACCCTGCCCGCCGCCCTCCGGGGAACCGCGGTCCAGACAACGGGCCGCCCTTTCCGCCAGCGCGGCGGCCTCCCGCTCCCCCGGCGGGGGGAGGGAATCCCAGGCGGGGTCCAGACAGTTTCCCGGCCGAAAGGACCGGAAATGCCAGGGGCCGCCGTGGACCAGGGGGGCAAGGGCCTCCATATCGCCAACGTCGAAAAAACCGCCCGGCAGGGCCAGGCTGCGGTATTCATGGGGAATTCCGGCATCGCGGATCAGGGCGGCGCTCTCGACAATGGCGGCGGCGGGATCGAAGGGGGGCCTTGCCGCCGCCCCCGGCGGCAGCAAGGCCCCGTAGCGGCGGGGGGCCAGTTTAAGGTCCAGTGCGATATAATCGGGCCGGGATTCCCGGTCCCCAAAAAGTTTCTTGAGCGCCCCCGGATTCATCCCGTTGGTGTCGAGTTTCACCGGAAGCCCAAGACAACGGATCCCGCCGATAAGGGCCCCCAGATCCGGGTGAATCGTCGGCTCCCCCCCGGATAGGACCACTCCTCCCAGCAGGTTCCGGCGTTTTTTGACGAAGGCCAGGGCCTCGTCCCGGGAAATAAAGCGCTCCCCCCCTCCCCCCGGATCAGAAGCATCGGCGGGGCCGCCCCGGAGGACCAGTTCCCGGTTTTGACACCAGGGGCAGCGGAGGTTGCAGCCGGGGAGGAACAGAACCGCGGAAACCTTCCCTGGGTAATCTACCAGGCTGGTCTTTCGCAGGATGAGCATTTCTTAATTCCCGTCCCCCCGGATGGGGCCGTCCGCCGCCGCCTATGGGCTGCGCCGTTTCCCGATAGCGAAACGTCCCCTGCGGCCCTTCGGCAAGCGGCCCCCCTTCGGGCCTATACCACGGCTTTACCGAAGGCCGCGATGGAACGGGAGTCCAGGGCCCTGCCGATCTCCGCCCCCGACGGCGAAAGGAAAATGGCCGTGGGGGTGGCCAGGACCTTCCTCCGCCGGGCTTCGACAAAGCCGGATTCCGTATCGGCGTTTACCAGGTCCACCGGAATTCCCAGCCGCCCCGCCGCTTCTTTGGCGGAAGGACAGGCCGGGCAGGCGGGGCGCCAAAAGAGAAGCACCCTGGCGCCTTCTCCGGCCCGGAGGGCTTCCTCCCCGGAGTCCGGGGCCGGCGCAGGGGCGGCGGGGCCCGCCGGACTGGCATATTCCAGCCGGGACAGGTCGTAGAGCCGCCGCTCGCCGTATTCCTCCCGCTTGCCCCGGTTCCAGTTTCGCACTGAACGGTAATAGCCCACGATCCGGCTGTACACCTCCGCAACCGTTCCTTCCGCCGCCGCGAGGGATTCCCTGGCCCGGGCCAAATCTTTTTCCACTTCCTCAAGGGTCCTCATGTCGCATTACTCCTCTGTTCCGCGCAAATTTTTTTACCATAACTTGTTTTGTAAAGATCAAAACTATGCAAACGCGCGGGCCGCCGGAAACCGGAGTTCCCGAGCAGCCCCGCCGCCTGCTAAGAACTTTTCAGGATCAATTCCCGCTCCCGTTCCAAAGCGGCGATTTCCTCCCGCAGCGCCGTTTCCCGCTCTTCCCTGCATTTGGGGCAGTGGAAATGCTCCCCCCGCAGGTAGCCGTGGATCGGGCACACCGAAAAGGTGGGGGAAATGGTGAAGTAGGGGATCCGGTAATTCCGGGCGATGCTCCGCACCAAGTCCCGGCAGCTCCGCCAGTCTTCAATGGACTCCCCCAGGAAGGCGTGAAAAACCGTCCCCCCCGTATAGGCGGCTTGCAGGGCTTCCTGCTGATCCAGGGCGTCAAAGATATCCTCGGTTTCCATCACGGGAAGCTGGGTGGAGTTGGTGTAGTAGGGTTCCCCGGTTCCCGCGGTGATGATGTCCGGGTAGCGGTTCTTGTCGTGCTTCGCCAGCCGGTAGGAGGTCGATTCCGCCGGGGTGGCCTCCAGGTTAAAGAGTTCCCCCGTTTCCTCCTGGAAATCCGCCAGCCTTTCCCGCATAAAACCCAGGACCTCCAGGGCAAAAGACCGGCCCTCCGGCGCGGCGATGCTCAGGTCCTTCCCCAGGAAATTCCGCAGGGCCTCGTTCATCCCCACTAGGCCGATGGTGTTAAAATGGTTGTCCAGGGTCCCCAGGTAACGCCGGGTATAGGGGAAAAGCCCCGAATCCAGCAGCCTTTTTACGGTCTTTCGTTTGATAACCAGGCTTTCCTTGGCCAGAGACATGAGCCTTTCAAGGCGGCGGTAAAAGTCCCCCCGGTCTTTCGCCAGGTAGGCGATCCGGGGCAGGTTGATGGTTACCACCCCCAGGGAGCCGGTAAGCTCGTCGGAACCAAACAGGCCGCCCCCCCGTTTCCGCAATTCCCGCTTGTCCAACTGCAGGCGGCAGCACATGGACCGGACATCCTCGGGGTTCAAATCGGAGTTGATGAAATTCTGGAAATAGGGGGTGCCGTAGCGGGCGGTCATTTCAAAAAGGAGCCGGGCGTTGTCGCTGTCCCAGTCAAAATCGGCGGTGATGTTATAGGTGGGGATGGGGTACTGGAAACCCCGGCCGTCCGCGTCCCCCTCCAGCATAAGTTCGATAAAGATCCGGTTTACCCGGTCCATTTCGGCCTGGCAGTCCCCGTAAGTAACATCCATTTCCCGTCCCCCGGTCAGGGCCTTCCGGTCCCGCAGATCCGCGGGGCAGACCCAGTCCAGGGTGATGTTGGTAAAGGGGGCCTGGCTGCCCCAGCGGCTGGGGGTGTTCACCCCGAAGACGAAACTCTGGAGGCACTGCTTCAACTCCCTGTCGCTTAACCCGTCTACCTTTACAAAGGGGGCGATGTAGGTGTCAAAGGAACTAAAAGCCTGGGCCCCGGCCCATTCGTTCTGTAGACAACCCAGAAAATTCACCGCCTGCTGCATCAAGGTGGAAAGATGCCTCGCCGGCTTGCTGGTGATCTTGTCCGCCACCCCCCCCAGCCCCTCGGTGATAAGCTGCCGCAGGGACCAGCCGGCGCAGTAGCCGGAAAACATGGAAAGATCGTGGATATGGAAGTCCGCATCCCGGTGGGCGTCGGCGATCTCCGGGGGATAGATGTTCTTAAGCCAGTAGTTGGCGGTGATGCTCCCCGAATTATGGAGGATAAGCCCCCCCAGGGAGTAGTTTACGTTGGCGTTTTCATTGACCCGCCAGTCGGACTGCCGCAGGTAGCCGTCCATGGTGGAATCGATGTCCAGCATCAGATTCTTAAGATCCCGCCGGGCCTCGTGCTTCGCCCGGTACAGGATGTAGGCCTTGGCAACCTCGGTTTCCTGCTTTTCGATAAGGGCGGTCTCCACCAGGTCCTGAATTTCCTCGATGGCGGGGATGGAGGAGGGGTGCC
Source organism: Treponema sp. (assembly GCA_031255615.1). Next base: position 9,536 of record JAIRSD010000001.1, on the reverse strand, counting down.
GCCCCCCCATCATCTCCTCCAACAGGGCTTCCACCCGGCTGGCAACCGCCTCCGTCCGCCTGTCCTGCTCCTCCAGAGGAAGCCGGCTGAGCAGCCGCCGGGAATCCTTCGCCACCGCCTCAAAGGCCCGGCTTACCGCGTTGAATATTTTGAAACGGTCGTAGGCCTCGACGGCCCCGGAACGTTTCACCACCTGTTTGATCAAGGGATATCCCCCATTTTTTGTATCTCCCGGACGAACTCGTCCAGGTCCTCAAAGTGCCGGTACACGGACGCGAAGCGGATATACGCCACTTTGTCCAGAGTTCCCAGCCTCTCCAGCACCAGATCCCCGATGCCGGAGGCGCTGATTTCGTGGTTCACCTTGCCCAGGATCGCCGCCTGATCTTCGATCTGGTTCACCAGACTTTCGATTATCATCGGGGACACGGGCCGTTTTTCCAAGGCCCGCCCCACTCCCCGCTCTATCTTCCGCCGGTCAAAAGGTTCCCTGCGGCCGTCCCGCTTGATAACCATGAACTGCTTGTCCTCGATCCGTTCGTAGCTGGTAAACCGGAAACCGCAGCCGCTGCACTCGCGGCGGCGCCGAATCGCCTCCCCGTTGGCCAGCGTGCGGGATTCAATGACCTTGTCGTCGGAATTGCCGCAATGCGGACATCTCACCTGGGGCCGCCTTTCCTGCATACATGGATATATATAGCACCATACATATAGCGTATCTCTTCTATAAAAAAGACGATAACACACTATAGCTTGTGTTGCAAGAACCCGGCCCCGGAATCACGCGGTTTTCCCGTAAAAAACGGCGGCTTCCCGGAGGACGATTCCCTGTTGAGAATGCGGCAGGCTCTGCGCCGCGCTTCTTTGGGCGCATCCCCGGCGCTCCGCGCCGGGGACCGGGCTATCCGCTCTAACAAAAACCCTGCGGGTTTTTATTCCGCTCCTATCCCTTGCGCGGGCGCGAAACGGCGTCCCTGCCGTTTCGCGCCTATCGGAGTTGGCGCGCTTCTCCCTCCAACTCCAGCATTTGAAACAGCCGGCCTCCATGCCGGCGGCGTCCCTGCCGCTTTGCGCCTTTCGGTTGGTGCGCTTCGCGCAAACTCAATGGAGGCATCCGCCCCATGGAGTTTCGCGCTCCATCGCGAAACTCCGCAGCGCCGAAACGCGGAGAGGAGCTTCATTTTTTTCCCCAGTATGCTATCCTTCTGCCACATACCAGGATAGGGGAGTCCGGCATCCCCGGAGGTTTTCATGAAAGTTGGGATCGATACCTTTGCCTGCGACAGCGGTAAAGCCGGCATTGGTACATACCTCATCCAATTATTGAAACATATCTCCCCCTCCGGCGCCCTTTTCGAGATCTTTGGCTGGGAATTCGACCGCTATGTCTACGGCGCCGCCGCCCCGGACCTTGAATTTGTTTCCCGCTGCTCCATAAACGGCAAAACCGCCAGCTCCGTCTGGCATTTTCTTAAATACCCGGACTTTGCCGCCTCCCGGAATTACAACGTCTGCTTCTTCCCCGCCGCCCACCGGCTGGCGGCCTTCGGTAAATCGCCCTGCTTCACGGTCGGTACGGTCCACGACATGGCCGCCTACTGGGGAAGCAGGAAAAAACGGGAAAACATCGGCTTTGTCCCCTCCGCGATCCTTCCCAACGCCCTGCGGCGGCTGGACCGGGTCATCGCCGTCAGCGGGTGGGTCAAACAGGAGCTGGTGGAGCTGACCAAGGTTAAGGAATCCCGGATTGAGGTGGTTCCCAACGGCATCGATCTTGAGGCTTTCCAGCCCCGGCCCCGGAATGAGGAAAGCGTGGTCCTGATCCAGCCCTTCAGTTTCCGGCGGCCCTATATTCTCTGCGTTTCCCGAATCGAACACCCGGTTAAAAACCATATCCGGCTTATCGACGCCTTCCGTATTTTCAAAGAACGGACTAGGTATCCCCACCGGCTGGTCTTGGCCGGCGGAGACAGCCGGGGGGCGGATAAGGTCAAACGGGCCGTCTCCGCCTCCCCCTACCGGAACGATATTTTCTTTACCGGCCATTTCCCCTTCTCCAGCCTCCCGGAACTTTATTCCGGGGCCGACATCGCCGTTTTCCCCTCGATGTTTGAAGGATTCGGCCAGGGAGTCCTGGAAGCCATGGCCAGCGGAGTGCCCGTGGCCTGCGCCCGGGCCGCCAGCCTGCCGGAAACCGCGGAACACGCGGCCCTGTATTTTGATCCCTTTAGCAGCGAGGACATGGCGGACCGTATGGTCGCCCTGACCACCAACCGGGACATATACCGGGAATGCCGGAGCCACGGTCTGGAGCGGGTGAAGAATTTTTCCTGGGACCGCTGCGCGGAGCGGACTCTCCAGATTATCCAGGAGATCGTCTGAGGCTGCCGGGGCGGAGGGGGGCGGCGCGGACAAACAAGACGTATACTGAAAGCAAGGAGGGAACGATGACGATTTCACAGTCGGAACTGGACAGAGTCCTGTCCCAGGCCCGGATGCCTTCCGTCGGCGACGGGCCGGAGTCCGCTCCGGTCCTCAAGGTCCGCAGATTTTTTTCTTCCCGGAGCAAAGAATCCTCCGGCGATTTCAGCGCCATTACCCAGGAAGAACTCGACCGGATATTCGGCCCCCCGGAAACGCCGCCCCGCGGTTAGGGCGCGGCTGCGGGCTCCGGTTCCGCTTTTCCCGGTATCGGTATGCGGGCCTTAGCCCGCGATTTTGGCGTTTGACTCTTTGGTTCTGGTTTTTTTGCGTATCTCCGCGCCGAAAAGCAGGGTAAAGGCGTCTTCGGCGTTTTCCACAAATTCCGCCGCAACGGCCTCCCGTATGTCCCTGTCCAGTTCCTCCCAGTCCTCCCGGTTGTCTTCGGGGAGGAGTATCCTCTCCATGCCGTTCCTGATCGCCGCCAGGACCTTCTCCTTAAGCCCGCCGATGGGGAGAATCCGGCCCGTAAGGGTAAGCTCCCCGGTCATGGCGGTTCCCGGACGGGGCGCGGCCTGGCAGAGGGTGGAGAGGAGGGAGGCCGCCAGGGTTATCCCCGCGGAGGGGCCGTCCTTGGGGATGGCCCCCTCGGGGATGTGGATATGGAAATCGGTTTTGGCGATGTCCCGGCGGAACCGGTAGTTTTCCGCCGCGCTTCTCAGCCAGGACAGGGCGATCCGGGCGCTTTCCTTCATCACGTCCCCCAGGTTTCCCGTGATGATAAGTTCCCCGTTTCCCGGGAATCCCCGGGTTTCTACCGGGAGCATGGCCCCCCCGGTCTCGGTCCAGGCCAGGCCGTAGGTTACGCCGATCCGTTCTTCCTTGAACACCAGATCCTTTTTGTATTTCCGCCGGCCCAGGAGCCTCTCCAGATCCCCGGGCTTGATAAGCCGCTTGAAATTCTCCAGGCCCCTTTCCGTCCCGGAGGCCCGGCGTTTTTTTACCGCCTCCCGGGCAATCCGCCGCAGGACCCGGGCGATCTCCCGTTCCAGGGACCGGACCCCGCTTTCCATGGTCCAATGCCGGATGATCTGCCGGAGGCTTTCGTCGGTAAAGCCGACCCGTGCCCCCGCCAGGCCGTTCTCCTCAAGTTCCTTGGGGACCAGGAAGCGTTTCGCGATGGCCAGCTTTTCGTGTTCCCCATAACCGGGGATCTCGATGATCTCCATCCGGTCCATAAGAGGGTAGGGGATGCCGTGCAGCGAATTGGCGGTGGCGATGAACAGGACCTTGGACAGATCGTAGGCCAGTTCCATGTAATGATCGGTAAAGGTGGAATTTTGTTCCGGGTCCAGCACCTCCAGCAGGGCCGATGCGGGGTCCCCCCGAAAATCGCTGGAAAGTTTGTCGATCTCGTCCAGGAGGAAGACGGGATTCATGGTCCCCGCCCGGCGCATGGACTGGATGATCTTCCCCGGCAGGGCCCCCACATAGGTCTTCCTGTGGCCCCGGATCTCCGCCTCGTCCCGAACCCCTCCCAGGGAGATCCTTACGAATTTCCGCCCCAGGGCCCGGGCCACCGACTTCCCCAGGCTGGTCTTTCCCGTCCCCGGGGGGCCGACAAAGCAGAGGATGGGCCCCTTGATGCCCGGCAGCTCCCGGTCCGGGGCGGGGGATCCCGTGGAAAGCTGCCGGACGGCGATGAACTCCAGGATCCGGTCCTTGGCCTTACGCATGTCGAAATGATCTTCCTCCAGAATCCTCTCCGCCTCCTCCAGATCGATTGAGTCCGCCGTACATTCAGCCCAGGGAAGATCGGCGATCCACTCCAGGTAGCCCCGGAGAACACCCGCCTCCGGGCTGAAGGACTGGAGCTTCCGCAGACGGCCGATCTCTTTCCGGGCCTTCGCCAGCGCCTCCTCCGGCGGATTCCGCGCCGCTATGGCCTTTTCCAGGTCTTCATACTCGTCCTCCGCCTTATCCTTTCCCAGTTCCCTGTTGATCTCCTTAAGCTGTTCCTGGAGGATGTACTCCCGCTGGTTTTTTTCCAGCCGGCTTTTTACCTTTCCCGATATGTTTCTCTGGACACTGTAGATTTCGTTCTCCGTTTCCAGGGTTTCAAGGAGCGTCTCAAGACGCTTTTTATCCCCGGCGAGGGACAGGAGCTCCAGTTTTTTTTCGGTCTTGACGGCCATGGCGTTGGCTATCAGGTTCACCAGCCGTTCGGGATTCTCCGTCTTTTCCACGGCGGCGGCCGCGTCGGGGCCTATTTTTTTTGATAGTTCCCCGTACAGGGCGAAGGCCCGCTGGACCGCCTGGACAAGGGCCGGGTTTTCCTCCGCCGGGGGGCTCCGGATCGCCTCCACCCGCACCAGGCTATAGACCGGTTCCCCATGGCCGCCTCCCCCCTTTTTTCCGGATCCCGCCCTGCCGCGGCCCCCCGCGCCGGGAAGGGGCCGGAGTATGTCCGTGATGGTTCCCCGGTATTCCCCCTGGAGTACGACCCGGAATGAACCGTCCGGGAGCCGCAGCCGCTGGACGATGCGGACCACCGTGCCGCTGAAGGGGAAATCCCGGTCCGGGGGGACGGCGCCGCCGGAAACGCAGGCGGCGAAGAGCCGAAAATCCCGGGCAAGGGATTCTTCCACCGCGGCGATTCCTGGCTTATAGGTAATAAAAAGGGGAACCACCGTATTGGGAAAAAGGACCAGCCCGTTCAGGGGCAGCAGGACCAGGTCTTCCGCCTCCCGTCCGGGAGCCTCCGCCGGAGGCCGTCGGGGCGGGTTCTTTCGGGGAAATACCCGTTCCCTAAGGCCGCCGACGATTCTCTGCCAACCCCGGAAGGGTTCCACGGTTTAGGCGCTCTTTTGCAGAAGAAGAATTTCCGGAGCCTGGGATTTCTCCACCACGTCCTGGGTGATGATTACCTGTTTGCTCCCCGGTATGGAAGGAATTTCAAACATAATATCGGTCATGAGCCTTTCCACGATGGCCCGCAGCCCCCGGGCGCCGGTCTTCTGTTTAATGGCGGTATCGGCAATCGCGTTGATGGCCCCCTCGGTGAATTCGAGCTTTACGTCATCTATGGCCAGGGAAGCCTGGTACTGTTTCACGATGGCGTTCCGCGGTTCGGTGATGATCCGCTTAAGATCGTCCCGTTTCAGTTCCTCAAGGCTTACGGTGATGGGAAGCCGCCCGATAAATTCGGGGATCATGCCGAAATGGATAAGATCGTCCGGGTGGAGGGCGTCGAAAAGTTCCTTAAGGCTCTTCTGGCCCCGGCCGCCGGCCTCCGCGCCGAATCCCATGGGGTGCTGCACTACCCGTCGTTCTATGAATTTTTCCAACCCCACAAAGGCGCCGCCGCAGATAAAGAGAATATCCGTGGTGTCAATGCGGATCATCTCCTGATTGGGGTGCTTCCTGCCCCCCTGGGGCGGCACCGAGGCGATGGTCCCCTCGATGATCTTAAGGAGGGCCTGCTGCACCCCCTCGCCGGAGACATCCCGTGTAATGGAGACATTCTCCCCCTTGCGGGCAATTTTATCGATCTCGTCGATGTAGACAATGCCCCGTTCCGCCGCGGCGATGTTCCCCCCGGCGTTTTGGATAAGTTTAAGAAGGATATTCTCCACATCCTCCCCCACATATCCGGCCTCCGTAAGGGTAGTGGCGTCCACGATGGCGAAGGGAACCTTTAGCTTTTTCGCCAGGGTCTTGGCCAGCAGGGTCTTCCCCGTACCGGTGGGGCCGATAAGGAGTACGTTGGATTTTTCAATTTCCACCTCGTCGGCTTCCTTGACGGGATTGGCGATCCGCTTGTAATGGTTGTAGACCGCCACGGAAAGGGCCTTCTTCGCATCGTCCTGGCCGATAATGAAAAGATCCAGATAGGTTTTTATCTCCCGGGGGGTGGGAATGTCCCCGGTGAACTGGGTGGAAAGTTCGTGCTCCTCCTCGGAGAGGATCTTGCGGCACACCTCCACACATTCGTCACAGATAAAAACGTCATTGGGACCGGCAATGAGTCTGCGGGCTATCTCGGCGCTTTTTCCGCAAAAGGAACAGGTGCGCTCGTAATTACCGGAACCGTTACGAATCTTTGCCATGCTTTTCCCTCGTCAATATCGAATCCGCCACGCCATAGGAAACCGCGTCTTCGGCGGACATATAAAGATCCCGTTCCATGTCAAAGGCTATTTGTTCCCCGTCCTTTCCCGTATGCCGGGCGAAATACTGGATGGTGAGTTTTTTCAAACGAACGATCTCCCGGGACTGGATGCCGATGTCTCTGGCCTGCCCCTGGGCGCCCCCCCAGGGCTGGTGGATAAGCACCCGGGAGGAAGGCAGCACCATCCGTTTTCCCGCCGCCCCGGCGGTGAGTATAAGGGCCCCCATGCTGGCGGCCTGCCCCAGGCAGATAGTCTGAACATCGCTTTTAACATACTGCATGGTATCGTAGATCGCCAGCCCGGCGGTAACCGAGCCGCCGGGGGAGTTGATATAAAGGTTAATATCCTTGTCGGTATCCTGACCATCGAGGAAAAGAAGCTGGGCCACCACCAGATCGGCGCTCAGATCGTTTATTTCCCCGTCCAAAAAGACGATTCGGTCTTTAAGAAGCCGCGAATAGATATCATAAGACCGTTCACCGGCCCCGCTCTGTTCGATCACATAGGGGACCAGGGTATTCATTTTCTCCATATATGTAGAATCTACCCATTATTGGACATAAGGTCCAGATAATTCTCTTTTTTTCCTGGTTTTATGGTGTTCTCGGCCAGCAGGATGTCAAAAAGTTTCCGTTCCTTGATCTCCTCTTTCAGGTAGTCCCGGGCGTCCTCTCCTTCGTAGTACTTTCTGATGTCCTCCGCCATGGCCTCGTCCTCGGCGGCGAGCCTGTCGATTTCCTTCGCCACCTCCTCGTCCTCCGCCTCCAGCTTAAGATCCTCCATAAGAGTTTCTACGATAAGCCGGGATTGCAGGGCTTTAACGGCTGTGGGCCGCCAGATGTTCTGAATACCTTCCATTTCGCCGTTTTTTTCCACGGCGCTCATAAATTCTTTCGCGGTGGTGTTAAAACGGCGGGCCATATTGCGCCACCGGGATTCCAGTTCGATACGGATCATGGATTCGGGAATATCTATCGGGGTATCGGCGACGATCTTCTCCAAAAGGGCGTTGATCTTGATGTCCCGCAGGCGGCGCTCCAAATTCTCGTTGAGGCTCTTCCTGATATGGTTCTTTAGATCTTCCAGAGTCTCGTACTTTTCATCCACATCCTGGGCCAGATCGTCGTCCAGGTCGGGGAGTATCCGTTCTTTAAGGGCGGTAAGGCTTACCCGGAGCCTGATCGTCTTCCCCTCCCCGGTAGAATCCCCCTTCGAGGCGGAATCTCCCTCCGGGGCCGGATTTTCTTTCCCCGGCGAATCTCCTTCCCCGGCAGAATCCCCTTCCCCGGCGGGATAGGGCTTGACGATTTCCTTCGTTTCGCCCCGCTTCATTCCCAGGATTTCATCGTCGAAATTGTAGATATTGTAGCCGGTCCCCAGGGTAAACACAAAATCCTGCCGTTCCGAATTGGGCAGCGGCGTCCCGTCATCCCCCAGTTCACAGTAATCGACGGTAACCACGTTGCCGTTTTCCGCCGCCGCGCCCTCGTCCCGGTCAAGTACAACGGCGTTCCGCTCCCGAATCCGCTCAAGTTCCCGGTTGACATCCTCCTCGGTTAGCTCCGATTCCGGGGCCTCCGCCTCCAGGCCCTTCCATGCGCCCACCGCCACCTTGGGGAAAACGTCGTAGACCACGGAAAAACTCAGATCCTCTTCCGGATCCAGTTTCGGTTCGTCCTGGAGCTGGGGGCTTGAATAGGGGAGGGGCCGTTCCCCCCGGCCCAGGCTTTCATCCTCGAAAACCTGCTCAAGGGTTTTTTCGATGACGGTTCCCAGGACCTCTTTATTAAGGGCCTCTCCGAATTTCCGTATCAGCACATCCCGGGGCGCCTTTCCCTTTCTGAAACCGGGAATCTGGATGGTCCTGGCGTAGCCGTCCAGAATTTCGTTGTATTGGGAACGGACATCGTCCTTTGCCACCGTAATGGACAACTTTACGCTTGAATGTTCCTGGGGGCTCAATTCTTTGGTTACGGTCACGGTATCCTCTCTGAACATGGAGGCGGGGCTCTCAAGGCCGGGCCTGCCTTTAGGTGGAATAGAAAACCGGCTTTTGATATTCCGGTATGATGCGGGCCGCCCTCAAATCCGGCTGGATTCGGAACGGGACCCCGGGAAAACCGGCCGATGCCGGGTTTCCCGCCAAATTCAAGGAAGCTTGACAAGCCTCGCTTGTCCTTCGGAACTGAAATTTTGACGCGGCCTTATGTCCCGCGCTGTACGGGAGAAGGGGCCGGGCGGCAGGATAGGTCCGAAATGGTGCGCCCCTCTATGGGCATCGCTCAACGCGCCGGTCCTTCTATCCATAATCCCCATGATTCACGGCCTTGCGAGAGAAGGGACTTGAACCCCCACGCCAAAGGCACCAGATCCTAAGTCTGGCGTGTCTACCAATTTCACCACTCTCGCTTTTTTACCTTCCCCGCCCCGCCTGCGCCGCAAGGTTCCCGCCCTGAACCGGTTTCGCCGTTCTTTTGGAAAAGGCGCCGCCTATGAAGGATTCTAGCTTGGATGGCCTTTCCGTGTCAACGCGCGTCCGAATGGCGCCGCCGGCCTGGCCGCTCCGCGCCCTTCCTGTCCCCTTGCGTATCCGGGGCTTCCTCCTTTCGGACGGCCCTTCCCCCCTTCAACAGGGAAAGCCCGGCCCCGGCGGGGGGGCCGCAGCGCAAGTGCGCCGCGGTTTTTCGGAGTTTCGCCAAGCGAAACTCCGCAGGGCGGGGGGCGGCCTTAAGGCGCGGCGCGGAGCGCGGCGCCTCGGAGGCGAAAGCCGCGCCGGGCGCGGCTTTCGCCCGCGCCAGGGAGAGGAGGGGCGCGAAGCGGCCCCGGCGCAGCGCGCCGGGGCCGGAGCGATAGCGGAGCCCCGGATAGCCCGGTCCCCGCCGGAGGCGGGGATGCGCCCAAAAGAAACCCGGTATGCGGATCTCCCTGCTTTCACGGCTGGGG
>JAIRSD010000186.1 GCA_031255615.1 Treponema sp. | reverse complement strand
CCGGGCGGTCATACTGGCGGAAATTCTGGGACCCCCCAAGGGCCTTTCGGGATCGAATCCGGTTATTTAATCAACAAAGTCCTGGAGTTCCCGGGAGTCTATGATGATGGTTACGGGGCCGTCGTTGGTGTAGCGCAGTTCCATGTGGGCCTGGAAAACGCCGGTTTGGCAGGGAAGGCCCTGGTTCCTGATATACCCAATGAAGTGTTCGTACAGGGCCCTGGCCTGGTCCGGGGGGGCGGCGTCGCCGTAGTAGGGGCGGCGGCCTTTGCGGGTGTCGGCCAGGAGGGTGAACTGGGATACCACCAGGATGGCCGGGGGATCCGACGAGGTGGGGGGCAGGTCCCGGATGGACCGGTTCATTTTCCCTTCCTGGTCGGCAAATATTCGAAGGTGGGTAATTTTTTCCGCAAGTTTTTCCGCGTCCCGGGGGCTGTCTTCCCGGGCTACCCCCAGGTACACCAGAAGCCCCCGGCCAATGCGGGCACGGGGGGTTCCGGCAACGCGGACGGTGGCGTCCAGGACCCGCTGGATAACGACTTTCATGCGGGGGGACCGGGTTCGGGGGAGCTTTCCCCGGAGCTCCGCCCGGCGGGGGCCGGCGGAGGTTCCGGCAGGCCGCTTTGCTGGTGGATGACAAGGCCCTCCAGACGGAATTCCCCGCCCCGGCTGCCGGTGGCGGGGACGATCCGGCCCAGGATTTCCAGGGGGCGCTCCGGGTCAAGGGGGACCGCCCGGTCAAATACGACGTTGACGATACCTTCCAGGCTCTGACGGGTGTCGTAGCCGATAAGGAAGTCAAAGATGGTTTGGCTGGGAAAGGTCTGGATGTTGGTGGCCATGCCGCGCCAGATGACGTGGCAGTCCCGGTAGAGGGCGGGGTCGGTAAGGACCTCCGCGTAGGCGTAGTTGTCCCGGCGCTGAAAGGTGTCGAAGCCGGGGGTTTCCAGATAGGACATGACCAGGCGGGCCTTGTTTTTTATGCCTTCGGCGGCGTTTGATTCGACAAGTTTGTTCAGGGCGCGACGGGCGGCTTCGTCCCGGTATTCGGTAAACAGGCTTAAGGCCTGATCGTAAAGATTGAGGACCTCCTTCCGGGTAAGGATGTAACGGTAGGCCCCGCCGGTTTCCACGGGCCGTTCGCGGTCTTCCCGCTCCAGGGCCGCCCCGGATACAAGGGGCCGGGGGGCCCGGCTGCCGGGAAGGGTGATGACCTGGAAGCGGATCAGGAGGACGGCGGCCAGGGCCAGGGCAACAAGGAGGCCCAGGCCGGGGAGGACCAGGCGGCTCAGGTCCGGGGGAATGGCGGGCAGGGGGGGGTACAGTTTGCGGAGTTCCCCGGATTCCAGCCATTCGGCCATGCGGCCCTGGCCGGCGTAGCGGCGGATTATTGCCAGGGCCCGGGCGGCAACGGGGTTTTTCGGGGCCATGTCCTGGACTTCCAGATAAATGTCCACGGCCCGGTCGGTTTCTCCCCGGCGCAAGTACAGGACCGCCATGCCCAGAAGGGCGTTGGGGTCCCGGATCCGGACTTCCCGGGCCAGTTTGAAGTAGGTCAGGGCCCCCACAAAGTCATTGACCCGCAGACAGGAGACCCCCAGGATGTAGTAATAGCGGAATGAATCGTGGTAACGGTTGACCTCCGGCTCCAGGGTTTTGATGGCCCCATCGTATTTACCCCTGCGGGCCAGCCGGATGGCCTTGGTGAGAATAGGATCAAGCTTCATGCGGCGTCCTGCTCGGCGTCCTGCCGTTATGGTTCCCCGGATTACGGGGAACCGGCATAGCGGGATCTCATACGGACCACGTCCTGTTCTATGCCGGCTAATTCATCATCACTCATCCGGGAGCCGGATTCAAGGTAGCCGTTAACGCGGTTGATGATTTCCCGCAGGACCTCGTAGTCGGAGCGGACGATGGCGGGATTCAGACCGGGCGGAACATTCCATTTCGGGCTGCGGGGTTCAGCGGATTCGATGGGTTCAGGAGGTTCGGCGGGTTCAGCGAATTCGACGAGTTCAGGGGATTCGATGGGTTTAGGGGATTCGATGGGTTCAGCGGATTCAACGGGGGCCGGTTCCGGAACAGGAGGAAGCCCGGCGGAGGGCTGGAAGAAGGCAAAGCCCTGGCCGGCATAAACGCCCAGGAGCAGGTAAAACGTGAGGGGTTCCTTCCGGGTAACCCGGAGGGGTTCGTAGTAATAGGCCACGGCGGAATCCGGGATTACACTGGGTGGGTTGTTGAATCGCCAGCCCGGCATCACCTCTGCGGACCAGGGGACTTCGTCCAGCCGTTTCCTGTTGGCAAAGTGGACCTGGTCCGGAATCCGGTCCACATCGGTGGAAAGACTGCCCATAAGGGCCAGTTCGTCGGGCTGGCCGGAGATCCAGTACCGGTCCCCATCGATTTTTCCCTGGAGGCTGAGTTCCCCTTCTACCTGCCGGAGGTTGGTGGTAAAGGGGATGACGGCGGATTCCCCCAGACTGGTGTCCAGGAGGAACCGGAGTCCTATCTGGGCCCGGCGCCAGCCCTTGTTCTCGATGCGGAAGCTGATCTTGATTCCGTTACCAAAGAGGGAATTCCCGGTGGTAATAAAGCTGAATTCCTCCGTTATCCTGAGAAAGTTCGATTCAAAAATTAAGGCGGGCTGCCGGGGGGTACCCCCTTCGGTGATTTTGAATTCTCCGGCGTCCCCCAGGCGGTAGAATCGGTTATTGTAGCTTACGGTAAGCACCGTGGTCCGGGGGTTCTGGACCCCAAAGAGGGCTTCGTACTCCTGAGCGGCGACATCGGTCATGTAGTACAGGGAAAAGCGGCCCAAATTGGGGTCCAGAACCAGACGGATCCGTCCGTCATCGTACCGGCCCCCAAAGAGGGGGGTCGTCAGAAGGGCCATAAGTACCGTCAGGTACCATACCGCCCGGTTCACCGGGATTTTCACGCTGAGTTTCATGCCGCTAAACGCTGCCCTTAAAAAGCCCTTGCTAAAAGTCCGGGCCGGGGGGATTGCCCCCTTCAATATACCCCTGCAGGGTATCAACCAAATCGGAGGCGAAAGACCGGATCGCCTCCAGCCGCCGCCGGTGTTCCACCTCATTTTCGGGCCGGGGCTCGCTACCCACCGGGCTGGGCCGGTATTGTAAAAGTTCCAGCTCAAGCTGGCGGATCTGCTCCTCCGCCTCCATAAGCTGGCGGCGGAACTGGGCGTTGGCGTTGTCCAGCTCTTCCAGCCGGGAATCTTTAAGCAGATCGGCAATTCGCCGCTGGTAGGCGATAAGAGCCTGATCGTAGGACCGTTCCCGGCGCTGGTATTCCTCGATAGCCTTAAGGGATTCCTCGTGGCTCCACTTAAGCAGATTGAGGAGTTCCTCTTCTATCTTTTTTTGCTGGATCAGTGCAAGCCGGTAGGAGGCGGCCTCGAATTTGGCGCTGCGGAAGTAGTCCCGGGTGATGATGGTAAAAATGTCCCGGGCGTAGTCCAGCTGGCCCATGGCGTAAAGGCACTCCCCTATCCAGTACAGGGCAGCGGATTTCCGGGCCGCCCCTTCGCTTCCCGCGGGGATCGATGCATCGCCCCCTATGCTGTCGGCATAGAGTTTGAGGAGCAGGAGGGATTCTTCGTAACGGCCCAGGTAATAAAGAACCCGCCCCTTGTGATAGGGGATATCCCGCAGGCGTTTGCTTGCCGGGGCCACCAGCTCCAGCTGGTCCATGTCCTGGATGGCCCCGGCGTAGTCCCTGGCGGCGATCTCCGAAAGGGCGATCCAGTACAGGGCCTCCGCCTTGAGTTCGGGGTCCAGGGCCTCCGCCTGGGAACGGCGCAATTCCGCGACAGCCTCCTGCCAGCGGCTTTGCCGGTAGAATTCCAGACCCTGCTGCAGCCGGGTATAGCCGGGGGCCGGCACGACATTCCTGTCGGAGTTCTCCGGCAGGGCAACCGTCCGGGTGTCCGGCGTTGGGGCCTGGGCCGCGCAGAAGAGGGCCGGCAGGATAAGAAGACAAAGACCGCCAAGGGCTGCCCGATTCATCATCCAAACTCCTGGGCCTGTTCCAAACTGATTAACCGCGCCCCGGGGCGCGGGGTCTGGGCCAGGCTCGAGCCGTGGGCTCGCACAGTTTCCCGGGCCTTCAACCTGGCGAAACTGCAAATTTTTAAGACTGCAAACTCCCCCGGCCTCCAAAACCTCAGGTTTGAAACCGCCCCTCCTGTGAAGGGGCGCCCCTGTTCCGCAGCTGAAATTTTGAAAGTCCCGTGGTTCTCCATTGTATTTTCGGCATAACCGGGTCAAAAAATAAGGGCCCCAGCCCCCGTCAGGGCGTTTAGGAGTTCTTTTTTGTCCGGATCCCGAAAAAAGGCGGACCCGGCCACCAGCACGTCCGCCCCGGCCTCCCGGATAAGGGCGGCGGTTTCCCGGTTGACCCCCCCGTCCACGGCGATTCGGTAGGTATAGGGGCCCGCCTTCCGCAGTTCCGCCAGGCGGCGGACCTTGTCCAGGCAGCGGGGGATAAGGGTTTGGCCGCCGAAACCGGGGTTCACGGTCATAACCAGCACGTAATCCGT
>JAIRSD010000124.1 GCA_031255615.1 Treponema sp. | reverse complement strand
CCGTACCCCAGGATAGTACACTCCTACGTTTAAGCGAACCTTTTTCCGGAAGAACCGGATGCCTTAATTGGGCACGTCCGGGTCTGTGGGGGTTCCGGGCGGGTAACCGCCCGGTTCTACCCGGCGGCGGGCCCGCCCCCCTTATCTGATTCTTCGGACCCGGCAAGGACCCTGGGAGCGGTGGCGGCGGCGCGATCCCTCCCCAGGCCCCGGCTTCTGTGCTATGCTCCCCCCATGGTAGAAGCGGAAGCCCCGGCCTCCTCCACGGCGGCGGCCCTGGTGGAAGGGGCCTCCCGGATTATCCGGGGGAAGCGGGAATTTCTGGAACTCCTTGTGGCGGCGATTCTGGCGGGGGGCCACGTGCTTATCGAGGACAATCCGGGTTTGGGAAAGACGACGGTGGCCAAGACCTTCGCCAGGCTCATCGGCGGGGGGCGGAAGGGGCTTGTTTTTAAGCGGATTCAGTTTACCCCGGACCTGCTCCCCTACGACATTACCGGGGTGGACGTGTTCGACCCCAAGACCCGGCGTTTTCGTTTTGTCCCGGGTCCGGTGCTGGCGAACATCGTGCTGGCCGACGAGATCAACCGGACCACGCCCAAGGTCCAGTCCGCCCTGCTGGAGGTGATGGCGGAGCGGCAGGTGACTATCGGCGCGGCGACCCACCGGCCCCCGGAACCTTTTTTCGTTATCGCCACGGAAAACCCCGTCGAAAGCGAGGGGACCTTCCCCCTGCCCGCGGCCCAGCTTGACCGCTTCATGATGCGGCTTTCCCTGGGCTACCCCAGCCGGGAGGCGGAGCTTTCCATCCTTGACGACAATCCTTCGGAAAAGGCCCTGGCCGGCCTGGAACCTGTCTGCGGACCGGGGGAATTCATGGCCGCCCGGGAGGCCGCGGCCCTGGTCTTCTGCCACCCCGCCCTTAAGGAGGCGCTTGCCGACACGGTCCGGGACACCCGGATTCACCGGGGCTTTACCCTGGGGGCGAGTCCCCGGGCCGCCCTGCACCTGCTGGAAGCCGCCCGCGCCCTGGCCCTGGTGCGGGGAAGGGCCTATGTGACCGACGAGGACCTGGGGACCCTGGCCGCCCCGGTGCTGGCCCACCGGCTTAAAACCCGGGACCCCCGGATCCAGGGGGCCAAACTTGTCCGGGAGATCTGTCTTGCCCGACTCGAAGGAATCAAAACCCCCTAAGGGGTCCGTCCTGGGGAAAAAGCGTATGGCGGAGGAGGATATGGAGGGCATGTGGGGGGAGCCCCCCCCTCGTTCCGCCCCCTCCGCTTGGTCCTCCACTACCCCCCCTCCTAGGGGCTCCGCCCCTAAAACCCCGCTCCTGCCCCGGCTGCGCTTAAGCCCCAGCGGCGGGTTCCTGCTTTTCATCGCCGCCGCCGCCTTTTTCACCGGGAATCTGCGGCAGGAGCTGGCCCTGATCCTGCTGGGGACGATCCTCCTTTCGGTCCTGGCCTACTGCCTCATCCTGGGCTTTGCCGCCGCCCTGATCCACCGGGGGAAGGTTCCGGCCCTGAGGATCCAGGCGGCGCCCCGGTCCGTCGCGGCGGGGGAGGCGGCGGAGATAGTCCTTTCCGGGGGCCGGCGGGGGTCTTTCCCCCGGATTCCGGGAATCCTGATCCGCTGCCGGCTGCGGCTGGAAACCAGGGACGGCCGCCGCCTTGACCATATCCTCGATCCCGCCGGCCCCTCCGGGTCCGCGGAGGCTGCCGGGCTTACCGGCCCCGCCCGGTCCGGCAAACTTGCCGGGCCCCCTTCCCTTCGGGCCGCCCCTCCCTCCTTCCTGGTTTTTCCCCTGCGGGGGGCCTATTACGCCGGGGGGGACGAACTGGCGATCTTCGACGCCTTCGGGATCCTCGACTTTTCCTGGCCCCTGCCCCCGGACGAGGAAGTCCGGGTCCTGGTAAGCCCCCGTCCCGCGGAGGATGCCCCGAGCCTCCACCCCCGGACCGGGGGCCGGGAACACCGGGGGGGGGCCCGCTACCGGCGGACCGACGACCTTATCAGCCACCGGCCCTACATCCCCGGAGACGATCCCCGGCGGATCAACTGGAAGCTCTACAGCCACGGCCCCGCCGATTCCCTCTTTGTCCGGGAAGGGGAGGCCGAACCGCCGCCCCGTTCCCAGATCCTGGTCCTGGCGGATACGGAGGCGGATCCCGCCCTCTTTAATCCCCGCGCCGCCCGGGAGGGAGTGGACCTGCTCTGCGCCCAGCTATTGGCCCTCTGCCTGGATCTGGGGGGCCGGGGCATGGATATTCTGGCCGGTTATACCGGCGGGTCCCTCGGGAGCGGGGACGCCGGGGAACTCGCCCAGGCCCTGGCCTGGCCCGCCGCCCTTCCCCTGTCCGGCGGGGAAGGGGGCCCCCGTAAGGGACGGCGGAGTTCCGCCGGGGCGGCGGGGCCCTTGCCGGAGCTTCCCGCCGCGGGGCGGGGGACCTGCGTCCTGGCCCTGCCCCGGACCACCGCCGGCGGCGGGGCCCTGGACCGCTTCCTCTCCCGCCTGGCCGCCCGGGATTCGGGGGAGGCCCCGCCCTGCGACATCGTCTTTGTCTACCAGGAACCCTCCCTGCGGGAGATCGCGGAAAGCTGCGCCCGGCTTTACGGCGCACGGGGGGGAATCCGGGCCTTCGCCATGGCGGTCCCTCCCGGCGGGCCGGAGGAGGGGGCCCCGTGAAGGCGGCCCTGGCCCTCCGCTCCGGGGCCCTGTTCCTTATCCTGGGCCAACTGGCCCTCCTGGCCGGGGATCTGGCGGACAAGGGAGTCTTCGCCGGGGCCCTGCTGGGGGCCTTCCTTATTCCCCCCCTCCTTCGGGGCTGGAAATTCCCCCGGGAGCGGGGGCCCCGGACGGCGGAACCGGGAAGGGGCCGGAGCATAAGGGAAACCGTCGCCGGACTTGCCGTCCCGGCCCTCCTGCCCTTCGGCCTGCGGATCCTCATCAGCCTGCCCCGGTTCTTTGTCTCCGGCCCCCGGGACGCGGCGGCGGCGCTGGACGGCCTGCTCCTGGACTACGACCGCAACGCCTTCGTCTTCCTGGTTCCCTACTACTGGGCCGCCTTCAGCGGCTATTTTTCCCTCCGCTCCCGGAAGATCCTGCGGGCCGGCATCGGGGTGGATTTCCTTGTCCTCCTTCTTATTTACAGCCTCGCCCATACCAGGGATGTGGAACCCTACCGTTGGCCGGTGTTGATGATCGCCGTCTTCGCCCTGGCGGCCTTCCTGGAACTGGCGGCCCTGATCCGTTCCCTGCCGCCGGAACTGAATCTCCGCCGGGGGGAAGGGGCCGGGGCGGCGGCGGCGCTGTTCCTTTTAACGGCTTTGGGGGCCCTGTTTTTTATCGGCCCCTCCCAGGAGAAGGCGGTGGAACAGGGGGGGGGCCTCCTGGAACCCCAGCTTTTCAGTTTTGATTTTTCAAAGGTCCTTAAGCTGGAAAGCGAGATCAGCATGAACGACGATCTGGCCCTGATCGTGAAGAAGGATCCCGACGATTACCACATCCTTCTGCGCCGCTTCGTACTCTCCGGGTACAGCAGGGACCAGGGTTTTTTCCGGGTCGATGAATACGACGAGCGGGACCACCCCCAGCGTCTGCCGGACCGGACCCTGAGCCTTCCCGGCAGGGAGGCGGCGGAAAAGCTGCGGGCCCTCAGGATCACCGATCAGGAATACTACCTGGTGAACTTCGATTCCCAGGCTTTTATCGGCATGAACCAGCCGGTGGAGGTGGTTCCCTACCGGAATTGGGACGCCTCCTCTTTCAGATCGGTCTACGGGGTCCGCAGCCTTACCAGCGATGTGATCCCCATCGAACTTATAAACCTGGAACTCTGGCCCCCCTCGGCGGAAAAACTGGAGTTAAGCGGGGCCGAATATTCCCTCTACACCGGCTACGGCGGAGACCGGCGGCTTTTGGAATACGCCGGGGACATTACCCAGGGCCTGGAAGGTTACTGGGAAAAGGTGCAGGGGATCTACGAATGGCTGAAATACGGGGACTACCGCTACAGCCTGCGGGCGGGAATCGCGGCGGACGGGGATCAGCTTGGGCATTTTCTTTTTACGTCGAAAAAGGGCTACTGTTCCTACTTCGCCTTTTCCTTCGCCCTGCTTCTCCGATCCTTGGGCATCCCCGCCCGGATCGGGGCCGGTTTCTTTCTGGATCCCTCCACCAATACCTTTGACTACTACCCCGTCCGGGCCGACATGGCCCATTCCTGGGTGGAGGTTTGGTTCCCCGGCTACGGCTGGATCGAGTACGACCCCACCACGGAAAACCTGGCGGAGGGGGAAGAATTCCGCATCTCCCCCGGCGTACCCCAGGAACTCTTTGAAAAGCTGATGCGGGAGATCTTCGGCAACCGGGGGGGGCTGGAGGCCAGGGAAGGATCCGGCGGGACGGAGGGGTCCTCCTTCCGGCGGGGAAGCCTTGCGGAAGGGGTCCGGCGGTACTGGTTCCCGGCCCTGCTCTGCGTCCTTGTCCTGGGATGGGCCTTTTTTCGCCTGGGGCCCGCCCTCGCCTACTGCCTGGCCCGGGACCGGCGGAAAAAAGCCCGCCGCCTCTGGGAGCGGGCGGTCCATCTGCTCCGGCTGGGGGGGCTGCGGCGGCCCGCCGGAACAGGGGAGGCGGCGTGGGCCAGGGAAACCGGCCTCCTCCTCCGCGGGGCCGGGCTTGAAAAGGGGGCCCCGATGAGCGGCGAGGCCGCCGGGGGAGGGGACTCTCCGGCGGCGGAGGACTGGGTCTACCTTCTCTACCAGGGGCAGGCCAGGGCCCGTTTCGCCCCGGATTTCGGCCCGGAGGACCTGGCGGGGATGCGGGGCCTCTGGCCCGGTTTTATTGCCGCCTACCGGCGGGCCGTGCCCCTGGGGCGGCGCATCCTTGCCTGGGTCCTCCCGCTGGGGCCGTCGATTTTCGGGCCCTTCAAAGGCGGGCGCTGACGGCGGGGCCGCTGAGCGAGAGACGCTTGCCGGAACTTCAGTTTCTGAACAACAGGCGCTTAAAAACAAAGAAAAGCGTGGATTGCCTTGGGAAACCCGCGTTTTCGCAGGGTTTGTTCAATAACCAACCGGGTTATTGAACAAACCCAATCTCCGGATTTTGGCGCGGGGCGCAAAAAAACCGGATCCCCCGGAAACTATGACGCAAAGTCCGTCTCCCATAGGGGGGCGGGCATCAAAGCATTGTACGGTGCGGGGGCCGATTAACAGGCCGCCGGCATTGGCCTTTTCAGAGTTTCGCGGCGGATCGCGAAACTCCGGCCCGCGAACAACAGGCGTTTAGAAACTCCAAAGGCGAAAATCCGCAGGGACGCGGATTTTCGACAGGCGAAAGCCGCGCCTTGCGCGGCTTTCGCCCGCGCAAGGGATAGGAGCGGTATCCTTTTGCCCGGTCCGCCGGGCAAAAGGATTTAAGCGGATAGCCCGGTCCCCGCCGGAGGCGGGGATGCGCCCAAAAGAAACCTGATACGCGGACCGTCGTTTTTTGGATTCGGCGCCGCTGTCTGTCGGGGGGGGCTTGTTCGGAAACCGGGGCTTCCGAACAGACTTTTTGGGCCGCCGCGAACAGGGGCGCGGGTATTTTAGAGGGTCTCCCGGAGGGCGGAGAGTTCCGGGGGGATGACGCGGCTTTGGGGGCTGCGCTCCATGGCAGCGGCGAGGGAGGGGGGGACGGGGACGGGGCCGCAGAGGGGTTCTACGGTTTCCGCGAATTTTGCGGGGTGGGCGGTGGAGAGGATCCCCAGGGGGCCGGAAATGAGGCCGGCGGCCAGGAGTTTGTCCGCGGCGGCCCAGCCTACGGCGCTGTGGGGGTCCAGGAAATAGCCCGAGGCTTCGAAGACGGCGTGGATGGTTTTCCGGGTTTCTTCGTCGGTGACGGAGGCGCCCAGGAGGACCTCTTTCATTTCCGCCCAGGAGAGGTGGGCGGCCATGCGTTCAAAGTTGCTGGGGGCCCCTACGTCCATGGCGTTGGAGATGGTGGCCCGGGAAGGACGGACCTGGTAGTCCCCGCTTTCCAGGTAGTCGGGGACGGTTCTGTTGATATTGGTGGCCGCTACAAAGCGTTTGACGGGGGCCCCCATCTTCCAGGCATAGATGCCGGCGGTAAGGTTGCCGAAGTTTCCGGAGGGGACCGCCAGGCTGAGGGGTTCTCCCTTCCGCACCCGGCAGGCGGCGGGCGGGAGGGCGGCCCGCCGGTCCGCGCCGGGGATCCGGGGGCTGGCCTCCCCCGGGGGATCGCAGAGGCCGGCCAGGGCCCTGCCGGCGGCGGCGGCGTAGTAGGCGGCCTGGGGGATGAGCCGGGACACATTGATCGAATTGGCGGAGGACAGGTTAAGGCGTTTTTTGAGTTCGGCCTCCCCGAGGGCGGCCTTAACCAGGCGCTGGCAGTCGTCGAAGCTGCCTTCCACCGCCAGGGCGCTGATATTTCCCCCCAGGCCGGCGATCTGCCGTTCCTGCAAGGGGCTCACCCGGCCCTTGGGGTAGAGGACGGTCACGGAGATCCCCTCCACCCCGAAAAAGCCGTCCGCCACGGCGCCGCCGGTATCGCCGGAGGTGGCGACGAGGATCCTGAGGGGCCGGTCCTCTCCCCGGCGGAGGTAGGAAAAAGCCCGGGCCATGAAGCGGGCCCCGAAGTCCTTGAAGGCGGCGGTGGGGCCGTGAAAGAGTTCCAGCACCTGCCGGTCTGCGGCCTCCACCAGGGGGGCACCGAAGGGGTAGGCGGCGAGGATCATTTCTTCCAGGGCCGCGTCCGGTATGCAGGGTTTTACCCAGGGTTTGATGGTTTCAAAGGCGATATCCCGGTAGTCCATGGTTCCCAGGGAGGAACGCGCCGCCGCCGGGTAGGAGGGTATTTCCTCGGGGACAAAGAGCCCCCCGTCGGGGGCAAGGCCGGCCAGGGCGGCCCCGGCGAAGTCCGCGTCGATAGATTTACCGCGGGTACTGTAATAACGCATAGCTACTCCACATATATGGGCTGCGGGGGGACGGCGTTTCCGCGGAGACGGCGGAGGCCCGCGGCGTTTAGCCGGGGCCCTGCCTTGTAGGCCCGAAATCCCCACAAACCGGCCGCCCCCCTTATGATACGAATAGAATTGTTCGAAAACCTCAGTTTCCGAACAACCCCCCTTTAAAAATGCGGAAAAACGCGGGTTTCCTTGGGAAATCCGCGTTTTCGCAGGACTTGTTCAATAGGCCGCCGGCTTACTGAACAAGTCCGTTATTCCTTTTTCCGCCCTTCGGTTCCTGGCCGCCCGCGGCAGCGCGGCTGGGGGGGAACACCATGTTGAGGACGATGCCCACGACGGTGGCAAGGGCCACGCCGGCCAGTTCGAATTGCAGGTCCCGGGTTATGGCGAAGGCCAGTTTGCCGCCGCCGATACCGATGACGAAGATGACCGACGATATGGTGAGATTCCGTTTGTCCTTGTAATCGACGCCGCTTTCCACGATGGTCCGCAGGCCGCTGGAGGCGATGATGCCGAAGAGGAGCATGGAGATGCCGCCGAGCACCGGGGTGGGGATGGTTCTGATAAGGGCGCCGAATTTATGGAAGAACGAGAGGATCACGGCGATAACCGCCGCGCCGCCGATAACCCAGACGGAGTAGACCCGCGTTATGGCCATGACTCCGATGTTCTCGCCGTAGGTGGTGTTGGGGGGGCCGCCCCAGAAGGCGGCCCAGGCGGTGGCAATGCCGTCGCCGGTGAGGGTGCGGTGGATGCCGGGGTTCTTGTAGAAATCCTGGCCCACGACCTTGCTGGTTACCAGGGTGTCCCCCAGGTGTTCGCAGATGGTGGCCAGGGAAACGATGATAAAGGTGGAACTGGCGACAAAGCTAAAGCGGGGGACCCGGAAGCTGGGGAGCCCGAACCAGGGGGCGTCTCTGACGACCTGAAAGTCGATGACCCGGTAGGCGGAGAAGAAGAATCCCATGATCAGGGCGAAAAGGTAGCCCGCCACCAGACCGATGAGGATGGGGATGACGCTGAAAAAACCCTTGAGGAAGATGTTCGCCGCCACCGTTATCCCCAGGGTGAATACGGCGATGGAAAAGAGGGGCAGACTGTATTCCCCGCCCGCGCCGCCCCCCACGTTCATGGCCATGGCCATGGCGGTAGGGGCCAGGTTAAGACCGATGACCACGATGACCGACCCGATGACCACCGGGGGCAAGGCCCGGTCCAGCCAGGAAGTGCCGGTAAATCTGATGATGATCCCTATCAGGCAGTAAAAGATCCCCGCCGTCACGGCGCCCCCCAGGGCATAGGCCATGTTGGGACCCCCCGGGCCCCCGGCTATGGCAAGGATAGGGGGGATGAAGGCGAAGGAGGAACCGAGGAAGGCGGGAACCTTGGCGCCGGTAAGGAGGATGTAGATAAGGGTCCCGGTTCCCGCGGTGAACAGGGCCGCCGCAGGGTCCAGGCCGGTAAGAATAGGCACCAGAATGGTGGCCCCAAACATGGCAAATACATGCTGGATGCTGAGGGGTATCCAGCGGCCCAGAGGCGGCCGCACCCGGGGCCCCAAGGCTTCAATCTGCTGTGGCATAATTACCTCCATAGGGCCATGCGGCCCCTTTTCCCGCAACCCCAGGGGCCGCGGCGGAGGTATTATATACCGAAAGGGAGTCGGCTTACAGCAGGCCGTTGCAGCTTTACAGATACGGGCGCATCCCCGCCTGCGGCGGGGACCGGGCTATCCGCTCCAATTCCCCGCCCCCTCCGGGGGCGGGGAATTCCGCTTCTATCCCTTGCGCGGGCGAAAGCCGTGCCCGCACGTCTTTCGCCTTTCGCTGTACCCTGGGGACCATTGCCTCCACGGCGTTTCGCTTCGCGAAACACCGCAAATAAGGCCGCTAACCCCACGCCGTCGGAGGCTGCCGCCGGCCTATAGGGGCCGGGCCCGCGTCAGAGCTTTTTAAGAGTCTCCGAATCAAGGCCGGTAGCTTCCGCTATTTGTTCCAAGGTTAAACCCATGGCGATAAGTTTCCTGGCCACCTCGGATCTACTCTGGGCTTCGCCCCGGATAAAACCTTGGGCTTCGCCCCGGATAAAACCTTGGGCTTCACCCTGGGCCTCGCCCCGGATAAAACCCCGAGCCTCGCCCCGAAGAAAGCCTTGGGCTTCACCCCGAGCCTCCCATTTGTCTATCAGGCCGGCTTCCTCAAAGACCTGTTCCAGCGTCAGCGCCGCATCGCTCATCCGTAACACCTCCTGTATGCTTCCGGGATTCGCCCGGAATACGGCGTCCAAATAGGCCCGCAAAAACGCCGCTTTCCCCAGACGATCCACGGCGGCGGAAAGCCGCAGCAGCTCCCCGGGACTCAGCTCGCGGTCCAGATCCTTAAGCCACCCGTTCTCCTCCGCCGAAAGCCGTCTGTTTTCTATGATTTGTATGGGAATGATATCCCCTTCTACAGTGTAAATCCCCCGGTCCCTTTCTTCAACGCTGAAATTGCGGATCCCCCCGAGGTGGCTTACCAGGGACCGGGGATACCTGCTCCCCACAAAGCTAAGGGTCACATCGGTTATGGGGACCTTGTTCAGGGAGACATAGAGGCACGCATAGCCGTAGACCTTGTAAAAGTCCTCGACCGAAACATAATCCCCGGGGCTTTTGTATTCAACGATATTGACGCCCCGGAATATGGCGGCGATGTTCTTCGTTATAACCAGATCCCCCGGCTTTTTGATGATAAGCACGTCAACGCGGAGCGGTTCCGCGGTCAAGGGATACTCGGACATGAATTCAAGCCGATCCCGGTAGGGTTCCAACTCAAGCCGGATGGCCTCAAAAAAGGCGGGGTGCCAGGCAATGCGGTTTTTTTCCGGGCCGCCGGAATTGCCGCCCGGATCGGTTTTTGGATCCCCGGAAGCGCCGGAACTCACGAAACCCCCCGCGTCTCCCGGGCCGCCGGAACCGGGACTCCGAGTTCGGCGGCGGTTTCCCGGAGAGTCTTCCACACATCCTCCGTCAGGGGGACTCCCTCCCGCTCGCAGCGGGCCTCCGCCTCCTGTTCCAGAAGCCCCGCATAGTAAACCCGCCGGGTCCCCTCCGCGGGGCTAAGGGACCGCAGTTCCCCTAACATACGGCTGAGATCCCGCTTAAAATCCTCCGGGTCCCGGAACAGATCGATCCGCAGGGCCATGAAGAAGTGGCAGACCCGGGCGGAGCTGCGTTCCGAATCCATCACCGCCCCGCCGAAGACCCCGCCCGACGAAAGGGCGCAGAGGATGTCCACCATTACCGCCAGGCCGTAGCCCTTGTGGCCCCCCAGGGCGGTTCCTTCCCCCCCCAGGGGCAGCAGACCGCCCCCCCGCTGGTAGAGCATGTCGTCCAGGAGCCGGACCGGGTCGGCGGTAGTCAGCCCCCCGGTCCCCACCGCCCAGCCCGGGGGAATAGATTCCCCCTCCCGGGCGGCCACCTCGATCTTCCCCCGGGTCACCGTGGTGGTGGCCATGTCCAGACTGAACAGGTCCCCCCCCATCCCCGGCGCCGCGAAGGCGATGGGATTGGTGCCGAACATAACCTCCCGGGCAAAGGTAGGCACCCCCAGGGCGGCGGTATTAGTCATGGCGATGCCGATCATGCCGCGCCGGGCGGCCATTTCCGCATAGTACCCGGCGATGCCAAAATGGTTGGAGTTGCGGATCGAACAGACCCCGGCCCCCCGGCCTGCGGCCATACCGATAACCCGTTCCATGGAACGCTTGCTCAGGGAAAGCCCCATGCCCCCCTCCGCGTCCAGGACCAGGGAAAGGGGAGTCTCCCGCAGCACGGTAGGGGCGGCGCCGCCCCAGATATGCCCGGCGGTGATACCGTCAACCTAACGCCGGATCCGGGCCACCCCGTGGCTGCGGATACCCCTGGCATCGGCGGCGGCCAGAATCTCCGCGGAGTCCTCCGCCTCGTCCCGGGGAATCCCCACCTTGAAAAAAATGCCGGCGCAAAGCTCTACTAAGTCCCGGCGAGAAATATACATCATACTTCTAGTATGCCGGTTATCCGCGAAAAATGAAGCGGAAACCGCTGTCCGGCAAACCGGGAACGGACCATTCAGAGCTTAAAAAGGCCCCATAGCGAGTCCCTTTTGGGCGCATTTTTGGCGCTCCGCGCCAAAAACCGGGCTATCCGCTCCAATTCCCCGCCCCCGCCGGGGGCGGGGAATTCCGCTTCTATCCCTTGCGCGGCTCACGAAAACGGCCTCCCTGCCGTTTTCGTGAACTTCCGGGTTTTGCTGCGCAAAACTCATGGATGGAACAGCCGGCCTCCGTGCCGGACGGCTTTCGCCCTCGCTGTGCCCTGCCGTTCCTGGCTTGCGCCGGGGGCGGTATTCGCGGCTCGGTATTCATACCCCCGGATGAAGCTCCCCCCGCCGCAAGCGGCGGGGGTATTCTGCAAGCGCTGCATCGTTTACGAGCTTCGTTCCCTGCGGTGCATTTCTTCCATCCGCATATCCTGTTTTTGCCTAAAAACCGGGCGCTGCCCGCGGATCAACCCTGTATAAGAAGGCCCTCCGGGGTGTCTTTGGCCGCGCCGCCGCCGCCTTCAACGACCACCTCGGCGCTGTGGACGGCCCGGAGCAGCAGGGACCAGGGCTTTCCCGCCCCCTCGTTCCGGGCCTTGTAGCGGCCGCCCTGGCGGGTTATGGTGAGGCGGCATTCCTCGGCGCCGGAGGTGTTGTAGACCGGCGCGCTAAGGCTCTGTCCGTCGGCAAGCTCAAAAACATGGAAGCAGACGCCGGCGGCGTAGTCGTAGTCCGGTCTGGTTTTGTCGTTCCCCAGGGGGATTATCGAATTGGGCCGGGCCAGAAGGGGAAGGCTGAAGTAATCGTGGACTTCGTTCCGCCAGCCGCCCCGGTCTCCGCCGTCTATCAACGCGCCGTTCAGGATGTTGGTCCAGCGGCCTTCGGGAAGGTAGTAGCTTAAGTCCCCGCCGGGGCTGAAGATTGGCGCGGCTAATAGGGAATCCCCCAGCATATACTGCCGGTCCAGGTAGGCGCAGCCGGGATCGCCGGGGAATTCCAGGATCATGGCCCGCAGCATGGGGAGCCCCTGGGTGTGGGATTCCACCGCCTTGGCCCAGAGGTAGGGCATCAGGCGGCACTTAAGTTCGGTAAAGAACCGCAGCACCTCGCTGGCCTCGTCGTCAAAATTCCAGGGCACCCGGTAGCTCTGATTCCCGTGAAGCCGGCTGTGGGAGGAAAGGAGTCCGAAGGCGCACCAGCGTTTAAAGAGGTCCGCGGTGGCCGTACTTTCAAAGCCGCTGATGTCGTGGCTCCAAAAGCCGAATCCCGTAAGGCCCAGGGAAAGGCCCCCCCGCAGGGTTTCCGCCATGGACTCGTAGGTGGCCGCGCAGTCCCCGCCCCAGTGCAGGGGAAATTGCTGGCAGCCCGCCGTGGCGGAGCGGGCAAAAACCACCGCCTCCCCCTTTCCCCGTTCCTGCTCCAGCAATTCAAAGACGGTTTTGTTGTAAAGGTAGGTGTAGTAATTGTGCATCCCCTGGGGATCGGAGCCGTCGTAGTACGCCGCGTCCACCGGGATACGCTCCCCAAAATCGGTTTTAAAGCAGTCCACCCCCATGTCAAGCAGGACCTTGAGCTTCCCCGCGAACCAGGCCGCCGCCGCCGGGTTGGTAAAATCCACTAGGGCCATCCCCGGCTGCCAACGGTCCCACTGCCATACATCCCCGTTGGGCCGCTTCAGCAGATAGCCCTTCGCCATGCCCTCGTCAAAGAGGGGGGACTTCTGGGCTATGTAGGGGTTGATCCACACGCAGATCTTAAGCCCCCGGTCGTGAAGCCGCCGCAGTATGCCGGCGGGGTCGGGGAACTGGTCCTTGTCCCATTCAAAGTCCACCCACTGGCAGCCCTTCATCCAGAAACAGTCAAAGTGGAACACATGAAGGGGGATCTTCCGTTCCTCCATGCCGCTTACAAAATGGGTAACGGTTTTTTCATCGTAGTCGGTGGTAAAGGAGGTGGAAAGCCAGAGCCCGAAAGACCATGCCGGCGGCAGGGCGGGCCTCCCTGTAAGGGCGGTATAGTTGCGGATCACCTCTTTAATGCCGCCCCCCCCGATGATGTAGTAATCGATCATCTCGCCGGGTACGGAGAACTGCGCCGCGCTGACCACTTCGCTGCCAATCTCAAAGGAAACCCTGCCGGGATTGTTTACCAGAACCCCGTAGCCCTCACTGGAAAGGTAAAAGGGAACGCACTTGTATGCCTGCTCGCTGGCCGTTCCGCCGTCCTCGTTCCAAATATCCACCGCCTGTCCGTTTTTTACAAAGGGGGTAAACTGTTCCCCCAGGCCGTAGATCGTCTCCCCCACCGCGAGGCTTAGATACTGGACCATGTGGGTCCCCGCGCCTTCAACGCTGACATGCCCGCTGTTCCTCCCGCTGATCGACGTGACCGGCCTGCCGGCCCGGGAAAAGGAAACGTCCCAGAGATCTTTTCCCACCCTGACCGAAAGGGCCCCCTGGTCCCGCCCCGCCCGCAGGGTCCAGAACTCCGGCCCCTCATCAATAACGGTGTGGTCCGCCCGGTCCGCGGGAATGAGAAAATGGGGCCCCCGCCGCACCGCGCCTTTGTGGTGGTACATCCGCACATGGATCACGTCGGCCATGGGGGAAGAAAATTCCGTCGTCACAAGGGGAATCCCCACCACCCGTTCGCCGGACCGGGACAGCCGGTGGTTGGTGGTCCACAGCGAAAGAACGCCCTCCGCAGCGTTGCTGTCAATGTTGCTCCACAGATTAAGGGGCCGCACGCCCTTTCTGATTTCCCAATAACCGTCTTTGAATTTCATAACAAACCCCTTTCATAAAATTTTAACAGGAGAGTTGTTCGGAAACTTCAGTTTCCGAACAGCAGCCGCTTGCAAGCGAATACCAGGGGCGCATTTTTACGACCGCGCCGCAAAACCCAGGGTCTTATCGCCGGGGGCGGCCTTAAAAAGTTTCCCCCGAAAGGGAAAATACCGGGATTCTTTCAAGGGGCGCCTCCACGGTAACGACGGCGCCGCCCTCGTACTGTTTCCCGGTCCAAACATCGGTCCAGGGTTTGGGCCCCTTCGGGAGGTATAGCTCCCGCTCCCGCCGCCCCTCGTAGAGCACCGGGGCCGCCAGGAAATTGGGCCCGAACATATACTGGTCTTCAACGTCCCAGGCCCCGGGATCTCCGGGAAAATCGTAGAACAGGGGCCGCATCACCGGGCTCCCCTTCTCGTGGGCCGCCTTCATCAGCCCTTCAATGTAGGGCCGCAATTTTTCCCGTAAAAATATATAGTCCTTGCAGATCCGGTACACCTCGCTGGAGTAGCTCCAGATTTCGTTGTCCGCCCCGGAAACGCAGGTCGCGCCCCCCTCGGTACCCATGGGCGGCTTGTGGGGCTCCCGGTCTCCGTGAAGCCGCATCACCGGACAGAAACAGCCCCACTGGAACCAGCGGATAAGGAGTTCGTGGAACCGGGGGTCCCCCACTACTCCGCCGTGGAAACCCCCGATGTCGGTGGTCCACCAGGGGATGCCCGCGATAGCCATGTTGAGCCCCGCGGCAAGCTGGTTCCTCAGGCTGGCAAAGCTGGAGTGGATGTCCCCGGACCAGACCAGGGCCCCGTAACGCTGGCTCCCCGCCCAGGCGCAGCGGAGCAGATTCAGCACCTGGCCCTGGCCGGCCTTTCTCATGCCGTCGAAAAAAGTTTTGGCGTACATCAGGGGGTAGATGTTTCCAATTTGCAGATCCGGCCCCAGGTGGTAGCG
Source organism: Treponema sp. (assembly GCA_031255615.1). The sequence goes on along the minus strand of JAIRSD010000124.1, from coordinate 7,344 downwards.
GTAGTGGTCAAAGTCGTAGACCGAATATTCTGGTTCCGCCTCGTCAAGCCAGAAGATTCGGATTCCCCGGTCATAGTAATTTTGTTTTACCCTGGCCCAGATATAATCCCGGGCCTCCGGGTTCGTGGCGTCGTAGTGGATGCTGTTCCCCTGGAAGTCCATACCGATACGGAATCCCCGCTCGGTGCGGATGAGGCAGCCCCGTTCCATCATCTCCTGGAAATTTTCGCTCCGCCGGTCCACGGTGGGCCAGACGGAAACCATCAGTTCCACCCCCATGTCCTTTAATTCGGCGACCATGGCATCCGGGTCGGGCCAGTAGAGGGGATCGAATTTCCAGTCCCCCTGGTAGGGCCAGTGGAAAAAGTCGATCACGATGACTGAAAGGGGGATTCCCCGCTTCTTGTACTCCCGGGCCACGGCCAGGAGTTCCTCCTGGGTCTGATAGCGGAGTTTGCACTGCCAAAAACCCATGCCGTAAGAGGGCATCAGGGGGACCTTGCCGACGGCCCCGGCGTAGGCCTCCTCAATTTCCGCGGGGCTGTCTCCGGCGGTGATCCAGTAATCCAGAGATTTGGCGGAAAGGGCCGTCCAGGTGGTCATGTTTTTTCCAAAAACTACCCGGCCCACGGCGGGGTTGTTCCACAAAAAACCGTAGCCCAGGGAGGAAAGGGCGAAGGGAACGCTGGCCTGGGAATTGCGGTGGGCCAGTTCCAGATCGCAGCCCTTTAGATTGAGGCAGGACTGCTGGTACTGGCCCATGCCGTAGATCTTCTCGTCGGGGCTGAGGGATTCAAGGCGCAGGGTAATGGTGTAGTCCCCGCCGATGATGGGCTTGAATTCCCTGCCCTCTATATCCAGGGCGCTGCAATTCTCCGACATCCGGTCCCGGCGGTTCCGCACATACTCTTTAAGCAGGAGTTCTCCCCGGCTGTTGTAGATCGAAAGGTTTCCCGCCCGGTCAAGCCGGGCCTCGATCTTTCCGTTTTTCAGGGAAGCCCCGTCTTCGGTTATTTGTATCGCCCCCGCGCCGCCCTGGGGGGGGAGGAGGGCGCCGTCGATTTCCGGGTCGCCGCCGGAGCTGTCGGGCCGGCGTTCCTCCGGAATTCCCGCAAAGCCGGCGGCCAGACCCCTGGGCATGCCCGCCGTCTTGGCGGCCCGGACGCGGAGGCTGTTTTCCCCCCAGGATTCTATCCATACCTTTTCCGCGTCGTAGCGGAATACCAGGCGGCCTTCATCTACGCTAAAATTGGTTCCCATATTCACTCCTGTCCGTCGCGGTTCAAGGTCCGCGGGCGTGATTCACTTGTACCACCGGAATCATGGACCGTCAACGGTGCGGCGATTCCGGTGCTAAACAAAGGGGGCGGTTGTCGCCGCCTTCCCCCGGCAGGAGGCGGCCCTGTCCACTCCGCAACACCGGGGCCTCCGGCGCAACACGGGAACAGCAGGACGCAGCGAAGGCGGAAGCCCTGCCGGCACGGAGGCCGGCTGTTTCCAATCCCTGGGGTTTTGCGAAGCAAACCCCCAAGCCCAAGAATGGCAGGATGCCATTCTTGTGGGCAGCGCAAGGGATAGAAGCGGCCAACAAAAACCCGCAGGGTTTTTGTTAGAGCGGATAGCCCGGTTTTTTTGCGAAGCAAAAAAATGCGCCCAAAAGAAACCCGGCAGGGGGCGTTTTTTGAACCGGGAACGATACAGGCTGCGCGGTTGACAGCTTCCTGAAAAACGAACTAAATAGTGTTTGTCCGTGAAGCAACCGACTTTGCGGCAATGTTGAAATTCCGTGTAAAAATAATTCATGCGTAAACCGGAGGCAGCGAACATGAGGGAATATGCGACTCTTGGCAAGACGGGCAGGAAGGTCAGCCGTATTGGATTCGGGGGGACCGTCGCGGGGCTAAAAAACTATACCCAACTGTTCGATCCGGAGGATGGGGCGAACAGGGATCAGCTTATCGACGCCATACAGACCGCCTATAAGATGGGGATCAATTATTTTGATACGGCCGCCGCTTACGGCGACGGGATAAGCGAGCGTATATTCGGCGAGGCGCTGGAAAATATACCGGCGGATGAAATATTTTTGGCCACCAAGGCGTTAATCAGCGACGGGGATACGGCCCGCAGATCCCTGGAGCGGAGTCTTGCCAATCTGCGCCGCGACAGGATCGATCTTATTCAAATTCACGGTTCGTGCTATGCCGACGATCAGGCGGATCTCATTCTGGGGCCGGGCGGTATGGCGGAGGCCCTGGAAAAGGCGAGGGCCGAGGGTCTGGTAACATACATAGGCTTTTCTATCGAGTGTCAAAATATTCCCCTCTACCGGCTTATTCGGAGCGGCCGTTTTGACGTTATGCAGATCCAATATAATTTATTTTTTCAGCATCCCTACGATCCAAGTTTTAAGTGCGGCAGTATGTACGATGCCGAAGATCAGGGGCTGGGTATTGTTACCATGCGGACTCTTACGTCGGGGATCTTTCAGCGGTGGATGGCGAAGGTGAATCCGGGAAACACCTTCGATTTTAATAGGGCGCTGCTGCAGTTTAACCTTTCGAATCCCCTGGTTGACGTATGTCTTCTTGGTATACACAGCGGGGATCAGGTGCGGGCGAATGTAAGGGTCTGGGAGGACGATTCCGGGCGGATCGATATGCAGGATCTGCATACCCGTTACGCGGATAAACAACTGCGGGGGCAGGAAAAATAAAATGGAAAAATGGTACGAAAGGGTTCACCGTTACGGACAGACGAACCTTACGGAAATTGATCCGGAGCTATATGACCCGGTTTTTTGGCGGGAATTCTGGAAAAAAACCGGAACCCAGGCGATCATTGTCAACGCCGGGGGGATTGTAGCCTATTATCCTTCCAAATTTGAGTACCACTACCGGGCGGCGCGGCTTGGGGGCAGGGATTTTTTCGGCGGCATTGTTGCGGCGGCCAGGGAGGAGGGCCTGGCGGTGGTGGCCCGTATGGATATTAACCGGGCGGTTCAGGATTTTTACCGGGCAAGGCCCGAATGGTTTGCCCGCCGCAAGGACGGCGCGCCGTTTATAACCCAGGGGCGTTATCTAAGCTGTTTGAACAGCGGTTATTACAAAGAATTTATTCCCGAAATTTTAAAGGAGATAATTGAGCGGTACCATCCTGACGGTTTTACCGATAATAGCTGGACGGGTATTCCCCGTAAGGATATTTGCTACTGCGATACCTGCCGGCGCGATTTTCGTGAATACAGCGGGTATGAGCTGCCGGAGACCGTTGATTATCACGATCCGGTATACCGGAAATGGATCCGGTGGAACTATGCCTGCCGGGTTGCGAATTGGGATCTTTTTAACCGGGTAACGACGGCATACGGGGGTGAAGACTGCCTTTGGCTGGGGATGGTCAGCGCCAACGCGATAGGCCGCAGCCATTTTACCGATTTGCGGGAACTGGCCAAACGCACCCGGATATTTATGGTGGACAGCCAGGGCAGGGACGATACGGGGTTTGAACAGAACAGCCTGAACGGGCTGCTTCTCCACCAACTGGCGGGCTGGGATGTCGTTATTCCGGAAAGTTCCGCTTCATACGTCCGGGGACTCCAGGCGTACCGGCGTTCCGCCAGCAGCCCCCTGGAATTGCGGCTGTGGATGCTGGAAGGGATAGCCGGGGGGATAAGCCCCTGGTGGCATATCATCGGGTCCTCCCAGGAGGACAAGCGTATATTCGGCGTCCATCTTCCCATTCTGGAATGGCACCGGAAGTACGAGGCCTATCTTTACAACCGGCGGCCCCTTGCCAATGTGGGAATCCTCTGGAGCCAGGAAAATGTTGAATACGGCGGCGGCCTTATGGAAAAGGAGAGGGTCCAGCAGGCATGGCGGGGCATCGTCATGGCCCTTACCCGGGCGGGCATTCCTTTTCTGCCGATTAACGCCGGCGACATAGACAGACAGACGGCGGGTGTGGATCTGCTCATCCTGCCGGAGCTTGCCGTTGTTTCGGATGATCAGGTGAAGGCCCTGGAGGGCTTTGTGAACCGGGGCGGAAGCATCTTTGCCTGCGGGGAAACGGGGTTCTTTGACGAAGATGGGGAAGAAAGGCCGCGGTCGGGGCTGGAAAGTCTGCTCGGTCTGCGTTTTGCCGCCGCCCCCGGTCCGCGGCAGGGCGAGGCGGGCTGGGAAAACCCCGTTTTGCATAACTATCTGCGGATTGAGCGGCCGGAGAGTCCCGTTTTCGCGGGTTTTGACGATACGGCGATTATTCCCATGGGCGGTACATTCAGGGAAGTTATTCCGGAACCGGGCGTAGAAATATTGGCGACCTATATGCCGCCCTTTCCTATTTATCCCCCCGAGTTCGCCTGGACCGCGGTTCCCAAAACGGATAAACCGGTGGTTACCCTATACAACGCCCCGGGGGGCGGCAAGGCGCTTTATGCCGCCTGGGACCTGGACGCCGTGTATGGACGGGCGGCCCTGCCTGATCACGGGAACCTTATCGGCAACGCCGCCGCCTATCTGCTGGGGGATACGATTCCCTTCCGGGTTGCCTGCGGCGCCTATATTGACTTCAAGGTCTACCGGCAGGAAAACCGTCTTATCATCCACCTTATCAACAGCAACCACACAGGATTTACCCAGGGTTATGCCGAGCGCAATCTGCCGGTCGGGCCGGTGGCCATGAAGATTAAGCTGCCGGGCTTTCATCCCGCCGGGGCGGAGGCGACGGAGGACGGGGAGCGGGTAACGATGGCCTATGACGCGGACGGAAGCCTTACCCTTGGTCTGGACCGGCTGGGGCTGCACCAGCTTATTATCGTTGAATAGGCATGTTCAGGAACTTCAGTATCTGAACATGCCCAATGCTCCCTCCGGGTGTGATGTTCCCCGGTGCGGGAGGGCGGCGGGCCGATCGAGGGCGAATCGGAGGGGATTCATGCGCCGCTTCCGCCCTGCCTTCTCCGCCGCGGGGCCGCCGGCGGCGGGAGCGGGCGCCGCGCACTCTTCCGCGCAAGGGATAGAAGCGGAATTCCCCGCCCCCGGCGGGGGCGGGGAATTGGAGCGGATAGCCCGGTGGCCCGAGGCCCGGAGGGACTCGGGCCATGCGCCCAGATTCCGAATCCGATGAGGATGCCGCTTTGAGGGGCGGGATTCGATTTCCGGCGGGGCGGGCCCTGGTTAGAGGGGCTTAATTTTTGCCTATTCTGAAAAAAACAATGGCAAATTTACGGTCTGGATGGTATACTAAGGGAACAGATTGGGGAAATTTGACTTTTTGGGGTGCATAGGGTAGTCTCGACAGGCTGTTATCAATTATCAAGGGAGATGGAGAGCGGGTGACCAAAAGGGATTTCCCCAAGATTCATTTTTATGATCAGGATTTTGTCGATATCTACGACAAGACCTGGGCCTGGCTGCAGGACTTTTGGAATGAGGGCGGCGAGCAGGGCACGGGGGAGGACAATTTTTTTTCCTATCCCGGCAGTTCTGTGGTGCAGCAGATGGACGCTATCTTTTCTTCCTTTTTTCTGGTCTACTCCAACCGGATTTATCAGGCCCATCCTACTCTTGATATGTTTTACAGCCGCCAGGAGCCTAACGGGGCTATCCGCTGGGCCTACGATATTGAGACCGGGCAGCCGGTGACGGACCTGGAGAACCCGGAGGGGCTGGGGATTCCCCTTTTTGCCTGGGCGGAATTTAATCTGTACCACAAGTCGGCCAACAAGAAGCGGGTGAAGGATGTGCTGCCCATTCTGCACCGCTATACGGGGTGGATTGACGCTACCTTTAAGCAGCCCAATGGTCTGTACCGGACGCCCCTTTCCGTTACGGGGATGCTCAACTCGCCCCGGGAAAACGCGGCGTACCCCCTGGACTTTAACGCCATGATGGCTATCAACGTGCTGTACCTGTCCGCCCTGGCGGATATTTTGAACGACAAGGAATCGAGTTTCCAGTTCAAGAAGCAATACTTTTCTTTGAAAACCCGGATCAATACACTGATGTGGAACAATGAGGACGGGTTTTACTACGATATTGACCAGAATGAACAGCGGATTCCGGTTATGACTATCGGAGGCTACTGGCCCCTTTTGGCGGAGATTCCCAACGACGACAAGGCGGAGCGGATCATCGCCAAGCTCCAGGATCCCCGGTTTTTTGGGGCCCCCCATCCTTTTCCTTCCCTGGCGGTCTCTGAGCGGGGCTTTGACGAAAACGGCGACGGCTACCGGGGTTCCGTATTCCCCCATCTGACCTTCATGGTGATCAAGGGGCTGGAGCGGTACCAGCGCTGGGACCTGGCCCGGGAAAACGCCATCCGGCATCTGTACTTTATGCTGGATTCCATGAGCCACGACGGCAACCACCACAAGGGCAATCTGTGGGAAGCCTACCTTCCCATGAAGGAGGGTCCCGCCTGCTGGCCGGGGAGGCCGGAATTTCCCCGGTCCCAGTACCTTACCTACGACGCCCTTTCCACCATTTGCCTTACTATCGAGAACATTGTGGGCCTCTTTATTTCCCTGCCCCGCAAAACCGTGGACTGGATTATCCCCAGTCTGGAGATTATGGGGGTGGAAAACCTTTCCCTTAAAAAAAATATGATCACCATCCTGTCCAACAAGAGCGGCCGGGGTTGGGAGATTCACATGGAAAGCGAAAAACTTTACTACTTTACGATTAATATTTTGGGGAAAAAGAAAAAAACCCTCCCCATCCCCTCGGGCAAGTGTTCGATGCTGATCGATAAACTGTAAACCGGTAGGTTGCTTGGTCTGAAAGACCGCATATACGGATGCAAGAAATCGGCCGCGAAGGCGAAGAAGGGGCGCGAAGGATGGGGGCGGTTGTTCATTTCTTTGTGCTTGGGCGAGCCCGTGGTTGGGCGCCTTGGCGAGCCACAGTTCGCCAGGCGAGTCGTAGTTGGCGCCCTGGTGCGCTTTCGCGGGTTCCCTTCCTGTTTCCGGTTGTTTCTTTATGTCCGCTGGCTTCGTGTAAGCAAGGTGCTGGACCTGTTCGGGAACTGAAATTTCAGGGAAATCTCTGTTGTGAGTCGTGAGATGTGGAACATGCTTAAGGGTTATGAGGCAACTATCCGGGTATCGCATAAGCTCAACAATTCGGGGGGAAATGGAATGAAAAGGGCTGCGTTTTTTTATTAGGTGTAAGCCTATACGGTTTAATGCCCTGCCGCCCTGCGGCGGCTGTAAATTGGAGTATAGTTGAAGGATGAGTGAAATTATCCGGGAAGAATACAATGTAAGTACTCTTGTGTATCACATAGTATGTCCGGCAAAATACCGGAGGGCGGTAATAACAGAAGAAGTAGATAAGAAATTAA
>JAIRSD010000087.1 GCA_031255615.1 Treponema sp. | reverse complement strand
GGCAGAACCATACCCAGATCCCAAAAAGAAAAACCCGAGTCCCGCAGCCAGCGGCCGGACAGGATCATCTGGACCGTCCCCGAGGAATCCTCGTCCCGGTAGCCCGAATAGCTGGTATACACCCGGCCCGCGGCGCATCCGAATTCCCCCGCCAGGAGCCGCCCTTCCCGGTAAAGACCGAAGGCGGCCGGCCGCGGGCCGGAGGCCGGCCCCTCCCCGGCGGCGGGCCCTCCGTTCACCCGGCTGTTCAGGTCGTGGAAGCTCCGGCGCAGGGCCGGGGTAAGCCAGCCTTCCCCGTGAAAACGGGCGCAGCGCTCCAGAATTTCATCAAAAAGGGCGGAATCGCCGGCGCCGGCAAAGCCGCCGGCCCGCAGCTCGTAACGGGGGAGCAGCCGCCGGGCGCTGCGGCTTTCATGGAGCTGATCGAAGAACAGTACGGACCGGTGCAGGTGCATCTGCGGAAACAGGATGGGCTCGCCGCCGGGTTCGTCTTCGGGAATCAGGGACATGACCAGGAATCCGGCGGCCATAAGGCTTGCGATAAAGGGGGGCGAAAAGTCCAGGGCCAGGCAGAAATCTTCCTGATAGGAGATACAATCCATCAGGGACGCAACGGTCCGGGGGTCGTCTCCGGGAGTAATGACAATATACCCGGAATCTGTAAACCTTAGCGGCTGAAACACCATAACGCCAGTCTTCGCGCAAGGGATAGAGGCGGAAATACTTTTGCCGCCGGGCGGCAAAAGATTGCAGCCGAAAGCCCGGTCGCGGCCCGCAAGGGACGCGATGCGCCCAAAATATTAGAATTACACAAAAAACCGGCCGCTTTTTAACAGCCCGCTTCTTTTCGAATCAGATTGCTATCAGATTAGAGGCCGAAGGATTCCAGAATTTTATCGGCGGTAGCCTCAAGGATGCGGTTGTCAATATAAGAAGGATCGTCAATTTTCGCCTTCAGTTCCGCAATCCGCTGGGCGCGGGTATCGGGGGAAGCGGCGACAAGGGCGGCGGCCCGGTAGATCTCCGCCTTTTCCAAAGCCTCCGGCGAAAGGCTTATGGAATCCACGGGGGAATTCCGGACAACCGATTCACCTCTCCCGGGGCGTTTGCCGGGCTGAATGGGCTCTGTATAACCTATCCTGTCGATCATCGTACCAACCTACCTGTGATGATTATCGGCACTCCATACCCAATAGTTTATATCGAATACTGTACCCCCTATTCCAACCTTTTACCAGATACATAGAGAGAGAATTCCCCTTTTTGTTCGAAATTTTGCTCCAACAGGGCGGAAATTTCCCCGGCGGCGCCCCGCAGATACTCCTCGTGGACCTTGGTCATCTCCCGGCCCAGGCAAAGCTGGCGGTCGGCCCCCAGTTCGGCCAGGTCCTGGCAGAGCTTGAGGATCCGGAAGGGGGACTCGTAAAGCACAAAGGCATAGCCGGTATCCAGCAGCTCCTTAAGCCGTCCCCGGCGGCGGCCCGGCTTGGGGGACAGGAAACCCTCGAAGATCACGGTCTTGTCCGCGCCCCCGGCGACGCTGACCAGGCTGGCAAAGGCGGAAGCTCCGGGTATGGGGACAACCTGGTGCCCGGCCTGGACAGCCATACGGACCAGCACCGCGCCGGGATCGCTCATGCCCGGAGTCCCCGCGTCGCTGGCATAGGCGGCCTTCTTCCCCTCCCCCAGGAGAGCCAGCACCCGCCTGGCCGCCGCCGCCTCGTTTTGGGAACGGCAGGAAAGCAGGGGGCGGCGAATCCCCAGGTGGTTGAGGAGCTTAAGGGTCCGCCGGGTATCCTCGCAGACCACCAGATCCACCAGTTTGAAGGTCTCCGCGGCCCGGGGGCTGAGATCCCCCAAATTTCCAATGGGGGTACCGATGATATACAAAATCGACACCGATATACTATATCAGGGAGGGGGCGGGGGAACCACCGGTCCCGGAGGGCGCGGCAGGTCCCGGCCCGGGAGACGCAGAACCGGGAATTTTCGCTGGGCGCCTTTGTGCGGCTCCGCCGCGAAAACGGGGGCTTCGCTCCGATGCCCCGCCGGAAGCGGCCCCTGCGGAGCGCGGCGGGGAAGATCCCCGATTCGAAGGGGCCGGGGTGCGTCAGGAACCGCTGGGGGAATATGATGGGGCTTTTCGCCATTCTGCTTTTTTTGACTGCCGGACTCGTCCTGCTGGCCTTCGGCTATACCCTGTTTTTCCGCCTCCCCCGCCGGGGGGGCCGGAGTCCGAAAAAACCGCCCTCAACGGAGGGCCGGGCCGGGGATCCCCAGACCTGTCCGGTCTGCGCCGCCAAACTTCCCCCCGGCATGCTGGTAAGGTCCGCGGTCTACCCTTCCGCCAGCGGCAGGGACCGGATCATGCACGTCATGGGCTGCCCCTTCTGCCTGGAGGGGGAAAAGGAAAAGCGCCGCCCCCGGATTTGCCCGGTCTGCCGCAAGCCCATCGGCGATGAGGAGTACCTTTTCGCCCGGATCTTCGAGCGGCCGGAGAAAACCCATGTCCACATTTTAGGCTGCGTCAACTGCCGGGGCCCCAAGGCGATGAAATAAAAAACCGCCGCCGAAAGGAGGAGAACGGCGGCGGCACAGAAGAAAAGGAGAACATCAGGAAGAAGCGTTGCTACATAAACTAAACCCCTAAACGGGAGCATGGTTACAGGGGGCGGCAAAAAGCCAAAAAAATTCGGCCCCCCGCCTTCATGCGTGAAGCGCGGCAGCCTCCCGGTACCTCGATTACACTACACCACCGGATAAGGGAAAGAACCGGGAACAAACATATTGACCACGAAGGCGCACAAAGGAATGCATAGCCGCTCCCTGTCCCCGCCCCTCATCCACCTTTGCTGTAGAAATCTGCACAATCTGCGGACAGAAACAACCGGGACCAAGAATTTAAAACACCAAGGCGCACCAAGATGCACGAAGGAATGAATACACGCCTTCAATCCCCGCCTTTTGTGCGCCTTCCTCGCCTTCGTGGTAAATTTCTTCCGTCCGCATAGCCGATCTTTTAGGCCAAGCGGACTCCTAGAGATCCCAGGTGTAGCGGAGGCCGGTGGAAAACCGGAGGCCCGCGTTTATGTCGGCGTTCCGGTTGGCATCCAGCCCCCCGCCCCGGTGGTAGGACTGCCAGGCCAATTCCATATAGGGATCCAGCCTGCCCTTGCCCAGGGGAATACTTAAGGGTGCAATCGAGGCCCCCGCGGCCCCCAGCCAGGCGTTCCCCCCGACGTAGGGCCGGATTCCCGATCCCGTATCCAGCGCCGACCTCCCCAAAGAGAAGGCGGGGCCGGCAAAGATCCGCAGCTTATCGTCAAAACCCAGGGACAGGGTAAAGGCGGCCCTGAATACCCCCAGGGCATCGTCCCATTCGGGGCGAATTTCAAAGCCCGGAACCAGGACCAGCCCAAGAACACCGCCCTGCCAGGCGACGCGGATCTGGGCCGAAAGGCCCCGGAGGACATTATTCCGGTCCGCCAGGCCGTTCCAGCTTGGGGCAAAGCCGAATCCCGCCATGAATCCCTTCCCCTCGATCCACCCGGCGCCCCTGTTTCCCCCGGAATCGCCGCCGGACTTACCGGGCCTCAGATCGCCCCGGCCCTCCGCCGGCATGAGGCTGTTCCGGGAGGCATCCGCCGGGGAACCGGGGGCCGGAGGATTGGGGGCCGCCGGAATCCGCGCAGGCGGGAGGGGGCCGTCGATATGTTCCTCCGGCGCAAGCTCCGGCAGGGCCCGGCCTGCCCCGGCAAAGGATTGCCGCCAATAGGACTCGTCAAGCCGGGAGTAGATGACCCCCGTGTCCGGCCCGTCGGAGGCGGAATGGATAAAAAGGCCCTCCCCCAGGTAGATCCCCACATGGGAGATATTGCGGCCCTGGGTGATAAAAAACACCAGATCCCCCGGCTGCAGGGCGCTGGGGCCGATCTTTTCCACCCAGTTGTACAACGTCGATGCGGAACGGGGCACCGATACGGCCAGGGAATCCTTAAAACTGGCATACACAAGGCCCGAACAATCCAGCCCATTCCGGTCATAGCCTCCGTAGCGGTAGGGGGTCCCCCGGTAGCTTTCCGCCGCGGCCAGGAGACCGGTCCGGGCTTCCTTGACGGAACCGCCGGAAGACCGTCCGGCGGGACCTAAATGCCCGTCCAGAGGAGGGGCCGCGGACAAACCGGGGCTCCGCAAAAGGAAAAGGGCGGCGAAAAGGCATATATGCACGAGA
>JAIRSD010000077.1 GCA_031255615.1 Treponema sp. | reverse complement strand
TTTGGGGCCCGGCCCCTCAAGCGGACCATCCAGGGGGAACTGGAAAACCCCCTGGCCAAGGCCATCATCGCCGGGGACATTGCCGGGGGGGACCACATCACCGCGGACCGCGAGGCCGGCGGCAAGGCAGGACTGGTCTTCAAAAAAACCGCCCCCCCGACGGCGGACCGCGGCGTTAAGAAATAAGGGAAACCCCTTCAACCAGGCGGATGGGGGAATCGGACGCCGGGTCAACCGGCTTTGGGGGAGGGGCCCCTGGGGGAAATCCGGAGGCTGCTTAACCTAAAAGACCGGATATGCTGGATATGCGGATGAAAGAAATTTACCATGAAGGCGGGGAAGGCGCACGAAGACGGGGATTGAAGGCGTTTTTTTCATTCCTTCGTGTTCCTGGCAAGCCGTAGCTCGCCTTGGTGCGCCTTCGTGGTTAAAATTCCTATTCCCGGTTCCCTCGCTTATCCGCGGTTTAGTGTTTATAAGGCGCTAATCCTTCCAGGGGAAGATAAAACTTTTGAGGGTCCGAGTGCCGGTTCTTTCCCGCTCCTCGATGAGGAGGGCGTCCCAGGGAATTTTTCTCCGCTTCGCCGCGGCGGCATCGGGATTCGCCTCCATCCAGTCGTATTTCAAAAGCCGCAGCCGCAGGGCCTCGTCCAGGTACAGCAGAATTCCCGCAGGACCGGGGAAAAGGAAGGCCAGCAGCACCGACAGGGCCAGGAGAATCAGGTTGTGAATAAAACTGAACACGCAAAAACCGGGGTTGTCGAAAAAGAAGACGAAACTTTTTTTAATCACCTTGCCAAGTTTGACATCCAAACGGCTGCGGACGGCGAAGAAAAACTGAAGCGACAGAACCGCCACCACCGTGGTCCAGAACACCACCGCCGCCAGGAAAAGCCCCAACAGGGAACTCAGGCTCCAGTAAAAGGGAATGATCAGGCTGACAAGGAACCACAGGCCAAAGATCAGCCCCCCCATCACCAAGCCCGTGGGCCAGACCGTCTTAAGGTTGCGGAAAAAATCCCCAAAGCCGAAGGCCCCGTAATCGGATACGCTCTTTAGGGAATAGGCGGCGGCGGCCAGGTATACCGCGCACCAAAGGATCCCTATCAGCATGGAGGCCGCCGACAGGATAGGAAGGTCGATGAGCAGACCCGGTATAAAAACAGGGAAGGCGGCGCTGAGGATAAAACCCAGATTCAGCAGGGCCACCCTGAAAAGATTATCCCAAAGATCAAAGAAGGTCTTCTTGAGTAAAAAACCGATCATCTTTTTATAATATTGGATTATTCTCCGCCTGTCCATAAAGGGGAACGCCGCCTGCTGCGTGAAGGTTTGGGCGCATCCCCGCCTGCGGCGGGGACCGGGCTATCCGCTCTAACAAAAACCCTGCGGGTTTTTGTTCCGCTCCTATCCCTTGCGCGGGCGGAAGCCTGCGGCTTCCGCCTGCGAAAACGGCTTCCCTGCCGTTTTCGCGGGTTCGCGGGCGATGGTACTCCCCGCCGGACTCAAGGAACGCATCCGCCCCTCCGCGCCGGCCTCCATGCCGGCAGGGATTCCCCGCGTATATGCCGACGGCATCTTCAGAGGCGCCGCGCGGAGCGCGGCGGAGCCCTGGCAGCCTGCGGCTGCCTTCACAGCCCGGCCCCTGGGCCGGGGATGCGCCTGACAATGTATACGGGATATGGCATGTCTAAAGCGGCGCATAAAGTGAAAATCGCCGCGGGAACTCCATTAACCGGAACTTCCACTCTGCCGATACTTATAAGGTTATATCAGGCGGGGAAGGAATGGAGATGCCAAAAAAATATCTCGTCTACCTGGGGACCACCCTGGAGGATCTGAAGAGCGAGGGCCGGGAACTGTTCCGGATCGTGCTGGAGTTGGGCCACATTCCGGTTCAGGCGCCCTATGAAGACGGGGAGGGGGGCTGGGACGGGGCCCTGGTGAACAAGGCCATAGGGGAGTGCGATTATTTTATCAGCCTGGCGGCCCACAAATACAGCCGGGAGGGAGAACCAAGTCCGCTGGAAAGCGAATATGCCCAGGCGCTGCGCTGCGGCGTCCCGGTGCTTGCCCTGATCCTGGACGACGGAGCCCGCTGGCGGGCCAACAAAAAGGAAACGGACCCCGCCCAGATTCGCCGGCTTAAGGACTTCAAGAGCAATCTCCGAAGGCATCCCCATGCCCTCTGGTCCAATACGGCGGAGCTTTGCCAACGGGCCCAGCGTCTGCTGCTCCGGGAGTTCAACATCCACCCCGGGAGGGGCTGGATTCCCGGCAGCGAGGGGATTAAACCGGCGGTGGCCAATGAGCTTGCCCGGCTGGGGGAGGAAAACGGGGAACTGCGGCGCCGGCTCGGGATGGAGAACGGCGACCTGGTAAACCGGCTTCGGGAACAACTGCGGCGTGCGGTCAAGGTCCTGGCCCTGAACCGGATAGTTCTGAATTTTTACTACGAAAACGGCAAAACCTGGGAAAACACCCGGAAATTCCGCTACCTGCGGATCTTCAAGGTGCTGGCCCCGGAACTCTACACAGGAAAAAGCAGCGCCGACATTTCCCGCTTCCTGGGAGGCGTGCTGAACCCGGACCTGAAACGGGTCGTCCGCAAGGATTTTCCCGTCCCTTCCAACACGGTCAAAAAGATCATGGCCGATTTCTCCCTCCTTAAGCTGGTCTCCTGCGCCGGGAGCGGCGGAGCGGAGGGCTCGGACAGCGAGATCTGGGAAATTACCGGGTACGGCAAGGAAATCTACGCGGCGTATCGGATGCGGCAGCTTGAAAGGCCCCTGAAAAAAATCGCCGCCCAGGAGACGGCGCTTCCGGCTTCCCAGGCGGCGGAAGCCTCCCCGGAGACCGGGCCGGAAGAGGGCTGAACGAATCCCGCGCGGGGCGGGCATCGAATCGGTCCTTCCCAGCCTGGGAAACGCGGATGCCAAGTTTCCTTTGGCGCATTTTTTGCGTCTGTCCGCCCGCGGCGGACCGGGCAGCCTGAGAACCGCCGGCTAAAAAAATGATCCTCGACAATAATCGCGTTTCTGTGGGTGGGGGTCATGGCGGGCTGAAAACCGCTCTTTTCCGCCTGTCTGCCAAGGTTTCCGGCGCAAGGGCCGCAAACCGGTGGGGCAAACCGCCGCTATTACCTTGCCCTCCCTTTATATGCGCAAGATACCGGCCATTGCGGCATCGTCGCGGGAACCTGCGGCGGCCCACACGCCGATACCCTTCTCCACACCCGCACGTGCCCTGTCCGGGTCTGTCCGAAAATCAGCGTAAAATCGTTCGTGAAACTCCAAATAGGCATCGGGAAGAAAAGAATCGCTTACTCCGTCGGTGGCAAGAGTAATGCCGTTTATCAGAGTGTCCCCATAAATGTGGCGGAAATTCTCCACGGCGTCTGAATCGCAGAGCGATGTCGTTTTGCCAAAACCCAGCGATTCATCGTCCAGCGCGGGAAAGGA
>JAIRSD010000239.1 GCA_031255615.1 Treponema sp. | reverse complement strand
CCAAGCTCAAAAACGGCAGGGATGCCGTTTTCGTGAGCCGCGCAAGGGATAGAAGCGGAATTCCCCGGCCCCGGCGGGGGCGGGGAATTGGAGCGGATAGCCCGGTCCCCGGCGGAGCCGGGGATGCGCCCATCACTTTAGGACTGCCTTCAATCCCCTTCGCTTTGGCGCATCTTCCTCGCTGTCCGCCTGGTTCCCGCGCGATTGCGGAACCGCGTTTATTTAGGTAGATTCGAGCTATGTCGCATATCACGCCGTCGTATATCATGCCGGGCAGCGTTACGGTCCGGGGCCTCCGGGGATGACTATTGCGTTTACCGGCGGCGGTACGGGGGGGCATATCTACCCCGGTTTGGCGGTAATCGCCCGGCTTGCGCGGCGGGAGGGCCTCCGTATTGTCTGGCTGGGGGACCGCCGGGGCATGGACAGGTCCCTGGTGGAGGGGGCGGGGCTGGAATTTTTCGGCATCCCCTCGGGGCGGCTGCGGCGGTACTTTTCTTTTAAGACCCTTCCCGACCTCTGCCGGGTGCTGGGGGGCTTTTTCGCGGCCCGGAGGATCCTGAAAAAAACAAGGCCCCTCCTGCTTTTTTCCAAGGGGGGCTTCGTGAGCGTCCCCCCCTGCGCCGCCGCGGCTTCCCTGGGGATTCCCGTGTATACCCACGAGTCCGATGTGAGCCCCGGCCTGGCGACCCGGATAAACCTCCGCTTTGTCCGAAGCTCCGGGGGCCGGATCTTTACGGCCTATGCCGCTACGGCGGCCTTCCTGCCTCCGGCATACCGCCCTCTGGTTACGGTGAGCGGGAATCCGGTCCGGCCCGGTTTTCGCGGCGCGGACCCGGCGGCGGGCCGGGCCTTTCTGGGCCTGGGGGAGGGGGAGCGGATCCTGCTGGTTCTGGGGGGAAGCCAGGGCGCCAGGGAGCTGAACGCCCTGGTCCGGGCGGCCCTGCCGGAGTTGATCCCCTACTACACCCTGGTCCACCAGACCGGGCCGGGGAACGAGGGGGCGGAACCGGGCGAGAAATACCGGCCCTATACCTACTTCAAGGACGAGATGCCCCAGGTCCTGGCGGCGGCGGACCTGGTGTTAAGCCGCAGCGGCGCGGGTACGGTCTGGGAAAGCGCGGCCCTGGGGAAGCCCATGATCCTGCTCCCCCTGCGGGGAAAGGGGACCCGGGGGGATCAGGTAGAGAACGCCCGGCTTTTCGAGGAGGCCGGCGCCGCGCTGGTCCTGCCCCCCCCCTCGCCGGAGGACGGCGCCGGGCCTTTAATCCGGGCGGTCCGGGAATTGGCGGAGGACCCGGAAAGGCTGGCGGCCATGTCCGCCGCCGCCGCCCGGATCGGCGGGGAGGACGCGGCGGCCCTCATTGCGGCGGCCCTTGAGGCGGCGGCCTTTGGAAAAGCGGCATCCGGGAAGGCGGCGCCCCAGGAAAGCCCCGGTCCCGGAGGAAAGAGGGGCGGAGGTTCCCGTGAAGGCAATTGACGTTGTGTGTATCGGTCTGACCCTGCTCCTGGTTGCCCGCTGCACCCTCCGGGGCTTTCTCTCGGAATTTATGACCCTGGCCTCCCTGGTGCTGGGGGTTCTCTGTTCCATCTTCCTTTACCGCGACTGCTCCGCCTTCCTGCGGGGGCAGGGGCTGGAGTCTTTCATCGGAAAGATGCCGGCCATTCTGAAAAGGCTGGCCCCCGGCCTGGTGCGGAACATACCGGAGATTATTTCCTTCGCCCTTATCTTTGTCCTTGTTTTTCTGCTGGTTAAATTGGTGGAATACCTTTTGGCCGATATTGTGGACCGGATCAACCTGGGGGGGGTGGACCGGTTTTTGGGATTCATCTTCGGCTTTGTCGAGGGGATTGCGATAACCTGCCTGCTGCTTCTGGCGCTTAGGCTCCAGCCCGTTTTTGACGCGGATCCCCTGCTGAAGGGAAGCGTCTTCGCCGAATTCCTGTTCCCCCTCATCATCCGGCGGGGGGGGGCCGCCGCTGAACCGGGATCCGTTGTCCGCCTTCTCACGGGGTTGCTATGTTCGAGAATATCATAGCCCAGGCCGCTGCGGATCGTTTGCGGGAGGACGCGGCGGCGGGGATTCTGGCCCCTTCCATGCTTTTCTTCGGCCCCCCGGCCTCGGGGAAGGGGACCGCCGCCCTGGAATTGGGCCGGGTCCTTTCCTGCGAAGGGGAGGGGGCCTGGAACTGCCCCTGCCCCGGCTGCGCCCGGCACCGGCTGCTCCTTCACCCGGATTTGCTCCTCATGGGGCCCCGGTCCTTCGCGGGGGAGATCGCCGCCTCCGCCGCGGCGTTGTCCCGGGACCTGCGCCGCGGGCGGATCCTCCTCATCCGCGCCGTGAGAAAGCTCCTGGGCCGGTTTTCACCGGCCCTTTGGGAGGGCGAAAGGGACCTGGCAAAACTCAACCCCCTGATCCAGGCGTTGGAGGAGGACCTGGAGGAACTGGACCGGATAGAGGCCCCGGAGGAAAAGATCCGGGAAAAATTGACGGCCTCCGTCGTGAAAAACGCCCTCAAACTCGAGGCCGAGGGGATTGCCGAACGCATCCCCGTATCCCAGATCCGCCGGGCCAGTTATTGGGGCCGCCTGGCCCCGGCGGGCGGGCAGAAACTTCTGGTCATCGAAAACGCCGACCGGATGAAGGAGGAGGCCCTGAATTCCCTCCTGAAAATTCTGGAGGAACCCCCGGCCCGGCTTAACATCGTCCTCTGCACCGCCAGGCGGGAGGGGATCCTCCCCACCCTGCTGTCCCGGCTCCGGCCCTACCGCTTTTTACGCCGGGATTCCGCCGCCGCGGGGGAGGTGATCCGCCGGGTCTACCGCCAGCCGGAGAGCGCCGGCCAGGAGGCCGCGGATCTGGAATCCTACCTGGATAGCTTTCTCCCCATAAGCCGGGAGGACCTCTTTCCCCTGGCCGCCTTTTTCGTCGCCTCCCTGGCCCTGGCGGCCCTGGAAAAACGCCGCCGCCGGGGGATTGCGGCCCTGCCCGAGGAACTAACGGCCCTCGGCAAACACGGCGCCCCCATAGCCGATTCCGCGGGGCTCGGCCGGCCGGCGGGGGATCGGAAAACCATTATCGATAAGGTCCTGGCGGGGGCCCAGGATTTTCAGGCCCGCTCCCTTTTCCCCAATTTTCTGGCCGCCGCCCTGGATCTGGTTTCCCAGGCCCTGGCGGGCACGGCCCCGGGCCCCCGCCGCATCGCCTGCGCGGGACTCTGGAAACGCTGCGCCGCGGAGGCCGCCGCGGCGGTGGGAACCTGGAATCAGAATCCCGCCCTGGCGCTGGACCGGATGATCGACGATCTTACGGGGGCCATGGCGGACTATTAGGAAGGACTAGGCCATGAAGGACTTTATCAAGGGTTCTATCAAGAAAATTTCCCGCCTCACCAGGGAGCAGTTGGAGGACCTCTTTATCGACGCCGCGGCGGAGATCGACCGGCTGGAAACGGTGCTGGAATCCCTGGGCCAGGGAATCCTGGTCTGCGACGCCAACCATTCCCTGGTCCTGGCCAACAAGTGCGCCGAACGGTACCTCCCCTTCACGATTTACTCCTCCGCCGCTGATCCGGTCTGGATCAGAATCTGGGACGAGGAGATCGCCGATTTTCTGGAGGCCACCCTGCAAACCGGGGACCGGGTGGAGGAGCGGGAATTCAGCGTCGAAAAGGGGATCCCCCGGCTCCTTTCCATCTCGGTGCTGCCCTTGGTCCGGGATCGCCGGGTTACCGGTTCCCTCATCTACATCGAAGACATCACGGAAAAACGGGGCCGGGAAGCCCGCCTCAGACGGGCGGAAAATTTGGCCAGCCTCACCACCCTGGCCGCGGGGGTGGCCCACGAGATCAAGAATCCCCTGGGTTCCATCTCGATACACATCCAGCTCATGCAGAAGGCTCTGGAGGCGAAACGCCGCCTGGCGGAACAGGAAGATCCGGGGGAATCCCGCTATCCCGATCAACTCGACAAGTATATCGCCGTGGTGAACGAGGAGATCGACCGGCTTAACCACATCGTCGTGGACTTCCTCTTTGCGGTGCGCCCCATGAACCTGGATCTCCGGGAGGGGGATATAAACGCCCTCATCGGGGAGCTGATGGAATTCATGGGTTTTGAACTTTCCGACGCCTCCATCGTCTGTCATCTGGAACTGGAGGAGGGGCTTCCCCTCCTTGAATTCGACGAGCGCTATCTAAAGCAGGTCCTGCTCAACCTGGTAAAAAACGCCGCCGCCGCCATGCCCGAAGGAGGGAAGCTCACCGTTAAAACCGGACAGAAGGACAACGAAGTGTTTATAAGCGTCATGGATACGGGGCTGGGCATACCGGAGGAGAACCTTTCCAAAATTTTTGAACCCTACTTTACCACCAAGGCCGCCGGTTCCGGCCTGGGCCTTACCCTGGTATTCAAGATCATCCGGGAACACCGGGGGGAGATTTCGGTAAAATCCCGGGAAGGGGAGGGGACCTGCTTTACCGTCTCCCTGCCCGTTCCCCAAAAGGATCGCCGGCTCATCGGTTTTGAAGGGGCCTTAAAATCCCCGGCAGAGGAGGATCTTCCATGAAATTCCGGCTCCTGGTGGTGGACGACGAAAAGAACATCCGGGAGGGCCTGGCGGCCTCCCTGGAAATGGACGGCTACGACGTGGCCACCGCCCTTGACGGGAACGCCGGCCTCAAACGCTTCGGCAAGGGGGACATCGACCTGGTGATCACCGACCTCAGGATGCCCGGCCTCTCTGGGGAGGAACTGCTCCGCCATATCTGCACCGAAAGCCCCGGCGTCCCGGTCATCGTCCTTACCGGCCACGGCACGGTGGAAAACGCCGTGGAGGCTATGCGCCAGGGGGCCTGGGACTTCCTTACCAAGCCGGTGAACCTGGATCACCTGTCCCAACTGGTCAGGCGGGCCCTGCAAAACCGGGAACTGGCCCTTAAGCACCGGGAACTTCAGGCGGAACTGGAACAGAAAAAGCAGTTCGAGACGATCATCGGCACCAGCGCCCCCATGCGCCGGGTCTTCGACACCATCAGCCGGGTTGCCCCCACCAGGGCCTCCATCCTTATCACCGGGGAGTCCGGGGTGGGGAAGGAACTGGTGGCCGACGCCATCCACGGCCTGTCCCCCCGCAGGGAAAAACCCCTCGTCAAAGTCCACTGCGCCGCCCTGGCGGAAAGCATCCTGGAAAGCGAACTCTTCGGCCACGAAAAGGGCAGCTTTACCGGCGCCGTGTCCCGCCGCCGGGGCCGCTTCGAACTTGCCAACGAAGGCACCCAGTTCCTGGACGAGATCGGCGAAATCGACCAGAACATCCAAATCAAACTGCTGCGGGTCCTGCAGGAAAAGAAATTCGAGCGTCTGGGGGGGGAGGAAACCCTGGAAGTGGACGTGCGGATCGTGGCCGCCACCAACAAGGACCTGAAGGCGGAAATCGAAAAGGGAAATTTCCGGGAAGACCTCTACTTCCGGCTTAACGTGGT
>JAIRSD010000215.1 GCA_031255615.1 Treponema sp. | reverse complement strand
GCCTACAACCAGACGGTCCCCACCAGCGGGAAGATCCTCTCCGGCGGCGTGGACTCCAACGCCCTCCACAAGCCCAAGCGGTTCTTCGGCGCCGCCCGGAGCATCGAGGAAGGCGGCAGCCTGACGATTATCTCCACCGCCCTCATCGAAACCGGCAGCCGCATGGACGAGGTCATCTTTGAGGAATTCAAGGGAACGGGCAACCTGGAAATCGATCTGGACCGGCGGATCAGCGACCGCCGCCTCTTCCCGGCCATCAACATCAAAAAATCCGGCACCCGGAAGGAGGAACTCCTCCTTACCGAGGAGGAACTCCAGAAGATTTGGATACTCCGCAAGGTCATCAACCCCATGGACGACATCGAGATCATCGAACTGTTGGTTGACAGAATGAAGAAAAGCAAGAATAATGAGGCTTTCCTAAGATCCATGAACACCGGGACCGCCGGTATGGATTAGGCGTCCTTAAACCCCGGCAGGGGAGTTGGACAAAACCGGAGGATCTATTTGTTATGAAAGCGAAAATTCACCCCAGGTATGAGATGACTAAAATTACCTGCGCCTGCGGAAACGTGATTGAAACCCGCTCCACCGCCAAAGACCTAAAGGTGGAGATATGTTCCGCCTGCCATCCCTTCTTTACCGGCAAACAGAAGCTGGTGGACACCGCCGGCCGGATCGAGCGGTTCCGCAGAAAGTACAATATCAAGGATTAAAGGGGAGGGGGCGCGGTTTCTTTAGGGGAAGCGGCCCAGTATCTTCGGTTCCCATAGTTTCCACAGGAGCATGATAACGCAGGGAACAGGCGGCCGCCCTCCCTGCCGGACAAGGCGGCCCCGAACCTCCAGGAGGGGCCCCCGTTCCTCCCAGCCCGTATATTCCAATCCGCTGATTTCCAGAACATCAAGCCGGGGCGCGTCCTCCTCATCGTAGGGTTTGTCTTGCCCATAGGATCCGGCGCGGTAGAGCAGAGCCAGATACTCTTCCTCATCGTAGCGGGGCCGGATTTCCGCCTCGAATTGGGACTCCCCCTGGGCCAGGAGAAAGGCGGCGTCCTGGCGGGAGAAGGCCCCCGCCAATTCCCTTAGGTAAGCGCGGGGCTCCGGGGGAAGATCCTCCCAGGGAAGGCTTCCCCCGCCGGGTTCTTGCCCCGGAATCCCTCCTCCGGGATCCTCCTCCCGTGAATCCGCCCCCTCCCGGAGGGCGGCAGATCCAACCGGGTCCTTCTCCCCGGCGGCGGGAATCAAGACGCAGCCCGCCGTAATCAGGGCGGCAAACAGGGCCCCCGGAAAAAACAGCCTATCCATGAATTCCAGTATACGACGATTCCCCCTTATGTGCGGCGGGCGTTTGCGGCCCGGCCCCGGCGCTTAGGCTGAGGACGCAACAGGGCGGCGGCCTTCTTCCCCTGAAATCCTCATCGACGATGTTATCCCCCGGCCCTTCGATCCTGAGCCTTCGGGAACCGCGGCCGCCGGGGCCCCCCTGCCGCCGCAGCAGATCTTCGATTGCCTCTCCCCGCAGGCGGAATCGGCTGGCCCCCGCGCTGAACCAGAGCCGGCCTTCCGGGCTCAGGAGCTTAAGGCAGCCGGCTATGAGTGCCGGATGGTCCCGCCTTATGTCCAGAGTACCGGCCATTTTCTTTGAGTTGGAGAAGGCCGGGGGATCCATGATGATCAGATCCCAGGTCCGGCCCTTCCCGGCGGCCTCCTCCAGGAATCGGAGCGCGTCGGCCCGGATAAAGCGGAAGGGCCCCCGCTCCGCCCCTCCCCCCCGGAGGCCGTTAAGGGCGAAATTCCGCCTTCCCCAATCCAGATAGGTGTTGGAGAGGTCCACCGAATCCACCGAGGCCGCCCCGCCGGCGGCGGCGTAAACCGAAAAGGCGCAGGTATAGGCAAAGAGATTCAGGACCCGCTTTCCCGCCGCCTCCTCCCGGATACGGGCGCGGATTTCCCGCCGGTCGGGGAAAAGCCCGGTATCCAGGTAGTCCGACAGGTTCACCCGGAACCGCAGGCCCCCTTCGTCCACGGCGAGGACGAAGCCTCCCCGGGGGGCCTCCGATTTGCCGTATTGTTCCCGTCTGCCGCGCAGCCGGCGGCGTTCCTTCAGGAAGATCCGTGCGCCGGGGATTCCCAGGGCCGCCGTCATGGCCCCCTCCATCGCGGCAAGCCAGGCTTCCTCCTCCGCGGGGTCCCTTTCGTAGGGCCGCCGGTAGAGCGCCCCCGCCAGGGCTTCCACTGCTTCCACCGGGGCGGCCTCGGCGCTTCGGCGCTCCTCGGTCTCGGAGCGGCCCCGGTAGTAATCGATGACCAGGGGGATCTCGGGAATGTCCCGGTCATAGAGCCGGTACGCCCCGATCCCGCGGCACCGGGCCCACTTGGCCAGGTGCCTCTGCCTTTTTTGCAGCCGGTTTTTCAACATCAGGGCCTGGAACTCGGTTTTGTCCTTCATGGCCTGTCCACCATAAAGAAAAAGTCCCCCCGGAACAAGCAAAGACCTCCGGCAACGCTCAGCCTGGAAAGGCCGGGTGTGTTTTGGGCGCATTTTTTGCGGCTGCGCCGCAAAAAACCGGGCTATCCGCTCCAATTCCCCGCCCCCGCCGGGGGCGGGGAATTCCGCTTCTATCCCTTGCGCGGGCGAAAGCCGCGCCGCGGCTTTCGCCTCTTCAAAAACGGCGTCCTGCCGTTTTTGAAGTTCCCCGGCGCCGCGTCTATGGCGCGGCGCCTCAGGGAGACTCGTCCCCGAATCGAAACACCCCGCCCCCCCCGCCGGCCTCCATGCCGGCGCGGCCCCCTCAATCCCCCGCCGGGCCCCGCCCTTTACAGGCCGGGAACCGCCGGAATCCCCCGCCGTGAAATGTACAATTTTTCAGGAAAGGGCTACACTAAAGCCGCCCTCATGAAAGCGATACAATTTTTCCGTCCCCGGCGGCATTGTGCCGGAATGATTCTGATTGTTCTGGGAATTTTGATGTTGGCCCTGGCTTTTTTCCTGGGCCGCCCCCCAGTCCTGATCCTTGGCGACGCCGGTTTTGACGCCTTCTACGGCCGCCGGCGGATCTTTCTGCGGCAGGCCGGACTCTCCCTGCGTTTTTTCCGGCAGGTTAAACGGGTCTCCATCGCGGAGAACGCGAATCCCGAGGCGGCGGTCTTCGCCATTGAGGAAAAAAGCGCTCTGCCCTGGGCCGTTCTGGGCCATTCCCGGTATCTCCGGGGCCTTGAGCAATACGCCCGGCAGCACCCTGAAATTACGGTTGCCGTTATCCAGGAGGGCCCCGCCCCCCGCGCCGGAACCTTTGACGCGGAGGAGGGCCCGGAGGCCGTTTTTACGGACATCCACCTGAATTCCTGGCGGGCCGGCCGCTGCGCCGCCTTGCTGGCCGGTGAAGAGGGGGAGATTCTCGTTTTCCAGGATGAGCGGAACTATCCGGTGAACCGGGAGTCCTTCCTCGCGGGCCTGCGGGAGGAAAACGAAGCCCTGATCCCGGTGTATGTGGACAGTTCCGTCGATTATCCCTCCTGGGACCGGGTCCGCTGCGTGGTCCTGGGGGCGGCGGCGGATTCTTATTTTGACCGGAACAGCGCGATTCCCGCCCTGCTCTTTACCTGGATGGACCCCGCCCTCTGCCCCTCCGTCGTCAAGATAAGCGTTGATGATTCTCCCTGGGCGCTGGCCCCGGAGATCCTCGGCCTCCCGGGAGGGGAGGATTCCGGCGGATACCGGATCGTTCCCGCGAAATTTACCCTCCTTGGGGGCCGGGTAGGGGAGGGGGAGCTAAAGAAGGGGCTAAAAAAAACGCTCGATCTTCAAATTTCCGCGAGCTTACCCAGGTAAATTTGACAAATATACCGATAAGAACTATACTGAGTCCGATATTGATTTTGTGTTCTTCAAATTCGGATTGGTTGGAACCCGACCTTGCGGATAGGTCCGGAAGATTTAGAAATAAAGGAGTACTTGGATGAAACAGGGCTGTTTCAGGGTTGTTTGTCTCATTCTTTTGGTATATGCGGTGGTTGTTCCCGGTTTTTCTGATGAATCCACCGCTCTTTCCGAGGCATTTGTTATTGAATCCTTTGATGGAAGTACGGCCCATGAGTGGATTATCGGGGGAAGGACCAATTCTTACGAATTTTCCTGGCAGGCGATGCCAAGTAAATTTTCCACCGACGGTTATCCCCGACTCAATTCCGTGTCCACCTGGCCTCAGGCTTTGTTTGGCCATAACCGTCAGGGGACCGACTATCGGGCCCTTGGCATTCTGGGTAATTTCATGCGGGAAGGCTACAATTGGATAGACATCTATCCGGTCGCCCCCGACGGCGATGGGGCCGCCTTTGAAATTCCCCTTCCCGGCAGAGTTCAGTCTTTGGATATGTGGATCTGGGGGGCCAACCATCATTTTTATTTGGATGCCTATATTCGGGATTACCAGGGCGTTGTCCACGTTTTGCGGATGGGGGATCTTTCCCATCAGGGATGGAAGAACCTGCGGGTTGCCGTCCCTTCCACCATCAGGCAGTCCAAACGGATTTTACCCCACTATGCGGGGCTCCGTTTCATTAAATTCCGGCTTTGGACCCGGCCCAGGGAATTGTTGGGCGATTTTTATGTGTATTTCGATCATTTCAAAGTTCTTAGCGATACCTTTGAATCCTTTTATGACGGCGATGAGTTGGCGGATCCCGAGCATGTGCAGGAACTCTGGTCCACGGCCAGCAACTAAGGAGGCCCTGTAAATGAAACGTGTCTTACTTTTTGTTTTGGTTTTTTTCTGCGCCTTCTCCCTCTTTGCACAGGTCGAGATGGGGCAGCCGGATCCGGCAGAAATCGGCGACGCCGCCCTCGCCAACGCGAGCCAGTCTCTGAAAGAAGTCTCTGTCGATAAATTTGAGATGGACGGTTACTGGAGTTCCCACATTTCGCCGGACGACGGTTATAGCACAAGCAGGCTCTTCGACTCCGCCGGGCCCGCCGCCAAGGAACCCTTGGAAGACGAGGCCCAGTTTAATATAACGGAAAGGTATGTCCTTGGCAGCCGGATTGACTTTATCCACCGGGGCCATACGGAAGTGTTTTTCCGGCCCCAGCGGCCTATTCCCATAGAGGGGATTACCAAGACCGTGTCCCTGTGGGTGGCGGGTCGGAACTTCAATCATGAGCTGTATCTCCTGGTGCGGGATTACTTCGGCCGGGAATTTGAGCTTTTTGTCGGGCAGTTAAACTTCCCGGGCTGGAAAAAGTTGACCGTGGCTATCCCCCCCCAGCCGGAGGACGGAAGGAACGGTATTGTCCAGCGGGATTACCACTATTTCAACAGAATGGGAATCATGATTACCGGTCTTGCGATCAAGGTTGATCCGTCGGAAGCATACGGTAGTTATTATGTGTACTTTGACGATATGCGGGCTTGGACCGATGTCTTTACCGAAAACAATCGGGATGAAGACGATATGGCGGATTCTTGGTAACGACGGCGGAGAAATTCGGACTGCGATACGGGAGGGGCGGCGGCAAAGCCGCCGCTTTTTTTATTCGCAGCGGGGTCTCATGCCCCGCCCCTTGGGGCGGGTGGAGAATTGGCAGCGCTCAAAAATGGCAGGAGACCCCGCAGTTGCATAATTTCCTTACAGAACGGAGTTCGTAAACAATGCAACGCGTACAAGATACCCCGCTTACGGCGGGTATCTATGCGTTAATACCCCGGACTTGCTCCATAGGCCCTTATGCTCCGGCCCGGCAGCCGATAGGCGATGGCCCTTCCTTCCTTTCCTATTCGTTTCACTACCCCCAGCCTGTTGAGGACATAGAGGGTTTTCCTCGCCAGTTCCACGGAAATTTCCGCCTCC
>JAIRSD010000209.1 GCA_031255615.1 Treponema sp. | reverse complement strand
CTGATGGACATGGCGGTTATCGGCGCGAAGCTCCTTAAAAAGCGGGGTCTCGCCGCCGGGGTGGAGGAGTCCGCGGAAATTAACGCCTGCACCGTCAGGGTAGAGGCGGAATTCGCCGGTGCGGATAATGCCGGCGATAGTAATACTAACGGCAATGATGCTGGCGACAGTAACGCTAACGGCGCCGGTGCTGCTTGTAGCGGCGGCGGCTGCGGCGGCGCGAAAAAAGACGGGAATGGGGCGGGGCGCAGCAATGTTGGGGGCGGCGGAAAGGCCGGGTTTTTTCGGGAGCCCTGGCTGCTTCTCTTTAAGAACGAGACCCATAACCATCCTACGGAGATAGAACCCTTTGGGGGGGCCGCGACCTGTTTGGGAGGGGCCATCCGGGACCCCCTTTCGGGCCGGGCCTATGTGTACCAGGCCATGCGGATCAGCGGCGGCGGAGATCCCCGGAAGGGGCCCGCCCATAGTCTGCCGGGAAAGCTGCCCCAGATAAAAATCGCCCGGGACGCCGCCGCGGGCTTCTCCTCCTACGGCAACCAGATAGGGCTGGCCACGGGGCAGGTGGCGGAATTCTACCATGATGGTTTTATCGCCAAGCGGATGGAACTGGGGGCGGTGATCGCCGCCGTTCCCGCCGCCTGGCTGCGCCGGGAAGAACCGGCCCCAGGGGACCTGGTGATCCTGGTGGGGGGAAGGACCGGCAGGGACGGAATCGGCGGGGCCACGGGTTCCAGCAAGATGCACTCCGGCGAATCGGTGGCAAGCGCGGGGGCGGAGGTGCAGAAGGGGAACGCGGTGGAGGAGCGGAAGCTCCAACGGCTTTTCCGCAGCCGCCGGACCGCCGCCCTCATCAAACGGTGCAACGATTTCGGCGCGGGGGGCGTCGCGGTGGCGGTGGGGGAACTGGCGGCGGGCCTGGACATCGACCTGGACGCGGTTCCCCGGAAGTACGCCGGCCTGAACGGTATTGAGCTCGCCATCTCCGAATCCCAGGAACGGATGGCGGTGGTAACGGCCCCGGAGGACGCGGAGGAATTTATCGCCCTGGCGGCGGCGGAAAATCTTGGCGCGGCGGTTATCGCCCGCGTTACGGCGGGGCCCGGCGCGGGGCTGCGGATGACCTGGCGGGGGAAGGCCATCGTGGACCTGGACCGGCGATTCCTTGACAGCAACGGCGCGCCCCGTTCCGCCCTGGTCCGCATCCCCCCGCCCTCCGGGGCTTCCCCGGATCAGGCCGGGGGCCGGGGCGGGTCCCCGGCCGGCCCCGGCGATTCCCCCGCCGCCCCCCGGGCCCTGCTGGCCGCCCTCGAAGGGGAACTGGGTTCCCTTCGTTCCGGAAGCCGCCGGGGTCTCCAGGAACGGTTTGACGGGTCCGTCGGCGCTTCTTCGGTGCTGTTCCCCTGGGGCGGCGCGGAACAGGGGACCCCCGAATGCGGTATGGCGGCCCTGCTCCCCTCGGCGGACAGGGAAAGCCGGACCGCGAGCCTCCTCTGCTTCGGCTGCGATCCCGGCATCCTGGAGCGGGATCCCTACCGGGGGGCCAAGGGCTCGGTCAGGGAGGCCCTGGCGAAGTTTGTCTGCCTGGGCGGGGATTACCGGAAGGGTTATCTAAGTTTGCAGGAATATTTTGAGCGGCCCGAAAGCCCGGAGACCTGGGGCAAGCTGGTCATGGCCCTGCTGGGGGCCCTGGAGGCCCAGATAGAACTGGGGGTCCCCGCCATCGGGGGAAAGGATTCCATGTCCGGCAACTACCGGGACCGGGACCTGGGCATCGATCTTGCCGTGCCCCCCACCCTGGCCGCCTTTGCCGCCGGAACCTGCGCCGCCTCGGCGGTCCGTTCCGGCGTACTCCAAAGGATCCCCGGCGCCCCGATCATCCTGCTGGCCCAGCGGGGCGGCGGAGATGGGGCGGACGAATGGGATCTGTTCCGGGCCAATATGGCCTGCCTTATGGAACTGGGAGAGGCGGGGCTGGCCGCCGCGGCCTACCCCGTAGCGGCGGGGGGGCCCGCGGTAAGCCTGGCCCTGATGGCCTTCGGCGGCGGCGTGGGGGTGGAGGCGGCGGCCGCCGCCTTCCCCCTGGCCGAAGGGCCGGATTATCAGGGTTCGGTCCTGGTCCAACTGAAGGCCGGATGGGTCCCGGACCGGGAGCGGGGGGCCGGAACCGGCAGCCCGGCGGCGGGGGCCGGCGGGAAGGGGCCCGGCGGCGGGGCTTCCCTGGGGGACGCTGCGGAGCCGGATTGGAGGGCGGCGGCGATTCTTGCAAAGGCCGGCCGCTGGGCTCTGGCGGGCCGCGTCCTGGAAGAACCGGTCTTCCGCATACGCGCCGGGGGCTTTCCCCCGGAGGGGGCGGCTGAACCGGCGGCCTCCGCCGAAACCCCCCTGGCGGTCCTCCGCCGGGCCTACGAATCCGCCCTGATCCGGGTGTATCCCCAGACCTCCGCCGGGCCAAGCGCGGCGGACGGCGCGGCGGAACGGGGGGGCGGCCAATCCCCGGCCTTGCCGGAGCTTTCAGGGCTTTCAGAACTTTCGAAATTTCCAGAACGTTCAGAACTTTCGGCGGCCCGGCGGACGGGGCCCCAGCCGCGGCAAAGCGGCTTTGCCCTCAGGACCAGCCGCGGGGCGCCCCTGGCGGTGCTTCCCGTGTTTCCCGGAACCAACTGCGAATGGGACATGGAGCGGGCCTTTCGGGAAGCGGGGGCCCGGACCAGGCTGCTGGTCTTCCGCAACCGGAACCGGGAAGACATAGCCGCCTCCAGCCGGGAACTGGCCCGGGCCATTGCGGAGGCCCAGATCCTCGCCCTCTCCGGGGGCTTCAGCGCCGGGGACGAGCCGGACGGTTCGGGCAAATTCATCGCCAACGCCCTACGCTCGCCGGCAATCGCGGAGGAGCTAACCGCATTGCTGGAACAGCGGGACGGGTTGATTCTGGGAATCTGCAACGGCTTCCAGGCCCTTATCAAGCTGGGGCTTGTACCCTACGGCAGAATCACCGAAGCCGGGGAAACCGCGCCCACCCTCAGCTTCAACCGCCTTGGCCGCCATGTGTCCCGGATGGCGCGGACCCGAGTCATGTCCGACCTCTCCCCCTGGCTTAGCCTGGAGGAGCCGGGGGCGGTCCACATCGTGCCGGTAAGCCACGGCGAGGGGCGGCTGGTGATCCGGCGGGAAGAAGGGGAGGCCCTGTTCAAAAAGGGACAGGCCGCCTTTTGCTACGTTGACTCGGCGGGGAACCCCACGATGGCGGAGCCCGACAACCCCAACGGTTCGGATTTTGCCATCGAGGGCTTAACCAGCCCGGACGGCAGGGTCCTGGGCAAGATGGCCCATTCCGAGCGGCGGGGGGACTTTGTGCATATCAACATCCCCGGCAATAAGCGGCAGCGAATCTTCGAGGCGGGGACCGCCTATTTCCGGGCCTGGTAGTCCGCGGGCGCATGTGGGCGGACGCTGAAGTTTGACTCGCCATCGACGCGGCGATTCCGCATTGGCCCATGCCGCATGTCAGGTTTGTGTTGGGCGCATCCCCGCCTGCGGCGGGGACCGGGCTATCCGCTTAAATCTTTTGCCCGGCGGGGCCAGGCAAAAGATACCGCTCCTATCCCTTGCGCGGGCGCGAAAGCCGCGCCGGCCGGCGCGGCTTTCGCCTGAAATCGTCCCCGGCGCGGAGTTTCGCGCTGCGCCGCGAAACTCCGCAAGACCAAACCGCGAAGCGTTTTGGTTCCGCATCCCTGCGGATCTTCCGCCCAGGGGTTTTGCCCCGCAAAACCCCTGGCAGGGAACCAGCCGGCGGCCTCCCTGCCGCCGGCCCCTATCGGCGGGCTTTCGCGAATTCCCCGCCCCGCTATGCCCTGGGCGGACTGCGGCGCATCTTCCACGCCGGACTTCGCGGTTCCCCTTTCAGACCAGGCGGCCTACCGCCGCTTCGACGGCCGCATGGCCCTCATGGCGTTGAGGACGGCGATAAGGGCTACCCCCACGTCGCCGAACACCGCCTCCCACATGGTGGCGGCGCCTAAAGCGCCCATGACCAGGATAAGGCCCTTGACCGCCAGGGCGAAGATGATGTTCTGCCGGACGATGCTCCGGGTGTTCCGGGCGATGCGGATAGCCCCGGCGATCTTTGAAGGTTCGTCGGTCATCAGCACCACGTCCGCCGCTTCGATGGCCGCGTCTGAACCGAGGCCCCCCATGGCGATGCCCACGTCGCTGCGGGCCAGGACCGGCGCGTCGTTGATGCCGTCCCCCACAAAGACCAGCTTGCCCGGCCCCGATTTATTCTGTTCCAGGACCTCCAGCCATTCAACCTTTTGATGGGGCAGGAGTTCCGCGTAAACCGCGTCGAGGCCGGTCCGTTTTGCTATGTCCCCCGCCGCCGCCTTGTTGTCGCCGGTGAACATGGCGATCCGTTTTACCCCGGCGGCCCGCAGTTCTTCTACCGCCTGTTTTGCGTCGGCCTTTAACTCATCGGCGATAACGATGTACCCCGCATAGCCGCCGTTCACCGCCAGGTATACCACGGTTCCCGGTTCCCCCACCGGGGGAACGGCGATCCCCGCCGAATCAAAGAGACCGGCGTTTCCCGCCAGCACCGTTTCCCCCTTTACCCGGACCCGGAGGCCCTTCCCGGCGATTTCCTCATAGTCCCCTATCCCGTCGGCAATACCGCCGCCCCGGGAATCGTCCGGGCCCTTCCCCGCGGCGTTGAGGTAGGCGGTTCTAATCGAAAGGGCTATGGGGTGGCTGGAATTTGATTCCGCGCAGGCGGCGTAGTACAGCAGTTTTTCTTTCGTGAAACCCGCGGAACCCCCCGCCGGGACAATGTTCGCAACGCTGAACACCCCCTTGGTCAGGGTGCCGGTCTTGTCAAAGACCACGGTGTCCACATTGGTAAGGGCCTCCAGGTAGTTGCTCCCCTTTACAAGGATGCCGTTCCGCGAAGCCCCGCCGATGCCGCCGAAGAAACTTAAGGGTATGGAAATAACCAGGGCGCAGGGGCAGGAGACCACCAGAAATACCAGGGCCCGGTTGATCCATTCGGCAAAGGACGCGCCGGGGATAAGGAGGGGCGGCAGAATAGCCAGGGCGGCGGCGGAGAACACCACCGCGGGGGTGTAATACCGGGCGAACTTGGTAATAAAATTTTCGGTAACCGATTTTTTGCTCCCCGCGTTTTGCACCAGGTTGAGAATCCTGGAGACCGTGGATTCCCCAAAGACCTTGTTTACCTCGACGGTGAGCAGCCCGCTCTTGTTGATCGAGCCGGAAAGCACCGCGCTGCCCTTTTCCACATCCTGGGGCAGGGACTCGCCGGAGAGGGCCGATGTGTCCAGGGCGGAAAATCCCTCGACCACCACGCCGTCCAGGGGGATTTTTTCGCCGGGCCTTACCACGATAAGATCGCCGACGCCCACCGTTTCCGGGGACACCCGCTTTACGCCGCC
>JAIRSD010000201.1 GCA_031255615.1 Treponema sp. | reverse complement strand
CAAGCCCGGATTTCCCCACGCGTAGAATCAACCTGCCGCCGGCTCTCCGGCCCCGTCGGACCAGAGTACCACGCAATCCCGATAATTCAAAATCATAGTATCTTCGTGGTGAATTTCTTCCGTCCACATATCCGGTCTTTTAGGCTAAGCAGCCTGCTGGTTTAGAAAATCGTCTTTGCACGGCCGCGGCCCTTCAACAGCGGAAGCACCGCAGCTCATGGTTCCCCCGGATCCGCAGGGGAGGGATCGCCGCCTCGCACTCGGCGGCGGCCTCGGCGCAGCGGGGGGCGAAGGGGCAGCCCGGCGGCGGGGCGGCGGGGTCCACCACCTTACCGGGGATGGTGGAAAGCCGGGACCGGGAATAGTGGCTGCCGAAACGGGGGCTGGCGGCCAGGAGGGCCCGGGTATAGGGATGGACGGCGGCGGGGCCCGGGAGCTTTGCCGCCGCGGCATCTTTCCGGGACTGTTCCCCGGCGGTAAAAAGTTCCACCGGGCCGGATTCCATGATGAGGCCGCCGTACATCACCATGATCCGGCTGGAAATTTCCGCCACCAGATCAATATCGTGGCTGATAAAAATAATGGAAATGCCCCGGCTTTCCCTCAGACCCTTAAGGAGGCCGACAATCTGCTTCTGGATGGTTACGTCCAGGGCGGTGGTGGGTTCGTCGGCGATAAGGAGTTCGCAGCCCTGGGCCAGGGCCAGGGCGATGCCGATACGCTGGAGCTGGCCCCCGGAGAACTGGTGGGGAAAGTTGGAAAGCCGCTCCTTCCCCCGGTCAAGGCCGGTTTCCGCCAGCAGGGCCGCCGCCCTTTCGGCGGATTCCGCCCGGCTTATCTTTGGTTCAATATTTCTAAAGGTTTCGTGGAATACGCTCCCCATGTTCTGCAAGGGGTCGTAGGAACGGCCGGGCTCCTGGTAGATGACCCCAATCCGCTTTCCCCGGTACTGCCGGAGAAAGGGAGTCCCCCGGTTCAGCAATTCGACCCCCTCGAAACGCACCGAACCGCTAACGGAGGCGTTCCCCGGAAGCAGCCCCGGCGCCGCCTGGGTGGATACGCTTTTTCCGGAACCGGACTCCCCCACGATGCCGAGAATCTCCCCCCTTTTTATCCGGAACGACACTCCCCGCACGGCCCGCAGGTCTACCGACTCCCTTCCCCAGGAAAGAGAGAATACTACCTCCAGATTCTGGACCTCAAGAAGGGGTATGCCGTCATTCATCGGTGTTCCGCCTTGTTCTTCTTTTTCCGCCCCCGGCGCCGCCTTCGATGCCGCTTCCAGTACCGCCGGCAGCGCCCCCTCCAACGGCCCCGTCCTGCCTCCGCCGCCGCCGGGCGGAGATCGTATGGTAGGGGTCATAGTAATCCCGCAGGGCGTCCCCCAGGAAGTTAAAGGCCAGGGTCACCCCCAGCAGAAACCACACCGGCGAGAGCAGCCAGGGATAGGCCCGGAGGTTCGACAGGGTACTAATATCCCGTTTGATAAGGCTGCCCCAACTGACGGCGGGCTCGGTGATCCCCAGGCCCAGATAGGAAAGGGTGGTTTCCGTCATAATAAAGCCGGGGATGGAGAGGGCCACATTCACAATAAGAAGGCTGGCGATCTGGGGGATGATAAACCTGGTAATAATGGCCAGGGGCGGAATCATCTCCAACTGGCTGTTCAGGACAAATTCTTCCCGCTTAATGGAATGGACCATGCCCCGGATGGTGCGGGCGGAACCGGGCCAGCCCACCAGGGAGAGAATCAGGGTGATCATCATATAGGCCTGGCCGGAATCCATGTTATTGGCCATAAGGGAACGGAGGAACAAGATAAGATAAAGGCCGGGGATAAGCATAAAGAATTCGGCGAAGCGCATGATGCCCCAATCGGTTATACCGCCGAAGTAACCGGCCAGGCCGCCGAAAAGAATCGCCAGGCCCAGGGAAATGGCGGTGGCCGCGAATCCGATGGTCAGGGAGATGCGGCTGCCATAGACAATCCGGGAAAAAAGATCCCGCCCCAGGTTGTCGGCCCCCATAAGGAAGGCCGGGTAGCCCGCCGCGCCGGACTCGTCGTCCGTGGTAAAAAGATGGCGGTCCCCGGAGACAAGGCCCCAAAACCGGTAGGACTCCCCCCCGGTGAAGAATCGGATGGGGCTGTACCGGTCCCGGACCCGGACGTACTTCCAGTTTACCGTGTTGGTAACCCGCCATTCCTGGGCCGTAAGCCTTCCCCGGTGGAATCTGACATTGGGGGGATGGTAGCTGTACTCCGGAAAGGAGGTATTGGCCCCGTAGGGGGCGACGAATTCGGCAAGGATCATGACCAGGTACAGGAGAACCAGGATAAGAACGGCGGCAAACCCCAGGGGCCGGGCGCGTAAATAACGGAGGAATTTTTTCATGCCCCGCCCCTACTCCTTCCCGTATCTGATCCGGGGGTCCACCAAAGCCAGGAGGACATCGGCCAGCACCATCCCCAGGAGGACCAGAAAGGATATGAACATAATATTGGTGAGCACCAGGTTGACGTCTTCCTGGATCACCGCCTCGTACATAAGCCGCCCGATGCCGGGGTAGGCAAAAATTATTTCCAGAATCAGGGAACCGGAAAAAAGGCTCGCCAGCAGATTCGCGCTCCCCGTGATATAGGGATTAAGGGTGTTTCTAAAGGCGTGGCACAGATAGATCCGCCATTCGGCGATGCCCCGGGAGCGGAGGCTCGTGATATAGGGCTGGCCAAGCTGGTCCAGCATGGTGGCCCGGATCATCCGCAGGGTCCCCCCTATGCCCCCCAAAAAGGCGGAGAGGAGGGGAAGGAAAATATGGTGGACGTAGGAGAACACAAAACGGCCGGGGGCCTCGGAAAAGGGGAAGGAGGGATAGGCGGTAACCGGGAAAAGGCCGGTCGTCGAGGCAAAAAGCTGCAAAAGGATGAGGAGCAGAATCCCTGGAAATGCGTGGAGGACCAGGGCGAAGAAACTTACCGCCATGTCGGCCCTGGTCCCCGCCTTGGTGGAAAAATATACCCCCAGGAGGAATGAAAAGGAGGTGATGAGCACCAGGGAAATAAGGTTGAGCAGAACCGAATTAAAAAGCCGGCTGGCGATAAGGAAGGAGACCGGCGCCCGGCTTATCAGGCTGACCCCCAGATCCCCGTGCAGGAGGACCCTGCCCAGCCAGTGGAAGTACTGCTCGTAAAAGGGCCTGTCCAGCCCCAGGGCCGTCCGCTGGGCCGCGAACTGTTCCGCGGTAAAGTTGCGCTCCCCCCCGCGGTTAAATCCTTCATCCGCAAAAAGCTGCTGCATCATAAGCTGGCTTACAATATCCCCGGGGGCGAGATCCATCAGCAAAAAGACCGCCAGCCCCAGAATAAACAAGGTAGCCGCCATGGTAAAAACACGGCTCAGAATATAGGCGGCCAGGGGAAAGCGGCGGCGAAATTTAAAAACCGGAACGAGGAGCTTCCGCATTAGGGCTGCTTGAGAAAGATGTGGGAGCTTTCCACGCCGTTCAAATTATCATAATAAAAATTGGAAAGATCCCAGCGATTCCGCAGGGCGAAAAAACTGCGGGGTCTAAGAAGGTAGATCACCGGACACTGTTCCAGGATGATCTCCTGATACTCGTCCCATATTTTTTTCGCCGCCTCCCTGTCGATAGTGTATTTCCCCTCGTTGTAGAGATAGTCCACCCGGGCTTCCCATTCGGTGGCGGGGCTTTCCTGCAAGGGATGCCAAAGATGGAGGTTCCCCGTGGAAGGCCAGACATTGCTCCCCTGGGTAGGGAAGAAGGTGGACCCCAGGGTGATGATAATGGACTGCCAATCGTAGGTGGAACTAAGCTGTTCCACCTGCTTTTGGAAATCCACGGCCCGGATATTCATTTTGATTCCCAGCTTTTCCAGTTCGTTCCGGATGATCGAGGCCATATCCGCGACAACGGTCACGTCGCTGGAAATAGAAAGGTCGAACTCAATCTGCCTGTTTTTACCGTCCCGCATAATCCCCCGCCGATCCCGTTTGATGCCGATGGACTTTAACAGCTCCACCGCCCGTTCCGGATCGTAGAGGTAGCGCAGCGTAATATCTTCGTTGTAGAAGGGGTTGGGGGGAGGAAAAAAATCGAGTTTCGGCTCCGCCAGCCCCCGGTATACCTGGGCGATGATCCGGTTCCGGTTAAGCAGA
This sequence comes from Treponema sp., assembly GCA_031255615.1. The sequence continues at coordinate 9,781 of JAIRSD010000201.1, read as the reverse complement.
CAGCTCATGGCCTGGCGGAATTCCTTTTGAGTGAACCACTCGTACTGGGGGCTGTCCCTGTTTTGGGGATTTTGATTAAAACTCCAAAGCCCCGCGGCGATACTCCCCTCCGCGTTAAACACCGTGTAGCCGGTATGCTGATTCTTGATAAGATCGTCCAGGTCCTCCGGGCGGGACGAGTAGCCCTCCAGCCCGCCCTCCTTGAATACCAGCAGTTGGGTATTCTGATCCGGCAGAATTTGAACGATCCGTTCTTCGACGTACGGAACGCTCAGACCGGCGGCGCCCTTTTCCCAGTAATCCTGATTCCGCTTGTAGACCAGCCGCTGGCCGGGAATATATTCGATCAAAAACCAGGGCCCCATGGAAGGAATCAGCCGGGGATCCGTGGATACGTTAAAGAGATCCAGCACCCCCTGGCCCCCCCCGGACTCCTTCGCTTCCCGGTATATAAAGGCGGGGCCGAAATTCATATTCGTCGCCAGAAGGGGATCCGCGTCCGGCCGGGGAAAGTGGAAGGCGAAACGCCGGTCGTCAATCTTTCTGATGTCGATATGGGCCTCCCCGCCGTCTTCCAGGGTCATAAACTGGCTGTTGTAGGAGGAACTTTGAAACTGCCGGTCCCCCTGAATTTCATTGTACCAAAACACCACATCGTCGCTGGTTACGGGAACGGCGGGCCGGTCGTCCTGATAGTAACTCCAATAAAGATTTTCCCGCAGAGTGTAGATCACGTCCATGGTTCCCGATTCCTCGTCCACCGCTATCTCCGCCTCGGCGCAGCCGGCTTTCCACTCCCGGCGCACCACATCGTAGCTCAGAAGGTAATCGTGCATACTGCCCACAATGGCGTTCGTCTCCGCGTCCCGCTCCGCCACCAGCAGGTTAAAACTTTTCGGTTCCCCGGTGCTGCTGGCATTCCAGGTCCCCCCCGCAACGCCGGCGGTAAATTCTTCCCCCCGCCAGGGTTTGGCGACCGTCGCGGCCAGTATTTCGGCGAGCCCCTCTCTGCCCCGTTTTTCAATCTCTTCCAGCGACAGTTCCTCCCCCCCGCCGCAGGAAAACAGGAGGACGCATCCCAGGGCCAGGGCCCCTTTCATGGCTTTTTTCATACCCTTCATGTTAATCAAAATAAGCGATCCCGTCCACAAAGAGGATTCGGCGGACGCTTCCCGGTTTAGACCGCGCCCCGCATCGAGTGCAGGTTGGGCGCATTTTTTTGCTTCGCAAAAAAACCGGGCTATCCGCTCTAACAAAAACCCTGCGGGTTTTTATTCCGCTCCTATCCCTTGCGCGGGCGAAAGCCGCGCCGAGCGGCGCGGCTTTCGCCTCTGAGGCGCCGCGCTCCGCGCGGCGCCTTCAGGCCGCCGTCCGCTGTGCGGAGTTTCGCGCTCCGCCGCGAAACTCACAAGCCTTCCGTTGTTTCAGGCCGGCAGGGACGCCGAACCAAAACGCTGCGCGTTTTGGTTTCCCGGAGTTTCGCTGCGCGAAACTCCATCCAGGCAAGCCGGCACGGATGCCGGATGTTGAGCAGCGCAAAGGATAAAGGGTGCGGAGCAGCCGCGCCGCAGGCGGGGATGCGCCCAAACAATGGACCTATTGAATAATCCGGCTTTCCCTCAGAATTCCGTCTTCAGCAGATCCTTGTCCAGGATGATGACCACCCTGCCTTCCCGCAGGAGGAGGCGGTTTTCCTCGCTGGAAATGACGGCCATGGCGTCTTCCCGGTCGATGATGGGGTCCGTGGGCCGGATTCCGAAGACTCCCCGGGCCAGAATCCTCAGGGGCTTGTCCCCCACCAGGGCTTCCATCTCCGCCGAAAGGCCGGAAGGGTTTCTTTGAAAGATCGAATCCTCCGCCCCGTAGTGGACCATGACGCTTTCCCGGGATTCCAGCATATCCTTGTCGTAGATCAGCCGCATATCGCTGTCCCAGATTCGGGGGAAAAGGCAGGGGACGACCCGGGCGCTCCGTTTGGTTCCGTGGAGGGGCAGTTCCCCCCCGGCGATGACGACGATTCCCGTATAGGCCGCTCCGGGCAGGGACGCCAGAACCCGCGGGGGGGCCAGGGGGCGGCGGTTGTTGACGAATTCCGCGGAAAGTTTCCCCAGGCTGATGGTATAGGCCGCCCGCATATACGCCAGGTCGGGGCTCATGGCCGGCGGGGTGGTCCGGGCCGAAAGGACGTAGCTTTCCGCCTTGTGGAGGGAGAATCCCCCCCCCGTTAGATGATCCGCCGCTATACTGGAGGAATCCACCGGAATCGAGAGGATCAGGGGCCGCATCAGGGCCATGTACTCCGCGGCGATAATTTCTTCCCCCCCGGTTCTGCCGGCGGGAAGCCGCAGGCCCGCGGATTTCATGTTCAGGGAAACCTGGGCGGAAACTTCCATTTTGTCCCACGCCAGGGCGCCGGAGATGCTTGCGGCCGTCGATTGGGCCCCCCCCCGGAGGGCGGCGAGGCTGAAAATGCAGCATAACACGCGGCGGCAAAGGCCGCCCTTTGAAAGATCCATCACCTATCTTATCGGCACCTTCAGGGTCCGTCCTTCGCGGAGAAGGCCCCCGATGTCCATATTATTCGCCCGTGCCAGGTTCAGGGGATCCGTGCCGTAGGCCAGGGCGATAGACCAGAGGGTGTCCCCCTTTTTGACCAGATAGATTCCCGTAAAGGATGCGGCGTCGCCGCCCTGCTGGGCATTGTTGGTATAGGGTTTTACTTCCTTAAGGGCGGGGATCTTGAGGCGGCTGCCGATTCTGAGGGCATGGCTCCGTATCCCCGGATTGGTCTTTTCGATGAGGGAGACGCTGACCCCGTAATGGAGGGCCAGGGCGGAGAGGGTGTCCCCAAAGCTGATCGTATGGTAGTAGTAGTTCCGCATCAGCTCCAGGCCCTGCCGGTTCAGGACTTCCTCCACCCTGGCGGCGCTTTCCGCGGGGACCTTGATCAGGTGGCCGGATTCCGGGGGGCTGGCGTTGTAGAGCAGTTCCCGGTTCCCCTCCCGGAGGAGGACGGGATCGATTGCCGCTTCCTGGGCCAGGATGCTGAGATCCACCATTTTCCCCGCCGGAACCCTGGTCCAGCGGGCGTTTTCCCGCCAGCTTTCCAGGCCGTATTTCCGGGGCTGGGAAAGGATATGGGCCGCCGCCAGGAATTTGGGCACATAGTGGACGGTTTCGGTCCGCAGGATCTTCCGCCGGGAAAGCTCCCAGTAATCCTTCACCCCGCCGCGCTTAATCGCCTGGTTTACCCCCCCCAGCCCCGCGTTGTAGGCCGCCAGAGCCAGGGCCCAGTCCCCCAATATTTGATAATTCTCCTCCAGCTTCCGCAAAGCCCCCTGGGTGGATTTCCAGAAGTCCATCCGCTCGTCTATCCAGCCGTCCACCCGCATATCAAAGGGGGCAATGGAATTCCGCATAAACTGCCACAGCCCCGCGGCCCCGGAACGGCTCACGGCGCCGGGGACGTAGCCGGATTCGATGACCGGCAGGTACAGGAGTTCCGCCGGCAGGCCCCGCTTTGCGATCTCCTCCCGGATAAAACCCAGGTAGGGGGCCCCCCGTTCTATCGATTCTTTAAGCCAGGCCAGGCCCGCGGGCTTCGTGTAGCGGTTGATATACTCCTGGGTGAGGGGTTCCGCGATGCCGGAGATGGAAAGGGCCGGTGGATCCGCCGGGATTCTCCCGGCGGCCGGGGAAGAGGTCAGGCGTTCCGGCGGAGAGAATATCTGCCGGCGCAGGGGCCGGGGGAATTCTCCGGCCAGGGATGCCGGATCCTCCTGGGCTCCCAGGGAAAGAACCAGGAACAGGAAGGGCCCCGCGAAAAGGGCGGTCCGGGTTTTAGAATTTTTCCCCATAGTAGACTCCCGCCCATTCCCAGCGTCCGTGGATCTCCGGATCCAGGGGAAAGTAGATCTTCCTAAAATAGAGGTACCAGGTGGAAATGTACTGGGACCAGCCCCAAGTTCTGAGGTACGCCTCGTTGGCGTTGGAGCCCGCGGCCAGGGTATCGGCGTAACGGATCCGGCTGTTCCGCATAAAATCCGACAGGTTAAATTCCGACATCCCCGAATCGTCGGTTTCCTCTTGCTCCCATGAACGGGCGAAAAAATTAACCTTCGCCCGGCAGGCAAGGAGGCGGCTGCTGGACCCCGCGTCGATGGCGGCTTTGACGGCGTTTACCAGGGAATTGAGATTTTCAAAGGTCCAATCTTTGGGGGAATTGTTGAAATCAACGAGCTGTTTGGCGTAATTATCGGCCCGGGGAAAATGGGCGATGATGGTCCCCTGGTAGGGCAGGTACTGGGTATAGGCCTGAATCGCCCCGTTCCAATCTCCGGTCTCCTCGTAGGCCTGGGCCAACATAAAGTAGGCCTCCCCCAGATCGATCTGATCGGGAAAGCGGGAGATCAATTCCCGGTGGTACCAGACCCGCTGTTCGCTGTTTTCCACCATGCCGATAAGCTGCTGAAGACAGGCCAGGTGGATAGACTGGCCCTGAATTTCCAGGTCCGGGTAATTTTTTACGATAATATCGAAATACAGGGCCGCCGCCGGGTAGGCGTCCTGCTGGAGGTAGGCGTAGCCGATCATTAAAAGATAGTAGGGGTTGTAAAGATCCTCGGGGCGGCTGCTGATTTCGCCGCTCAGGAAGTTGATAAGCCGGGGATATTCTTCCAGCCGGGCGTAGGTGTTGGCGATTTCCCGGATGAGGACAAACCGTTCTTCCCCGCCCTCCGTTTCCCGGGCCAAAAGGGAAAAGAGTTCCTCCAGGTATTTCTGATTTTCTTTGGTCCCCGCCAGGTAGTAGGGATCCGCCGCGGGTTCCCCTATGCCGATCAGGGCGGTTACGGAGGAAAGGGGGGAAGCTATGCCGGAACCGCCGCAGGAAACAAGGGGCCATACCATGCCGCTTAATAGAACCAGGGAAATTTTTAGGGGCAGTCGTTTCACCGGCCCCATGGTACCGGAAAACTAGGTTGGCAGGGAAGGGGGATATAGCTATACTTTTAGTATGGGTATGCTCTCCCGCCGTACCATCGCACGGGTTATTTTTGTCGTCGGTCTGATTTTTATGTTTCTGGGCACCGTCTTTTTGCTGGGTTCCCTGGCGGGAATATCCCAAGTCTCCGCGGCCCTTTCTTTTCTGTTCGTGATCCTGGGAAGCATCTGCGCGGCCATGGCGATTCAACTGAGCAAGCGGGGGTTGTACCTGTTCCTTTCCGCCTTTTTCCTCCAGGTGGGATTCTTTCTGTTTCTTTTGGCGCTGAAGATTTTTCCCCTCCGTTTCTCCGAGAGCTGGCCCCTCCTTTCGGTCTTTGCCGGCCTGTCCCTGTTTCCCGCGGGGTGGCGCCGTTTTGGGACCCTTCATACCGTCTATGTGGTCCCCTCAATCGCCTTTGTGATCCTGGGTTTGGCCCTTCTGGTATTCTCGTTTGATCTTGTCAGTTTTTCATTCCGCCAATTCATGCTGGATTGGTGGCCTCTCCTTATCGTTTTAGCGGGTCTGGTGCTGGTTCTTGTATCCTTTGGTTCCAAATTCAGCGCCGGGGACCCGAAACAGTGAAGCCCCAGGGATTTTTTTTTGTTCCCCCCCTGGCTTTCCTGTTTTTTTTGGCCGGCCCCCTGCCGGGTTTCGGCCAAAACGACCGGCAAAGCATAGCGGAGGAAATCCGCGCCCTTACCGAATCGGGGATTCCTTCCCTTATGGAGCGGGCCCTGGATCAGATACAGCAGCGGAATCTGGGGACCGGCGAATTCGGCAGGATCATGAGCGCCGTAAACGTCAACCTGTTCCGGCGGGTCTACCCCGGCATCAACGCCCGGTTCCCCTCCCCGGACCCTCCCCAGTCCCACAATTACGCGCGGATCCTGCGGGACGTCGAGCAGGGAGTGTACACCAGCCCGCCGGGGAACTCCCTGGACTACCTGGAATTTGTCCTTCCCTTTCTGGCCCTCCTTGACGAGACCCGGGAGGACCGGCTGCTTCCCGCCCTGCCGGATCTCAGACGGGCGGCGGTCTTGAATTCCGGTTCCGTGCTGGCGCCCCTGTTTATCGGCATGGTCCACGAGCGGACCGGCAATTCCGGGGAGGCGGAAAGGGCCTACCGCCGGGCCCTGGGGCTTTCCGCGGAATGTTACCCCGCCGGTCTGGCCCTTGCCAGACTCAAAATCCAGGCAGGGGACCTGGACGGCGCGATCCGGGATCTTCAGGAGATGGTCCGGAATTTTTCCGACAATTCCGCGGTTAAACAGCAGCTCGCCGTTGCCTACTACCGCCGGGGGGACTGGGCCCAGGCGGAAACCGCCATCGTGGAAATCCTGCGGCAGGATTCCCGGGACGGGGAGCTGCTTCTTATGCTGGCCCACGCCCTGGTGGAGCAGGGCCGTTTTCTCTCCGCCCAGCGCCCCCTGGAGCTGTACGCCGCCGTCAGCGGGCGGAACCCCTTCTACCATTTTCTCCAGGCCAGAATCCTGGAGGAGGGCATGGGGAACCGGGAGGGGGCGATTAACTCCCTCCGCGCCCTTGTCCATTCCGGCGCCGCCTCGGGGGAGGCCCTGATCTACGCGGTGCGGCTTTTTTTGGAATCCCCCCGGAGCGAGGACCTGGAGGAAGGCCGGGCCCTGCTCAAGGGTCTTTTGGAGGGGAATCCCGGCGCCGATGTGATCCGTCTGGCGGTGCGGGACAATATTAAGGCCGGAAACTGGGAGGCCGCCAGGGACTACCTTAGCCCCCTTCTGAATGATCCCCGGGATGGGGACCTCCTCAGCGCCTACACCATAGAACAGGGTTTGGGGAACAACGCCGCGGCCCTCTCCTACGCCAGGGATCTTTACGAGCGGAACCCCGACAACGACGAGGGGGTGGCGGCCTATATTTCCGCCCTCATCGAGACGGGCCGCCAGGCGGAGGCGGGCCGCCTTATCGAAAGCCGTCTTGCCGCGGGGCTGACGGATTCCCAGAAAAGCCCCTACTACTACCTCCGCAGCCGCATCCGGAGCGGCGACGATCAGGTGGTGGCGGATCTGCGGGCCAGTCTTTTCGCGGACCCCCGGAATCTTTCTTCCCTCATTGCCATGTTCGAGTTTTACCACTTCCGCCGTCCGGAGAAGGCCCGGGCCCTTATCTATCTCCGCCAGGCCCTGGCGCAGGATCCCTCCAACCCCCAGCTCCGGCGCTACGCGGCGGAATACCCGGAAATCCTGATGAATTAGCGTCTGTCCACAATAGGGGTTGTTCAGAAACTTCAGTTTCTGAACAACCCCTATTGCAGGAGGCTGTCTGGCCTAAAAATCAGATATGCGGACGGAAGAAATTGACCACCAGGGCGGGGAAGGCGCAGGAAGGGCGGGGATTGAAGGGGCTTTTTCATTCCTTCGTGTTCCCGGCGATCCGCAGCCCGCCTTGGTGCGCCCTGTGGTTAACATTCCTGTTCGCGGTCGTTTCGCTTATCCGGTGGTTTCGTGTAATCAAGGCAGTAGACGCATTGGAGTTGTTCAATAACCAACCGGGTTATTGAACAACTCCATTATGGACAGACTCGCATGAGGGGCGGTGAACGGCGAAGGCGCTGCCGATAGGGAGGCCGGATCCAAAGGCCGGGTGTTTGGAGTTTACGCTCCGCGTAAACTCCGCCCGGGGGATAAGGTCCCGCGAGTTTTTGCGGAGCAAAAACTCAGAAGGCGAAAGCCGCGCCGGGCGCGGCTTTCGCCCGCGCAAGGGATAGGAGGGGTGCGGAGCAGACCCGGCGCGGAGCGCCGGGGCCGGAGGCGAAGCCGGAGCCCCGGATAGCCCGGTTTTTTGCGGCGCAGCCGCAAAAAATGCGCCCAACAGGGATTCGCCAGGGGGCTGATCATTTTTACGGGAGGGGTTTTTATCTCCCCCGCTTTGAGTATACTTGGTGTATGAATTTTAGGATGGACAAACTCATCATGGTGTTTGGAGAGGCCCTGGACATTGTGGAGGGGGAAATTCTGGGGGCCAGCACCCACCACGGTAAACGGACGGCGGCCCTCTGCGCGGCCATGGGCCGCAATATGGGCATGGACAGGGATAGTCTCATTACGCTGACCTGCTGCGCCCTGCTCCACGACAACGCCTTGACTGAATACATTATAGCCGAACAGAAGGGGAGGCGCCACGACGCGGCGATGAAAAAACACTGCGAATACGGGCAGCGGAACATCGAAAGTCTGGAATTTCCCAAGGATATTAAGGACCTTATTCTTTACCACCACGAGCGGGCGGACGGTTCGGGGCCCTACGAAAAGACGGATTATCCTTTTGAGGCGGAGATTATCGGCATCGCCGACGAGGTGGATGTTTCCTGGCACCTGCAGCGCCGCGGTCCGGCGGATATTCCGCGGATCGGGGAATATATCCGGCGGTCCTGCCGGTTTTTCCCGGAAACCCAGTCCCTTTTTATGTCGGTCCTGGACGAGGATATGCTTCTTTCCCTCAGGGACGGCGAGATCAACAGGACCGTGGAAAAACTTATCCCCCCCTGGGAAGTGGACAACGCTAATCCCCGGCTGCCGGAGATTACCGCCTTCATGGGCCGGGTTATCGACTATAAATCGGTTTTTACCGAGCGCCATTCCTCGGGGATCGTACAAAAGGCACTGGTCATGGCCGATTACTACGGCTGCGGAACCGCGGAACGCAATCTGCTCTCCCTGGCGGCGAATCTGCACGACATCGGCAAGCTGGCGATTCCCCTGGAGATTCTGGAAAAGCCGGGCGGCTTAAGTCCGGAGGAATTCCGGCAAATGGCGGCCCATGTCCAAAAAACGGCGGAGCTGCTGGCCGGTCTGGAAGGCTGCGCCGGCGGGCTTAACGAGGTCCGCGTCTGGGCCGCCAACCACCACGAAAAACTCGACGGCTCCGGCTACCCCCTGGGCAAGACCGGGGCGGAGCTGGACTTCAATTCCCGGCTTCTGGCCTGCCTTGATATTTACCAGGCGGTCAGCGAGGAACGGCCCTACCATCCCGCCCGGGACCACGGCAGCGCCATGGAGATCCTCTCCGGCATGGCGGAAAAGGGGGCTATCGACGGGGGCATTGTAAGGGACATCGGCGGGGCGCTTGCCCCGTAGTCCGGCAGTTCCCGGTTTGGAAACAGCCCCGCATCACGCGAATGCCGGCGCATCTCCGGCTTAGGGGCCGGGCTGTCGAGGCGGCCGCAGGCGGGGCCGGGGGAGCGTTATTTGTTCCTCTTCCTTGTGGTCAATATTTTACATCCGTATATTCTGCCTTTAGCCCAGGCAGCCTGATGATACTTTGTTTACACTGAACGTTCCGGCTGTATGCGACGGCTTGGCGGCCTGGATAAGCGAAACTACCGGGAACAGGAATGTTAACCACAAAGGCGCACCAAGGCGAGCCGCGGCTCGCCAGGTACACGAAGGAATGTATATGCGCTTCCAATCCACGCCTTTCGTGCGCCTTCTTCGCCTTCGTGGTCAATATCTTATATCCGCATATTCGCCTTTAGCCCAGGCAGCCTGATGATGCTTTGTTTACACTAAACGTTCCGGCTGTATGCGACGGCTTGGCGGCCTGGATAAGCGAAACTACCGGGAATGGGAATTTTAACCACAAAGGCGCACCAAGGTACACGAAGGAATGTATATGCGATTCCAATACCCGGTCTTCGTGCGCCTTTTTCGCCTTCGTGGTCAATATTTTGCATCCGCATATTCTGCCTTTTAGACCAGGCAGCCTGATGATAGTTCGTTTACACTAAAGCATCGGATAAGCGAAAATACCGGGAACAGGAAT
>JAIRSD010000182.1 GCA_031255615.1 Treponema sp. | reverse complement strand
GGGTTGGGCGCATCCCCGCCTGCGGCGGGGACCGGGCTATCCGCTCTAACAAAAACCCTGCGGGTTTTTATTCCGCTCCTATCCCTTGCGCGGGCTACGCCCCTGAGTTGCCGCGCGGAGCGCGGCCACTTGATGGATGCCGCTCCCCCGTGCGGAGTTTCGCGGCGCGCCGCGGAACTCCGCAAAACCCCGGCGCCGCGCTTCGGCGTCCCTGCCGGGGCCGCGCTCCGGGCCCGGGGCCTTTTCACACCGGGATCCCCTTTTCCCGCCATCCGTCAAAGGCGGGGCACAGCGAAAGGCGAAAGCCGCGCCGGGCGCGGCTTTCGCCCGCGCAAGGGATAGAAGCGGTATCCTTTTGCCCGGTCCGCCGGGCAAAAGGATTGAAGCGGATAGCCCGGTTTTTGCGGCGCAGCCGCAAAAATGCGCCCCTATAGGACTCGCTATACGGCGTTTGATCAACCGCAAAGCGGCGGAAGCACACCCTTGCCCCCGGCCCCGGCAGGAATTATGATACAACATAGACAGGTGTTCCAGAACCGCCGGTTTGGGACAGAAATTAAGCCGGTCTTCCAGGAGGCGGGCTACAGGAGGATGTATGGACTTTGTAAGCGAAATGAAGGCCAAGGCCAAGTCGATGCAGAAAAAGCTGGTATTTCCCGAAGGAACCGATCTCCGGACCATCAAGGCGGCCCGGATAATCACGGACGAGGGGCTCGCCGCGCTGGTAACGCTCATCGGAAGGCAGTCGGAGATCGACGCTATCGCCGCGGGGGAGGGGGTGGAGCTTCGGGGGATCGATATTGTCGACCCCGAACTTTCCTCCTGCCGGACGGACTACGCCCGGACTTACTACGACATGGTCCACGCCAAGGAGGAGGCGAAAAAGGCCAAGGGGGGGGCCGTCGTGGAACCCATAACGATGGAAAAGGCCCAGGCCGATATAATGGATCCCCTGCGCTGGGGATCGATGATGGTCCGCCAGGGGGACGCGGACGCCAGCGTAGCGGGGGCGGAAAACACCACCGGCAACGTGCTGCGGGCGGGGCTCGGCATTATTGGGACCTTGCCGGGCCTCAAGACCGCCTCCTCCTGTTTTGTGATGACCGGGCTGGATCCGGCCTGGGGCTGCGGGGGCTCCCTTATTTTCAGCGACTGCGCCGTTGTGCCGGATCCCACGGCGGAGCAGCTTGCCGACATCGCCCAGAGCGCCGCCCTTTCCTGCCGGGAATTCCTGGGGCAGGAGCCGGTGCTGGCCCTGCTCTCCTTTTCCACCAAGGGATCGGCAAAACACGACGACGTGGCCAAGGTGCAAAGGGCGGTGGAGATTCTCAAGGAGCGGAATCCCGGCTTTGTCTTTGACGGGGAGCTGCAGGCCGACGCCGCCCTGGTTCCCGGCGTTACCGACAAAAAGGCCCCCGGCAGCCCCGTCCGGGGAAAGGTGAACACTCTCGTCTTCCCCGATCTGGGGGCGGGCAATATCGGCTACAAGCTGGTCCAGCGTCTGGGCAAGGCGGAGGCCTACGGCCCCTTCCTCCAGGGATTCGCCAAACCTATAAGCGATCTTTCCCGGGGCGCGTCGGTGGACGACATTGTAACTACCGCCGCGGTAACGCTGTCCCGGGCGAAATAAGGGGATTCGCCGCGCCGCATTGCGGCCCGCCGCGCCGCGGCGGGCCGGCCCCAGGGCCGGCTCTGTTCCGCGTACCATAAAAAAGCGGCATAACCCCGCAAAGGGATTATGCCGCCAAAGGCTGCCGTAATCATAAGAAATTTACCACGAAGGCGAGGAAGGCGCACGAAGGGCGGGGCTTGAAGGCGCTTTTTCATTCCTTCGTGTTCCTGGCGAGCCGCAGCTCGCCTTGGTGCGCCTTCGTGGTTAATATCCTTGTTCCCGGTCGTTTCGCTTATCCGGCGTGCTGGGCGGCTGACCGCCGGGCTGGCCGGCGGGCGGGTCCCCCGCATCCGTGCGGCAGCCGCTGAGGGCGAACAACACCGTCAAAAGGACGATGAAGACTCGGAAAGGAATCAAATGTTTCATTCTCTTTCTCCTTGCATAAGATGATGGACTTGTTCAATAACCACCGGGTTATTAAACAAGCCTTGCGGAAAATATGGGTTTCCCGAGGAAATCCAGGTTTTCTTCAAAAGCGGTTGTTGTTCGGAAGCTGAAGTTCTTGAACAACTCTGATATGAAAGACGGCGGTTCCCAAAAACCGGAGGCTATCCGGGTTCATTAAAAGGCGGATTTTGCAACACAAATAGATTATTTTTAAATATATTGCAGTTTGTTTCAGTCCGGCGGTGTTTCCAATGAAAATGAACGCCCGGCGCGAAGACCGATAAACCATATAAACGACCGATAAACAACCGGTGCATGATCGCTGAAAGGAGGGGGAGCGGGGCCTTCCCCGCGGGGGAAACACCGGCTTTACGCCGCCCCCGGCGGCGGGCGGCTCCCCCCCGCTTCATAGTCCTCAGGCCAGGCCTCCGGTCTGGCCCTCCGGTCTATTCCGCTCCCCCCACTTTTTGTTTCTCCCCTGCTGCCCAATGTACCGCCGTTTTGCCGCAGGCGGGGCGGGGCGGCTCCAGGCCCGCGGGGCGAAAGCCGCGCCGGCGGGGAGGCCGAAGCAAAGCCCCTGCGCCTGCCGCTTCGCGGAATTCGCGCCGGAGCGCAAACCGTGGGTTCGCGGAACCCGCGGGTATTTATTGCGGATTCGGGGTATTCTGTTATAATGAGACCAGGAGGCTAAGATGGTAATCAAGGCTATGGATCTTTTTGAGGCCTACTCCCAGAATAAACTGCCCAAGGACGAGGCGTATGTCGTTTCTTCCTTTGTCAATCCAAAGAGCGGTTATGTAGTCTACGAGGTGGTTTCCTATTCCGGAGTCAAGGCGATTTACCAGGAAGGGAACAGCCTTACCTTCCAGTCCCAGGGGAAAAAAATGCACATCCTTCTGGAACCGGCGTCCTACCCCCACAAGGGCATCGAGCCGTATCTGCGGGACACGGGAGAAAAAATTCCCCTCCGTTTTAAGGAACTGGAAATTTTTACCGCGAAGAATCAGATCAAGGCCATGATCTCCCGGGAGCCGATAGAATCGCTGTCGTCCTTTACCATTATGCGGCCTTCGGGTCTCAATATATCTTTTGTTTTTTACAATTCCCCGGATATCTACCAGATCATGGAACTCTTTTTTGAGAAGTCCTTCAACAGGGACGGTTCCCTGCCGCAGGCGGACGCAAAAAAAGTGGCCCGCGCCGCGGCGGAAACTATCGCGAAAAACATGGCCTTTAAAAACGAATTTGGCAGCAATTCCTGATGCCGGACTTGTTTCATAACCCGCTTGGTTATTGAACAAGTCTTGCAAAAAACGCGGATTCTTCGAAAAAATTCGCGTTTTTCGTCGTTTTTAAGCGGCCTTTGGGCTTTCGCGGCGCGCCGCGAAAGCCCCCGCCCGCCGGAAAAATCTTCATGAGTTTTGGCGCGGAGCGCCAAAACTGAGAAGGCGAAAGCCGCGCCGCAGGCGCGGCTTTCGCGCCCGCGCAAGGGATAGGAGCGGCTAACAAAAACCCGCAGGGTTTTTGTTGGAGCGGATAGCCCGGTTTTTTTGCGAAGCAAAAAAATGCGCCCAATAGCAATGCTCTATTCGGCGTTTTCAGGCCGGACCTTGACGGGATATTTCTTCCCTGGCCGCGGCCAAAAGAGCGACGGGCACCGAATAGGGTGAACAGGATATGTAGTCCAGCCCCGCGTCCATACAGAAGCGCAGGTTCTCCGGGTTGGCGCCGTGTTCTCCGCAGAGGCCGCAGACCAGATCGGGCCGGGTAAGCCGTCCCCGTTCCACCGCCAGCTCGATGATATTTTTTACGCTGGGATCCAGGACGCTGAAGGGGTTCCCCCGGATCAGATCAAAGCGGGTATAGTCGGGCATGAAGGCGGTAAAATCGTCCCGGGAAATGCCCAGGGTGGTTTGGGTAAGATCGTTGGTGCCGAAGCTGAAGAAGCCGGCGTAGCGGGCGATCTCGGCCGCACCCAGGGCGGCGGCGGGAAGCTCCACCATGACTCCGATGGAATAATCCAGCGGCGGCGTTTTCCGCTCCCGGCGCAGGGCTTCCTCAATGTCAACGATGCCCGGATAGCTGGCCCCCTCAATTTTCTTGCCGTAGGCGATAAGTTTAAGTTCCGCGGCGTTCATCACGACGGGAACCATGATCGACAGCCGCGGCTCTATCTTTTCGGAGCGCAGGCGGGCGGCGGCCTCGAAGACGGCTTTTATCTGCATGGCGTAGATTTCAGGATAGGATACGGCGATGCGGCAGCCCCGGCGGCCCAGCATGGGGTTGAACTCGTGGAGGCCGTCGATCCGGGCCGCAATCTCCGCCCTGGCGGTTTTTTGCTTTTTTCCCCCGGTGTTTCCGGCATCGCCGGCGCCTTTGGCATCTCCCGCGGCGTAATCGAGGTAGGCGGCAAGTTCATCGTCGGTGTGGGGCATGAACTCGTGGAGGGGGGAATCCAAAAGCCGGATGGTTACTTCCTTTCCCGCCATCACTTTGAAGATGCGGTAAAAGTCCTCCCGCTGCATCACCTGAAGTTTATCCAGGGCCTTCGCCCGCTCCTTTTCGTCGCGTGAAAGGAGCATCTCCCGGAACACGTTGATCCGGTCCGCCTTAAGGAACATGTGTTCCGTCCGGCACAGGCCGATGCCGTCCGCGCCAAAGGACAGGGCCAGCGCCGCGTCCCGGGGGCTGTCCGCGTTGGCCCGGATTTGGAATTTTTTCAGGAATCCCTTGGCCGCCGCGATCAGATCCAATAGCCCCGATTCCCGGGGGTCCGGTTCAATCAACGCCGCGGTTCCCTGGTAAACGGCGGACCGCCCGTGGAAGGGTACGTCGATGGTAAGGTAGTCCCCTTCGGCGAAGGACAGATCCCCCAGGACGGCCTTTTTCCCTCGGATCTTCAATTCCGGGGCCACCAGGGACACCTTGCCGTACTGCCGGGCCACCACCGATGCGTGGGCGGCGTATCCCCCCTCGGCGGTAAGGACCCCGGCGCTTACTTCAATGGCTTTCACATCCTCCGCGAAGGAGGAGGCCAGGACCAGAATAAAGCGGGTGTCCCGCCCCTTTTGAAGGGCGCGTTTCCGGGCCTCCAAAAGGGAATCGGTGCTAAAGTACGCCTGCCCGATGGCGGCGCCGGGGGCTCCGGCGATGCCCCCCTTCCAGCCTTTAAGCCCCTTGACGCTGGCGGGCTCGATGAGGGGGTGGAGGATTTCATGCAAACGCGGCGGATCGACGGCCCGTATCATGCCGGCCTTATCCAGCACCTTCCGGTCCACCAGGTCCAGAAGCAGCTTGAGCTCCGCCCGTGTGGATTTCCGCTCCACCGGACGCTGTTCGATAAGCCAGAGCTTCCCGTTTTCCACGGTAAAACGGATCCGGCGGATTTCCTTAAATGTGTCTTCCAGGGTCCAGGCGATCTTCCGCAGATTCTTCAGGTGGGGGGGATCGATTTTTTCAATGTCCCCGCCGTCCTGGCCGGAGGCGCCAACTTCATTAAACCTTCCCCGGAAAAAACGGCCCTGGAGTTTCTTTTCCCCGGTAACAATATCGCGGCTGAAAAAATCGCCGGAACAGGAATCCTTCCCGTAATTTCCATACACCATAGGGGCGACCATAAGGGCGGTATCGTTGCCGTTTTGATCGTCCAGCCTGAACATCCGGGAAATCTCGTCCAGGGCCAAAAAAAGCTGATCCTCGGCGTTCTCAAAAAATCCGGGGGGAACATAGCGGGCGTACTCGTCCATATATTCCGCCGCCGTTTTGTCTATCGCGGAGGCCGCCTCCTCCCGGCGCGCTTCATTGGAGGGCCCCCGGATATCCAGAATCCGGTCCAGAATTTTCAGGCGGGAACTAATCTCCTCCCGTTCCCCGGCATTGGCCTCCAACTCCTTGATCCGCTCCTCCAGCTTAAGCATGCCCCGGATCAGAAAAAGAATTTCATGGACGGCAAAATCCTTCCCTACCCACGCGGCAAAACCGTCAACGGTCGTTTTCGTCAGGCCGAAATTATGGAGGGCGGGATAGGCGGTAACGGCCAGGTTGGAAGACATAACAATTTTCAAAAGCAGGGGATTTTTCCCATCCCCGTATGTTCTTCCCACTATGCCGCCGCATTTTTCCAGCAGGATATTCAGATCTTTTTTTATCGAGTCTATCTTAATATTCGATGATATTTTTGTATCAAGAATAAAACCCGGCAGGATGGGAAAACCAAGCCCCGCGAATTCGCCGGCCTGCCGCCCCCTGATGCCCAGCAGTTCGGGGGAAATACCGGCGGGGATCGTATGTTTCTGGCTGAAAAAATGTATGCCCTTATCCATGATTCCCCCTTACCCGAAAAGCCTTAAAACGCCGCTCACCGGCCCCCGGAGGAAGGCCTCAAACTGGCTGCTCGCACCCTGCACCAGGTAGCGTTGCAGCTTGGCTGCGTCTTTTATCTCCGCCCCGGCAATGGCGAATTGTATGGATCTGCCGTGTTTCACCTTCCCCCATTTGAACAGGGAATTAATATCCAATATTCGTTCCCCCTCGTAATAAATATATACGTGCAAATCGGGATACCGCGCCTTGTAACTGTCAATGATCCGTTTCCACGCCTCCACGTTGCCGTTGTGGAACAACTCGTTGGTCACCGCCACCGAATACATGGGGGTCATCTTCATCGCCCCCCTGGAGACGGCGGGAACAGCGGGGGCAAGCGCCGGGGCGGCGCGGGACGCTTCAACGGCCCGTAATGCTTCGGCGGCCCCTTCTTCCGCGGGGGCGGCCTTCCGCTTCCCGGCGGGGGGGGCTTTTTTGCCAGCCCCCTTTACCGGCTCCGGGGATTCCGATTCCCGTTCCGGCCCCGCCTGCGGCCCCGGCGTTTTTTTAACGGTAAATCGCCCGTTAAGCAGGGCCGCGGGAACCTTCACCCTCCTGCCCTGAAAAAGATCCGCCGCCAGTTCCGCCGCCTTCCTGCACCAGTCATCCGCCGGCGCCGAGCCCTTCCCCGCGTAAACAACCAGGAGCTCCCGCTTGCGCGGAAGGCCGAGGCCGGCCAGTTCCTCCTCCAATTTCGGGTTCGCCGTCAAAAGCCCCAGGTCGGGGTGTTGATAGGACACCACCAGATCCACCCCGTTCCAGCGGGAAAATTCCCGGGCCAGGGCGGGAAGATCCTCCGCCACGGAAGCCAAATTAACGGACAGCGTCTGGTAGCCCAGTTTATCCACCAGGAGCATCCGCAGAATCAGGGCGGCCCGTTCCCCGCTTAATTCGCCCTCTGCCGGATCATGAAGCAGATCCCCAAGGTTGGCGCCGTCTCCCACATCTTCGGCGATACGGAGCGTCTTTTTTATATGCCGGACGGCGGCGTTAAACCCCGCCCGGCTGGAAAGCGCCTCTAAATTTATCGATTCCGCCATGTTTATTGCCTCCTAGTACCTTGCTTACCCTCAATCACCGGATAAGCGGAACAACCGGGAACAGGAATGTTAACCACCAGGGCGAGCTAAGGCTCGCCAGTACCTTACTTACCCTCAATCACCGGATAAGCGAAGGAACCGGGAATAAGAATGTTAACCACCAAGGCGCACAAAGGAACACGAAGGAATAGAAAAATGTCTTCAATCCCCAGGCTTCGTGCGCCTTCTTCGCCTTCGTGGTAAATTTCTTCCGCCCACATATTCGATTTTTTAGGCCAAGCGGCCTACTTGCGAAAAATATGGGTTTCCCGAGGAAATCCAGGTTTTTCTTCGTTTTTTGAGCGGTTGTTGTTTGGAAACTTCAGTTTCTGAACAGACCTATTGAGCAATTTTTTGAATTTTTTGCCGCAACATTTCTTTTAATTTACTTAAACCATCAATTTCACAAGACCTGCCGACATGCCGGTCAACAATATCGCCTCCAAAATCGTGCATCAAAAGCCCGTCGAAACAAATTTCAACTAATTCGTCC
>JAIRSD010000115.1 GCA_031255615.1 Treponema sp. | reverse complement strand
GCTGTTTTCAACCCCTGGGGTTTTTGCGAAGCAAAAACCCCAGCCCAAACATGGCAGGGAGGCCATGTTTGGGCCGCGCAAGGGATAGGAGCGGAATAAAAACCCGCAGGGTTTTTATTGGAGCGGATAGCCCGGTCCCCGCCGCAGGCGGGGATGCGCCCAAGATACAGACGCTATGCGGAATCTTCCAAACCGCGAAGCGCGGACAGCCGGGCCGCCTTTTACGGGCGGTCAAAATGGACTATGCTTATGGGGATGCACAGGATAGGAGATTGCGGAAAGCCCGCGGGGGGGAAAGGGGGAAGCCCGGCGCTGCTCCTTTGGGCGCTGCTGGCCTTTTGCGCCTGCGGAGGGAACAGGGAGGCCCGGGCCGCGCCGGAAGCCGCCGCGTCCCCCCGCGCCGTTCCCCGGCGGATCATTTCCACCGCCCCCGCCAATACGGAGATCGTCGTCGGCCTGGGGCTGGGGGGCCGGATCGTCGGGGCGGATGCATACTCCCTGGCCCTGCCGGGGCTGCCTGCCGGGGCCGCGGAGATCGATTTCTTCCACCCCGATCAGGAGGCGGTCCTGGGGCTGGAGCCGGATATCATCATTTCCAGCGAGACCAACGCCTACGGGGGCGGGGGCAATCCTTACCAGGTCCTGGAGGATTCGGGGGTCCGGCTGCTCTTTATCCCCACCAGCCGGGGGATTGCCGATATAAAAAGGGACATTGCGGCCATAGCGGAGGCCCTCGGCGCGGCGGAGCGGGGGGGGGAGCTTATACGGATCATGGAAGGGGAGATTGAGGAGGTGGCGGCGGTAGGGCGGCGGCTCACCGCGGACCCCGGCTTTAAGCGGAAAAGCCTTTACCTGGAAATATCCCCCTTCCCCAACCCGGTGACTCTGGGGCGGGAAACTTTCCTGGACGAGATGATCGGGATTATCGGGGCGGTGAACGTCTTTGCCGACAAGACCGGGTGGATTGCGCCGGGGGCGGAGGCCGTCCTGGATCGGAACCCCGACATCATCCTGACCAATGCGGCCTTTATCGAGGATCCGGTCGGGGAGATCAAGGCCAGGCCGGGCTTTGCCGGGCTTGCCGCCGTCCGGGAGGGCCGGGTATACGCCATCGACGGGGATTCCTCCTCCCGGCCTTCCCAGCATATCACCCTGGCCCTGCGCCAGATGGCCCGGGCGGTTTATCCTGAGGAATATGCGGGCCTTAGGGACCGCTAAACCGGCGGCGGGGCGGACAATCCTCCTGGGGGCCCTGATTTCCTTCGTCTTTATCTGCGCCGGGTCTTCCCTGGGCAGCTCCTCCATAGGCCTGCTGGATACGGCGCGGATCATCCTGGGGCAGACCCAGGGCATAAGCGGCCGGGACATCGCCATTGTCCGCCAGCTCAGGCTGCCCCGGACCCTCCTGGCCTTTCTGGCGGGGGGGGCCCTGGGAACCGGCGGCGCGGTGTTCCAGTCGGTCCTGAAAAACCAGCTCGCCTCCCCCTACATCATGGGCCTTTCCTCCGGCGCTTCCCTGGGGGCCGCCCTGGTAATCCTCTGCGGCCTCAGGCTGCCCCTGCTGGGGGCCTTTACCCTGCCGGCGGCGGGATTCGGCGCGGGGCTCCTGACGGTCCTCCTGGCCCTGGCCCTCTCGGCCCGGCTCGACCGGAGCATGTCGAACAACACGGTGATCCTCCTGGGCATGGTCATCTCCCTTTTTGTGAACGCCCTGCTCACCGTCCTTATGGCCCTGTTCCGGGAGGAATTGAAGACCCTTATCCTGTGGCAGATGGGGAGCTTCGCTTTTAAAAGCTGGTCTTCCGTCGCCCTCATCCTGCCCTTCCTGATCCTGGGGGGCCTGGGCCTGGGCCGCCTCTGCCGGGAGCTGGATCTTATCAGCTTTGGGGAGGAGGAGGCCCAGGCGGCGGGGCTGGCGATCCGCCGGACCCGGATCCTGCTCTTCCTTTTCGCCAGCCTCCTGGCCGGTTCGGCGGTGGCCCTCTGCGGGGCCGTCGGCTTTGTCGATCTTATCGCCCCCCACGTCAGCCGCCGTATCGGCGGGCCCAGCCACCGGTCCGCCCTGCCCCTGTCCTTTTTTACCGGCGGCTGCCTGATGATCGCCGCGGATCTGGCGGCCCGGACCATTATTTCCCCGGCGGAACTCCCCGTGGGGGCGGTAACCGCCCTTATCGGGGCCCCCTTCTTTGCCTGGATCTACTTTCGGGGGGGCCGGCGGTGAAGGCCGCGGAACAGGGGGGAATCCCCGGACCGGGGCCCCGCCGCCTCAGCGTCAGGAACCTTTCCGCCGGTTACGGCGGGGAGGAGGTGCTGCGGGGGGTCGAACTGGAAGCGGCGGCGGGGGATTTCCTCTGCATCGCGGGGCCCAACGGATCGGGGAAAAGCACCCTGCTGCGGGCCCTGGCCCGGCTTATCCCCCGGCGCGGGGAAGTCCGGGTGGACGGCGCGGATACGGGGGTCATGAAGCCCCGGGATCTGGCGAAAAAAATCGCCCTCCTGGGCCAGGGGTCCCGGTTCTACTTTCCCTATACGGTGTACGAAACCGTCGCCCTGGGCCGCTACGCCTACGGCAGGGGGCTCCTGCCGATCCTGCGGGAGCCGGACCGGCGGATCATCGAGGAGCACCTGGAACGGCTGGAACTGGGGGACCTGCGGGAGGCCCGGATCACCGAGCTTTCCGGGGGGCAGCTTCAGCGGGTCTTTCTGGCCCGGACCCTGGTCCAGGATCCGGCGCTTATCCTGCTGGACGAGCCCACCAACCACCTGGATCTGAGCTGCCAGGTCGAACTGCTCCGCTACCTGGGAACCTGGACCGCCGGAAAGGGGGGGGCCGTCGTCGCCGTCCTCCACGATCTCAACCTGGCCCGCTTCTTCGCCCGCCGTCTTATCCTCCTGGACCGGGGGAAAATAAGCGCCGCAGGCCCCGCCGCGGAGGTGCTGGACTCCGCCGCCCTGCGGAGGGCCTACGGCATGGATGTCCCCGCCTTCATGCGGGAATCCCTAAAACGGTGGCATAGCAGAGACGCCGGAGAAGACAGGGAGCGCGGGGAATCCCCGCATGAAAAACCGTAACTACGCCCGGTTGAGAATAAGCCGCATAGCGAGCGCAGGTTGGGCGCATCCCCGGCTCCGCCGGGGACCGGGCTATCCGCTCTAATTCCTCAACCCCCGCGGGGTTGAGGAATTCCGCTTCTATCCCTTGCGCGGCCCACGAAAACGGCCTCCCTGCCGTTTTCGTGGGCTTCCGGGTTTTGCTGCGCAAAACGCAAAGAACATATCCCCCCGCGCCGGCCTCCCTGCCGGCGCCGCCTTCGCCGTGCCCCGCCCTTTCCGGGTCGCGGTTAAAAAAGGGCGGAATATGCGTTGTTTCTTCCGAAGGAATCGCTTGTGAAAAAAAAAGGCGCGGGGAAGCAAGCCATCGGCCCGCTTCCCCGCGCTCATCCTCTACCGGCGGAGGCTCCGCCGGAAGGGGCATAACATCCATACCCTGGATGTTATGCCCGTACATGGGTGCTTAGAACACGGTATTGGTGTTAAGGTCCTCCCATTTGTCGTACCCAACAATACTCGTACCTGGGTAGGTGTGTGATACCGCGCCGGCAACATTACCAGCGTTGGTTACTACTATCTGCGGATCAATCCCTTGCGGCTCGATGTATTGACCGTCACCAGCAGTACCGGAGGTCAGGAACTCCTTTTCCAGCACACTGCCGGACTTTATCACTATCGACGCCGTCGCGCTCGGGGTATTCACCCCCCCGGACACACTCTTCGTCCCATAGAACTTATAGGTCCCGCCGTTTGCGAATAACCCTTTCTTGCCGCCAATCGTTACACTATCGGCCGCAGCATCGATGGTTACCCTCGGCCCGTTGACAAACCAGACTTCGTAAATCAGACCCAGAGTCTTTTTCACCGTTACATTGGCGGAAATCGCCAGCTTGCCCTCGATGACTTCAATATAGTCCCCGTTCTGGTCGCCGGCATCCCATTCGATCCTCGCACCGCTGCCCTGCGGTCCGATCAGCCAGCCCGCATAAAATGGTGCAGCAGCCTGACCAATAGCGGTCTGGAGATCAGAGGAGCCTGGCTCCGGTCCTACCGCAAGATAGGAGCCCAGCCGATTCAGAATGACCGCGTT
>JAIRSD010000030.1 GCA_031255615.1 Treponema sp. | reverse complement strand
CTGCGGGAGGGGGATGTAGAGGGCTTTATGACCCGGCTGCGGGCATTTTTCGCGGATATTCCCTATGAACTGAACGACAAGACCGAGCGGCATTACCAAACCCTGTTCTACCTTGTGTTCCGGCTAATGGGGCAGTACGCCCAGGTGGAACAGCGGAGCGCTGCAGGACGGGCGGATGCGGTAGTGAGCACTTCCGGTGCGGTATATGTGTTTGAGTTCAAGCTGGGCGGCAAGGGAACGGTGGAAGAGGCGCTCCGGCAGATAGAGGGGAAGGGGTATCTGATTCCCTACAGTGCGGGGGGCAAGAAGCTCATCAAGGTCGGAGCGGTTTTTGACCCGGCGACCCGGACCATAGGGGAGTACCGTTTTGAGACCGCCTCGAATCAGACAAAACAACCGCTTTAGGCAGACTCGGGTTGTTGATAACAAAGGGGCAAAAATATGAGCCTATTCCACACCCCGGCTGCCGCGAAGCTCCGGCTCGACGGAAAATCAGGAGCCTGTTGCGCCGGTTGGTTCCGCGCTTAGTTCCCCTGCCAATCCTTCCATAAGCTCCGCCCGCTCGCTTTCGCTGTCCGCGATGATACCGGCGGCAAGGAAACGGGCTACCGCAGTTTCGGTGGTGTAAGGCCCCATGGGGATGGCCCCTTCCCGCCAGATTTCCCGGGAACTTGAGTAGAAAGAAAAATCCACCAGCCCTTCCTGCTGGGAGCTGCAGTAGAAACGGACTCCCTGGCGTTTTCCTATGCCGAAAGCCTTTTTAAGGGAATAGGGGCCTTTCCGGAAGCCCGCGGTTCCGGTGTCGTAAAGCTCCAGGAAAAAATTTTTCACCCCCCGATCCATAAGCGCGATCAGGTAGTCCGCCCGGAGTCCCGGATAGATGCGGATGACGCAGATGGAATTAACTGCCTCCTCCAGAAGCTGGGAGAGGATGTACCGATCCGTTTCCAGGGGGCCCGTAAGGAGGGAACTGCCGCTAAAGACGGGGATCGCCTGGTTCCAGTTGCGGAAACCGTCCCGGCCAATGCGCTCGAATTTCAGATTCAGCGGGGAAAGCACCTTCCCCCCATGTACCACGTAGAGTCCCTTGGTTTTTTTCAGCGCCAGGTCCACCGCTTTTTTCAGGGTTGCGCCGGCCTCGCTTCCCTGGCCGGGCGCGGTAGAGGAGGCGGCAAGCACGATGGGGACGCCGATGTCGGCAAAGAGCCAGTAAAGCAGCGGGGCGGTGTAGGACAAGGTGTCGGTTCCATGGGCGATCACAATGCCCCTGGCGTTACCGGAATTCAGTTTTTCCCCTATCGATTCTATCAGAATGGCCCAGTCGGAGGGAACGATCTCTTCCGAAAGGATCCTCCTTACCGGTACGGCTTCCACCCTAACCTGGGCTTTCTCCCCCTCCATGTTCCGTGCCAGGAGTTCCCGCAGAACCTGCTCGTCCCCGGCCTCTACCGTGCCGTCTTCGGCTAAGCGGCCCGATATCGCCCCGCCCATGGAGAGTACATAGACCAGGGAGACCGAGAGTTGGTCCCGCAGAATATCCCTCACCAGGACGGGGTCCGCCAGGCCGCCGGATTCTTTCATCACCAGCCCGGCAAGAAACTGCACCGGCCCCAAGTCGCCTTCCCGAATCCGGCCAACCTCCTGGGGGTTCCCCTTGATTACCGATCCGACAATGGTCTCGATGGTTTTCCGGTCATTGAGCTGTTCCCAGCCCCGTTCCCGGACGAGATCCTCAGGGTTCCGGTTCCCTTTCAACACTTCCGGGATAAGCTGCTTTGCTATGCTCCCGTGAATCCGGCGGTTTTTCAGCATACCGAGGATCCGGGCAAAGCGTTCCGGCGTTAGAGAGGCCCCGGCAGGGTTGAGACTGGAACGCTTGAATTCCTTGACCAGGAAGGACGCCATCCACTGCGCCGCCTCCCGGCTGTCCGCGCCAAAAGCGGCGGTGTTTTCAAAGTAATCGGCCCGGCTTTTTTCATCGCAGAGGAATTCCGCCTGGAACTGGGTAAGGCCGTATTCGTTCATCAGCCGCCGGCAGCGGTTTTCGGGAAGTTCCGTCGGCGGATCGCCAAGGATCTCCGAATCCGGGCGGAAAGGGGGAATGCCTTGGGGCAGGGAAAATTTGGCCCCCTCCCCCGCCTCCCGGGTTTTGAAAAATTCGGAGGCCTTTTTCGATTCGTTCCAGATCCTGTTCTCCGGCGCTACGGCGCCTCCCCCGGTGAGTATTTTCTCCTGCCGGGAGAGTTCCGCGTTCACCGCCCGGGAAACAAAGTTAAAGGAATTGAGGTTCCGCAGTTTGACAAAATCGGCCGGCGGATTGGGGTAACTGGCGATAGCCACATAGGCGTTACAGCGTATAAGGCTCTCCAGAACGGCCCGCTGCCCGCCGCTTTCCTCCACAGGGGGGAATTCCGGCGCCGCGGATTCAGGCAGGTCCGACATGATTTCGAGGTACTGTATGCGGCGGCGCAGCTTGGAGAGGAAAACCTCGGTCTCTTCCCCTATTTCGAAGCCCGGCGCGGTTCTGATCCGGATGGAAGGCATACCCGCCCGGGAGTAGTCCATTCTGACCTCTCCCCGCTCCCGAATCAGCCGCCCGGCGTCCTCCTCAATGCGTATTTCGGGAATTTCCACCCGTTTCTTCCGGCGGTGAAACATGATGTCGATATAGGCGCCGGTTCCCAGTTTCAGGGAAAAGAGGGAAAGATTCACCGGCGGCTTCCGGTTCAAGGGATCGGAAAATTCCGGGGGAAGCCGGAAAGTCAGTTCGTAAGGAACTTCCGTCACGAGGACGCCGCTGAGGCCCCGGATAAGGAGGGCGGCTTTACGAAAGGCCAGGGGGTTTAGCCGCGGTTCCCCCCCTTCCCCCCGGCAGACGGGACAGGATTCGCCCGGGCCGCAGGGACAGAACGTTTTGGCGGCGGTGGGCAACAATATCCGTGTTTCCAGAGAAATATAAGGCTTTAACACCTTTTTCTCCAAAAATTTAATGGAAAATTTATCATAACCCCTGTATAATAAATCAAATAACGAAATAATCAACAAGCTTACCCTGAAAGGGTGAAGTCTGTTGTTCTCCCCAAGTGCTTGCGCGGGGGTTTTAATACTTTTTTTGAACGCCCCAAGGGGCGGAATATTAAACCTTCCGGCGCGAATAAAAGCAAAGCGCGGAGGCAAAGGAGCGAAAGCCCGGAAAGGGAATACCAAAACTTTCCCCAAAGCTGAGGGCTTGGGAAAGTTTCTCATACCAAATTTGACTTTTTAAACGGTATAGAGTACCCTCGGCTGGATGTATTAAGAGATCAAAAAGTCATTGAAAAAGCCGAGAAACGTGTTTTCATTGAGGAGAAAAGCTGGTGACGAGGAGAGATTTCCCTAAAATTCACTTCTATGACCAGGATTTTGTCGATATTTATGACAAAACCTGGGCATGGATTCAGGATTGCTGGAACCCGGGCAGTGAACAGGGGGGAATTGAGGGGAAATTTTTTTCATACCCGGGAAGTCCGGTGGTACAGCAGTCCGACGCTATTTTTTCGTCTTTTTTCCTTGTCTACTCAAACCGGATCTACCAGGCCCA
>JAIRSD010000249.1 GCA_031255615.1 Treponema sp. | reverse complement strand
CCCCCGCCTCGTTTGTGGGGGGTGTGGCGGGGGGCGGGCGGCGGCCCCCCCCCCCCCCCCCCCCGCGCCCCTCCCGCGCCCGCGCAAGGGATAGAAGCGGAACAAAAACCCGCAGGGTTTTTGTTAGAGCGGATAGCCCGGTTTTTTGCGGCGCAGCCGCAAAAAATGCGCCCAACATTCACTCGGTACGCGGCGTTTTCTCCGGAGAGAGTTGTTTACGCGGAAGCAGATTAAATATTGGGGGATCAAAATTGGAAGCTCCGGCAGTTTGTTTGTATCCCTGGAGGATATATGCGTAGTTTGGTGTTAATTCTTATTGCTTTTATCGCGGTGTTTACTTTTTTCCAGACCCTTGACCGGGGGGATAATGTACACGCGGAGGAGATTCAGAGCGAAGTTCTAAGCGGAGGCGGAGGCATCGACCGTTAAGAGGGCCGGCTGTTCCGGGTCCGGGATTCCGGCGGCCCGGGATTTTGAACTGGTCCAACCGTTAAAAAAGTGTATAATAATCGTATGAGCAGCGGAGAACATACCAGTACCTTCACGCCGGATATGCCGCCGGACGCGGATTCCTTTGAATCCCTTCTGGATCAGGTCTGTTCCCGGCTTTGGGACCGGAAGCTGCGTTATTCTCTCAGACGAATTCGGGAATTGGCGGAGATTTTGGACGGCGCGGACCGGGAACTGGAGGGAATCCTGCTTCACGGACAAACCGGAACCTTTGCCCCTTTCCCTTTGACCGAATCCCCCGCCGTGGAGGCGTCCCTGGGGAAAAACAGTCCGGCTGCGCCAGGCCGTAATGGGACTGCCTCTGTATAGCCAGGGCAGCGCCGCGCGGCGGGCAGAACGGGGGACACCGTGAAATATAGCGCCGCCTTCCTTCTCTTTTTCGTCCTCCTCCGCCCCCTGGCTGCCCTGGTCAGTTTTGGGAATCTGGACCTTTCCGACGACGGCCGCCTTCTTTTCCGGGCAGATTCCGTGCAGGGGGGCAGCCCCTCTCAAAACGCCCTCTTTGTCTCCCGGCTTACCGACGGCGCCTTGGGCCAGATGACCGCCTTTCCGGATCGGATGGAGCTTATCGCCAACGGCCGCCTGATCCAGGTGCGGAATTCCTTCGGCGCCCTGCGGATCCCCCTGGAAGGGGGGCTGCCCCGGGCGGTGCCCGGTTTTCCTTCCTTTGTGTCGGGGAATATCGTTGCCGGCGGCCGGGTGGAGGATATGGCCGCATCCCAGGACGGCCGCTGGATTCTCTATGTGGAACCCCTGAGCCCCGCCTATGGAAACCTGATTTTGGTGGATACCCAGCGGGGGGAGAAAAGGATCGTAGCCGCGGATGTGGAACGGCCGAACCTCTGGTTCCCCGCCTGCTGGAGCCCGGATTCCCGGATTTTTGTCTACGCCGTCGGGGGAAAGCTCTACTACTATACCGTGGATCCCTCAAATTCCTCCCAGGCCGCGGCGGTGGACGAGCGTTACCGTTTCGTCGGAGAGGGGACCATCAATTCGGTTTCCTGGAACCCCCGGGGGGATTTTTTTTACATCAAAGGTTCCACGATATTCAGGGTCCGGGGTTCCGAACTCTTTGCCCGGACTCTCTACGCCGACTTTCTGGAAATCGGCGCGGTGCTGGGGAAGATTCCCTTTGAGTTTGACGGAAATTTCGACCGTTTTTGGATCTCCGCCGATTCCCGGTCCATCCTTTTTTCCAAGGGGGGGCGGAATATTTTTTACTATCCCCTGGAGATGGACGATTTCAACACGGTGGAGGCAAGCCTCCCCTATGTGGTGATTCCCCAGTACAGTTACGATATAAACGTCCTCTGGGCCCCCGCCGGGCCCCTTACGGTGATGGCCAGCGTTATACGGGAGGAGGGGCCGGAGGTCATCGTCTACCGGTTAAGCCCGCAGCAGGCCCCCGCCGGGGAGGAGGGCGCGGATCAACCGGAGGGCCGCCGTTTGGAGGCCAGGATGTCGTTTGTCCCCCTGGACGCCCCCCCCGCTTCCTCGGGAGTCCTGTCCCCCGACGGCACCAGGGCCCTTTTTTGGGGAGAAAAGGGGATTTTCCTCTACGACTACATTAACTGGCGGATCATGCGGACCCTTAGTTCCCGGCCCGCCTTTTCCTGCTTCTGGATCAGCAACGAGGAATTTGTCATCGGCGACGACAGCCGGATAGAGCGGGTATGGCTTGCCGGGTCCCGCAGCCTGCTGTGCCTGTCGGGTGTTGCCGAACACGGCTTTGAGGAAGGAGGGGGCATCCTGGCCCAAAGCGGCGGGGACTGGTTCGTTACCGACGGGGTCTCCCCCTGGACGGAGAATCCCGAAGCCCGGCGCCGCGCCCCTTCCCAGGTTTCCGGCCGTTACCGGGTCTACCTGGAAAGCCAGCCCTCCGGCCCCTACGAAAATATCCCCATGATCCGCAATACCACCGGGGTGGGGACGATCCCCCTGGTGCCGGGAATCCAGTACCCCCCGGAGCCCCCCCGGCCGGACCCGCCGGATGCCCCGCAGGGAATCTTTAACCACGGCAAGAGGATGGGGCTGCGGGAAGTGGCCCTCTGCTTCGATCTTTACGACGATATTAACGGCCTCCCCCAGGTCCTCGACTCCCTGCGGCGCTTCGGCTTTAAGGCAACCTTTTTCCTTAACGGCGAATTTATCCGCCGCTACCCGGAGGCCGCCCGGATTATCAGCCAAGGAGGGCACGAGGCCGCCTCCATGTTCTTCGCCCCCATAGATCTGTCGGATTCCCGCTTCCGTATCGGCGGCGATTTCATCACCCGGGGCCTTGCCCGGAACGAGGACGAATTTTTCAGGGCCACCCAGCGGGAACTCTCCCTCCTTTGGCACCCCCCCTACTACGCCGGTTCCCCCCAAATAGCCGAGGCCGCCGCCCGGATAGGCTACCGCAGTTCCAGCCGGGACGTGGACCCCCTGGATTGGATAAGCCGGGAGGAGGCCCGCCGCCTGGAGATCTCCCAGCTTTCCGCCGGCGACATGATCGATCGGATTATTGCAGCCAAACGCCCCGGATCCATCATACCCATACGGCTGGGAATCCTGCCCGGCGGCCGCTCAGACTACCTGTTCTTCCGCATCGACGTGCTTTTGAACGCCCTGGTCCGCTCCGGCTACACCGTGGTCCCCGTTTCCACCCTCATGGAACACGCAAAGTAGCGGACGACGCTCCTACAGGCGGCGTTTTGCCGTTTCCGGGCTTAGAAGGGCCGGATGTCGGCCTTCTTTTGGGCGCATTTTTTGCGGCTGCGCCGCAAAAAACCGGGCTATCCGCTCTAACAAAAACCCTGCGGGTTTTTGTTGGCCGCTCCTATCCCTTGCGCGGGCGAAAGCCGCGGCGCGGCTTTCGCCTTTGGAGCCGCCGCGCCGCGGCGGCTCGGGGGCTGCTCCCCGCGGGCGCGGGGCTTCGCGGCGGGCCGCGAAGCCCCGAAAACCGGGACCCGGGGGGCGCGAAAGGCCCGCAGGTCGGAACGGCCTCCCGAATCGGGCCCCCGCCGGGGGCGGCCGATCCCGGCTTAAGCCCCCGGTCCTACCCTTTCCGGTCGAGCCGCCGGAAGAAAAGCCGTATTGAATCCCAGAACCGCCGGAAAAAGCCCCCCTCCGCGCAGGATTCCGCCGCCAGGATGGGGATGCGCCGCAGTTCCCCCAGGTCATCGGAGAGAATCAGGGCCCCGACGCTTTCGCCGGCCTCCAGGGGGGCGATCAGGGGATTGGCGATTTCGGCGGCAAGGTAAAGCTGCCGGCCCCGGTCCCTGGGTCCGGTAAAGTCCGGGGTTTCGGCGATGTCAAGCCGGACTTTTCTCTGCCTGCCCTTCCAGAGGGGGGCCGGTTCAAGTTCCCCGATGAGGGGGCGGATGGTCCGGTACTGGTCGAAGGCCCAGGAGAGGAGTTTCCTGCCGTCCTCGTCCCGCATCCGGTCGCCGCCCCAGACCGCCGGCGCCCCCAGGAGCACCAGGATGAAGCGGGTTCCCTCCCGCCGGGCGGTAAGGGCGATATTGTAGCCCGCCTCGTCGATGTAGCCGGTCTTGAGGCCGTCGGTTCCGGGAAAGTCTCTGAGCAGGCTGTTGTGGTTGTACTGGACGATGGTTCCCGGTTTTTCCCGGAACTGTTCCGCCACGTTTTCCACCTTGGGGTAGGCGAATTCCGGGACCGAATGGAATTCCGCCAGGCTTTCCGGGTACAGGGAAAGGTAGATCCGGCAGAACCAGGCGAATTCCCGGGCGGTGGTTCTGTTGTATTCGGAAATGCCGGAGGGTTCCACAAAATGGGTGTTCGGGAGTCCCAGGATCGCCGCTTCCCGGTTCATCAGGGCGGCGAATTCCGCCGTCGTGGGGGCGAAACGCAGGGCCACCGCCGCGGCGGCGTCGTTCCCCGAAGGGATCGCCATGCCCAAAAGCAGTTCCCGCAGGCTCACTTCCTGGCCCGGCCCCAGGAACATCAGGCTGGAACGGGGGGGCTGATTTATCGCCCAGCTTTCCCGGGGGGGCTGGAAAGTTTCGTCCAGGGAGGCCCTGCCCGCCGCCGCTTCCCGCAGGGCGATATGGGCGGTCATCAGCTTGGTGAGGGAGGCGGGGGGGATGATTTCGTCGGGGTTTTTTTCGTAGAGGAGGGTCCCGGTTTCCGCGTCCAGGAGTACGGCCGCCCGGCTTGTGATGGAGGGGGCCGGGACGGCGGGTTCCAGGAGTCCCGGCGCTGTCTGGGCGGCGGCGTTTCCCGCCAGGATCCCCGCCAGCGCGAGGCCGAGGACCAGCGGCGCGCCGGGGGGCCGCATCCTCCCCGCCGTCCGCCGCCGTGTTTTTCCACAGACGGGGATCCGGGGCGTCGCGGGGCCATAAGGGGGGGATTGCCGCCCCGCGGGGGGGGGTAGGCCAAGACCGCCGTGCCGCGGGGCGGCAGGGTGGGCTGGGCCGAGGGGGGGGGCTCCCCCCCTTTTTATGCTTTCTATCACACTCATCAGGCTAAAACTCCGCCTGTCCCAGGGCCCGGGGGTAGGGGATCACGTCCCGGATGTTGGCCATGCCGGTAACGTACTGGATGAGCCGCTCGAAGCCGAGGCCGAAGCCGGCATGGGGGACCGTGCCGTAACGCCGCAGGTCCAGGTACCATTGGTAGTTTCCCAGTTCCATGCCCAGCTCTTCCATCCGCCGCCGGAGCTTTTCGAGGTTCTCCTCCCGCTGGGAACCGCCGATGATTTCTCCCAGCCGGGGGACCAGCACGTCCATGGCTCTTACGGTTTTGCCGTCGTCGTTGAGTTTCATGTAAAAGGCCTTTATCTCCCGGGGGTAGTCGGTGACGATGACAGGGCCGGCGCAGACCTGTTCGGTGAGGAACTTTTCGTGTTCGCTTTGCAGGTCGCAGCCCCAGTAGGGCTTGAACTCGAAGCGGCCGGCGTGTTTTTCCAGTTCCCTTACCGCATCGGTGTAGGAGAGTTGGGAAAAGCGGGAGCGGGCGAGGCTTTCCAGGTTTTTGACGAGGCCCTTCTCGTAGCGGGCATCGAAGAAGGCCAGGTCCTCGCCGTGGTCCCCCAAGAGGACGCTAAAGAGGTGTTTGAGAAAGGCCTCCGCCAGGGCCATGTTGTCTTCCAGGTCCGCGAAGGCGGTTTCCGGTTCCACCATCCAGAACTCCGCCAGGTGCCGGGCGGTGTTGGAGTGCTCCGCCCGGAAGGTGGGGCCGAAGCTGTAGACCCGGGAAAGGGCGGCGGCGTAGGTTTCCGCTTCCAACTGTCCCGAGACGGTGAGGCCCGTCTTTCTGCCGAAGAAGTCCGCGCCGTAGTCCGGGGGGCCGCCCTTTTGGGAGAGGGCCTCCAGGTCCAGGGCGGTAACCTGGAACATGGCCCCCGCCCCCTCGGCGTCGTTGGCGGTGATGATGGGGGTGTGGATGTACTGGTAGCCGTTCTGCCGGAAAAAATCGTGGATGGCGAAGGCGAGGCCGCTGCGGATCCGGGCGACGCAGGCAAAGGTGTTGGTCCGGGGCCGCAGGTGGGCGATGTCCCGCAGGAACTCCAGGGAGTGCCGCTTTTTTTGCAGAGGATAGGGGGCTATGCCGGGCCCTCCTTCGGCGGGGGCTTC
>JAIRSD010000246.1 GCA_031255615.1 Treponema sp. | reverse complement strand
GAAAAGGCGTTTGAGAAGTATCCCTACAAATTTACCCAATACGAAGCGCGGTACCAGATTGACGGGACCGCGGCGGAAATATAACCGGGCCGCCCGGATCCTCCGGGTTCAGGACGCTGCCCGGCAGGATCGCCGTTTCGCGGTTCCGCGAAAAGCCATGCCAGGACCCGCGGGGGCCGGACGGGTTCCTCCGCGGGTCCATCTATAAGGAGAACAGGATGAGTATACAGGATCTTTCATCGCGGCTTCCGGACGGGACCTTTTTCCCCTTCTGGGAAGATCGGACCGAATACAAAAAACTGCTCTATGTGGACGGGAATCGGGGGGACGATCGGAATCCCGGGGACCAGGACAGGCCCTTTAGGACGATCAACGCCGCGGCGGCCATAGCGGAGCCGGGGACTAAGGTGATTATCAAGGGGGGAGAGTACCGGGAAACCGTGCGCCCTGCCCGGGGCGGGACCGGTGAGGCGGCAATGATCTGCTACGAGGCCGCCGCCGGGGAAGAGGCGATCATCAAGGCGTCGGTGGAAGCGAAGAATTGCAAACCCAGCGTCGGCTGGACTCTTACCCGATTCCATGAAGCTCCCGGCCCGACGGAGGCAAAAATAAAAATTTGGGAAACCGCCCTGGATCCGGAGGATTTTAAGGGCTATAACCCCTTTTTGGGGGTAAATATTATCCATGATCGGCTCTTTATTGAATACGCCAAGACCGACATGACAAGCTACCTGAACCGCCGGGGTATGGTTTTTGTGGACGGGAAGCCTTTGAAGCAGGTTCCCCTCTTTTATCTGATGGGGAAAGAGGAAGGCACCTACTGGGTGGAGGCGAACGGGATGAAGGTCCATTTCCGCCTTAAAGGAGACGATGATCCCCGGAATCACCGGATAGAGCTGTCCAACCGGGAGCAGTGTTTCGCGCCGGACACCCCCTTTCTTTCGTACATCCACGTTAAGGGCCTTGTCTGCGCCCATGCGGCCATGGGGGCGCCGGTGCCCCAACGGGGTTCTATTTCCGCCTACCGGGGCCACCACTGGATCGTCGAAGGCTGCACCGTTGACTGGGCCAACGCGGTGGGGATCGACTGCGGCAACGAATGTTGGCACCACGAGCGGATAGAGGGCCAGGTGCTGGGCTACAATATTCTGCGGGGAAATATTATCCGGGACGCGGGCGTCTGCGGGATTGCCGCCATGAATAGCCGGGCCCTGCTTATCGAGGACAATCTGATAGAGGGCAGCGGCTGGCAGCGGATGGAGCTCTCCTGGGAGGCCGGGGGCATTAAGGTCCATAACGCCGTGGACGCCCTGTTCCGCAGGAATGTTATCAGAAGGAGCATCGGCTGTGATTCGATATGGATGGACGTACATAATTATAACTGCCGCCTTACCGGCAACATCCTTATTGACGGCATTGATTCCCGGGAACATATCTTCATGGAGGCCACCAGGGACCGGGAGACCATGATCGACAATAACATTATCTGGAACGTGGAAGGCCGCTATGACCGCGCGGCCGTTCCCGTGGAGCCAGGATCCTCCGGCTGGTACAAGGATCAGCAGCTTGACGCGGTAAACGGTTACGGTATTTACGGCGAGGGGACCGACCGGCTGCGGATTGTGAACAACCTTATCGGAAAGTGCAATAACGCGGGGTATTTTGCCAAGACGGTAGCCTTCCGGCTTATGGGCCGGGGCGGCACCGCCCGGGAATGTAAATTTTTTAACAACATCTTTTACGACTGCGGGGAGGCGGCGATTAAATTCCCCAATCTCCACAATCAGGCGGAAGGAAACGCCTATGTGAAGATGCCGCCCATGGGCGGCTACCTGCGGGTGCTTCAGCCCGCGCCGACCATGTGCCTGGACCTGGACGCATGGCGGGAGTTCTGCGGCTTTGATCTGACCGGCTGTCTGGGAAAACTGAGCATAGCCATTGACGGCAATAAACTGGAGATGACCGTCGATGTGGAGGAAGAGCTTCCGCCGGTGGCGGGCGATCCCAGCGCGGCGACCGATTACTTTACCGCGCCCCTGGAAGGGGACCGGCGCATTGCCGGCCCCATCGCCAAGCTGCCGAAGGGGAAGACAACGATCAGCGTCGATCCCCGCCGCTATAGCGTATAGGAGGGCAGTCATGGACGGAACACTGGCAACAAAAAAAATCGGCGATAATATTTGGACCTTTAACGAGGCGGTGGAAACAACCGGCCCCCAAATGGACGCATACCTTATTACCGGAACAAACCGGGCCCTGGTAGTGGATACCCTGCAAGAGGAGACTTCCCTGTACCGGAAGGTACGGGAGCTGACATCCCTGCCCATCGATGTTCTTATCAGCCACGGCCACCTGGACCACGTGGGGGCGGCAACCAGGGATTTCTACGACTCGGGCTGTACGATCTGGATGGACGATCGGGACCTGCCGATGATAACCAAACGGGGGCGGGACGCGGCGTGGTTCAGCCCCCTGCGGGAGGGGCAGCGATTCGACATCGGCGGCTACTGCCTTGAGGCCCTATCCTGTCCGGGCCATACGCCGGGTTCCATGGTGTTTCTGGAACGGGAAAAACACCACCTGTATACCGGCGACGCCATTGGGGCGGGGGTGTTTTGGATGCAGATCCCCGGCGCCCTGCCCCTGCGGGAATTCCGCGTGCACCTGGGCAGGCTGTGGGAAATTGTGAAAGACATGAAGGATCTCGCAATCCACACCGGCCACCGCCACCAGGCCCCCATTCAGCACGATCTGCAATTCCTTGCCGATACCATGCTGGCAACGGACAAGATCATTTCCGGCGAGTGGGTGGGGGAGGAAAAAATGATGGATCGCCCGGATATGCGGATTAAATACCGGACCGTAGCGTATAACTACATACAGGATTACTGTTACAATCCGGATAATATTTGACTTGTTCAATAACCCGGTTGGTTATTGAACAAGTCTTGCGAAAAACGCGGGTTTCCCGGGGAAATCCGCGTTTTTCTTCGTTCTTATGCGGTTGTTGTTCAGAAACTGAAGTTTCTGAACAACCCTATTTACGGCGGGAGGAGGCGGATATGGGCAACGGAAAAGCGGCGCTGGTAACGGGATCCAGCAGGGGTATAGGCCGGGCCTGCGCCCTGGGCTTGGCCAAGGCCGGCTATGATGTGGCGGTTCACCATTCGGCGTCCCCCGAATCCGCCGAAAAAATTTTTTCCGATATAAAAGCCCTGGGGGTTAACGCCTGTATTCTGCGGGGCAATATGGGAGACGCCCAGGTTCCCCAGTGGCTGGTGGACGAAACGGTAGAAAAACTGGGCCGGCTGGACCTGCTGGTAAACAACGCGGGGATCACCCGTTTTGAGAATCTGATGGACATTACCGCGGAAGCCATGGACGAACTATACCAGGTCGATTTCCGCGGCATGATCCTCTGCGCCTCCGCGGCGGCCCGTTGCATGG
The DNA here is from genome assembly GCA_031255615.1 of Treponema sp. Next base: position 5,652 of record JAIRSD010000246.1, on the reverse strand, counting down.
TAAAAAATCATGTCAGGGGGAACATAATTTTTAACACCTCCATCCGATCCTACCAACCCCATTCCGGGGATGGGGTGTACGGCGGCCTTAAGGCGGGGCTTAACCGGATTATCAAAAGTTTCGCGGTGGACATGGGACGTTACGGCATCCGGGTGAACGGGTTTTCCCCCGGGGTAACCAATGTGCGGGTTCCTGACCCGGAAGATGAATCACGGGATCCCTTCTATCACTACTCCCACCGGTATATCCCGCTGCGGAGAAACGGCTACGCCGAGGACATGGCCGGCGCGGTGGTTTTTTTGGCCTCCGACGAGGCGTCGTATATCACCGGCCAGGTAATCCCCATAGACGGGGGGCTTTCCGCGGTCGGGGCGCCGGAGCATTACTACGATCTGGTGGATTACTACGACATTGAAGACTGGATGAACCCGCCGGAGGGGGTGAAATTCAAATTTGAAGACTTGAAAAAGAAGGTGATCAAATAATGCCGGCAACCCTAACCTGGTACGGCCAGGCGATATTCCTCCTGCGGTCCCCGGAAACGTCGATCTTAATCGATCCCTATTTCAGCGATTCTATCGCGGCCCAGGGTTTCATCCGGCTGTACAGCCCCCTGCCGCGCAAAGGGGAGTTGGAAACCGAGTATGTCATCGCGACGCACGACCACGGGGATCACCTTGACATTGAGACGCTGCGGGACTATGTAAGGTGGAAGCGCTTTTACGGCCCCCCGGCCTGTGTCGATCACCTGAAACGGGAAGGATTCTCCGCCGGCAAGATGGAGGTTTTCAAACGGGGAGACGGAATTTCCTTGGGCGGTTTCAGGCTGTCCGCCGTACACGCGGAGCACACGGAGGACAGCATTGGGATTATCGTGGAAGCCGGGGGAAGAAAGATCTATTTTTCCGGGGATACCCTGATGAACCCCCGGCTTTTCGCCATAGCGGAACAGAAACCCGACGCCGGTTTTATCTGCATCAACGGGAAATTCGGCAACATGACCTGGCAGGAAGCGGTAATTTTCGCCCATGCCTTAGGGTTGAAAAACGCCTTTCCCTGTCATTACGACCTTTTCGCCGTTAACGCGGAGGATCCGGCCGCTTTTACAAACGCCTTCCAGGGCAGCCTCATCCGGGGGCGCATCCTGGAGCGGGGAAAACCTTATCCCCTTGAAGAAATTACGGACTAACGGCGATGTATATCCTGTCCCTGGATTTTGGAACATCCTCGGTAAAGCTGGCCCTGCTGCGGGAAACGGGGGGGCGGCTTGAAATTATGGATACCGCCAGGGAGACCTACCACATCCGGGTGCTGCACGGGGATTGGGTAGAGCTCGACGGGGAGGATGTATACGGCGCCATGATCCGGGGAATCCGGGCCCTGACCGCCGCCGGCCCCCCTATCGATCTCATAGCCTACGACGTATTCTCCCCTTCCCTGATGTTCATGGACGGGGCGGGCGATCCCCTGTATCCCATTCTGACCCATTTGGACAGGCGAAGCAAAGAACAGACCAGGGAAATCCTGGAAAAGATGGGGGGAGAGCGCTTTTTGGGAATCACCGGGATACAGCCGTTCACCGGCGGCGCTTCCATTACGTCCGCCCTGTGGATCCGAAGCCACAGGAGCGCGGTGTTTAACCGGGCGGAACGGATGGGCCACCTTAACACCTATCTCTACAAGAAACTTACCGGCCGGTGGGCCTCCGATCCGGTGAACGCCTCCCAAACGGGCCTGTACCGGACGGTGACGGGAGAGGGGTGGTCCCAAGAGATCGCGGAATGTTTCGGCGTCCCCCTTGCCCTGCTCCCGGAGATCCGGCCCGCCGGGGCAGCGGGGGGGACCCTTGCGGCGGAGGCCGCGGGGCTCTGCGGGCTTAAAGCCGGCATCCCGGTGGCCCTGGGGACCAACGACGCGGCCGCGGCCCAGATTGGGGCGGGAAACGCCAGGGCCGGAGCGATCCTTAATATTTCCGGTTCCAGTGAAATGATCTCGATCCTGACGGACAGCCCCAGGACGGATGAACGTTACTACCTTCGCTGTTCGGCCACCCCGGGACTATGGCAAATTTACGCCACCACCGCCGGCGGATTCGCGCTCGACTGGTTTAGAAAAGAATTCTACCGCGACATGGGGGACGCCGCCTTTTTCGCGGAGGAACTGCCCCGCATCGCCGGACAATTTTCCGCCCAGGGGGAAGGGGTGGAATTTTTGCCCTACCTAAGCGGGGATCGGCAAAGCCTTGCGCCGAAAAAAGGGGCCTTTACGGGCCTTACCCTGGAAACCAGGCGGGAGGACCTGCTTGCCGCGCTGCTGCGGGGTATGCACGATCCCATCAGGCAGACGCTTTCTATCTGCGAAGGTTTTATGCCCCTGGAAAGGAATATCAAACTGACGGGCGGCATGATCGACCGGTCCCTGCTCGCCATTAAGGAACGCCTTTTCCCCGCCTACCGGTTTGAGGCCGCGGGCGAATGTATGATTCTGGGCAGCGCCGTGCTGGCCCTGGAGGGGATGGGGAAACATTGAGACGGAAATAATAAGACAAGACATTAGAGTTGTTCAGAAACTTCAGTTTCCGAACAGCAACCGCTTAAAAAAAATGAGGAAAAACGTGGATTTCCTCGGGAAACCCACGTTTTTTCGCAGGGCTTGTTCAATAATCAACCGGGTTATTGAACAGGTCCACTGACAAGGAGGAACCGGTGTCCGGCGATACGAACCTGGGGGGCGTCTATGCCCCCATAACAACTCCCTTTGATTCACAGGGCGGCCTGGATCTTGACAGTCTGAACGCGAATATCGAACGGTATGCCCAGACCGGCCTCGCGGGGTTTTTGGTGCTGGGTTCCAACGGGGAGCACAGATCCCTCAATTTTAGGGAAAAACAGCGGGTCCTGGACTGCGTCATTGCCCGCAAGGCGCCCCGTCAGACGGTTATGGCGGGCAGTATTTTTGAATCCACCCGGGAAACCATAGAGTTCGCCCTTCTTGCGGAAGATGCGGGCGCGGATTTTATTGCGCTGCTTCCTCCTTCGTATTTCAAGAGCGCCATGAACGACGCGGCGCTGGCCGCTTATTTCGGCGGGGTGGCCTCCGCGGTCAAAAAACCCTGCCTGCTCTACAGGGCCCCGCAGTTTTGCGGAGGGCTGGATATTTCGGTCAACCTGATACAGGAGCTGGCGCGGCACCCCAATATAGCAGGGGTCAAGGATTCGGCCCCCGCGGGGATAGAAAAAATTATCTTTTCCGCGCCCGAACATTTCACCGTACTGGCGGGAAGCGCCAACACCTTCTTTTCCGCCATGATCAACGGCGCCGCCGGGGGGGTCCTCTCGCTGGCCGATTATCTTCCCGAATACGCGGTCCGCTTATTCCAGTTACTGCGGCAGGGGGATCTGGAACGGGCCGCCCCGCTTAACCGGCGGATTCTGGCATGCAACATGGGCGTATCCGGCGCCGCGGGGGTTGCCGGGGTAAAGGCGGCCATGGACCACCTGGGATACCGCGGCGGACTCCCCCGGCTGCCGCTTGCCGGCGCGGATCTTTCGGTCCGGGAATCCATAGGACGCATGCTTGACGGACTGATTCGGGATTTCCCGTTGTAATTCCTGGTACCTTGCTTACCCTACATCACCGGATGAGCGAAAGAACCGGGAACAGGAATGTTAACCACGAAGGCGCACCAAGGCGGGCTGCGGCTCGCCAGGAACACGAAGGAATATACAACCGCTCCCTGTCCCCGGCCCTCGTCCGCCTTCAATCCCCGGTCTTCGTGCGCCTTCCTCGCCCTCGTGGTAAATTTTTTCCATCCGCATATTCGGTTTTTTAGGCCAAGCAACATCCTAGGGGGCGTATTCCATCCGGATCTTGTATTTGTCCCCCCGGAATTTAATCTGGGAATATTCAATGACCAGATTTTTGTCGGTGTACACGATATTTTCCAGCAGCAGCAGGGGAAAACCGGGCTCAATGTTTAAATACTGGGATTCCTCAAGAGTCGCGCTGGTCGCCTCCAGGGTTTCGATTCTCCGCCTGATGGGATACTTAAATTTCCGCTCAATCAAATGGCACATCTGGTTGTTTTCCAGATCGCATTTCTCAAGATTCCTGAAATACCGGGCGGGCAGGCAGCTTACATGAAAACTAAGGGGCTTCCCCTTGATGCCGCGGACGCGCTTCACCGTAAAAACTTCGACCTTTTTCGCAAGCCCCAGGGACTTGGCGACCTTAAGGGTGGAAAGACTTTTTTTAACGCCGATAACGCTGGTGCTTGTTTCATAACCCATCGCCTCAAGCTGTTCCCGGATCCCGTATTTAACCAGCGGTTCACTGGTTATTTTGGGCTCCGCGATAAACGTGCCCTTGCCGGGAATACGGTAGATAAGGCCGTTCATCTGGAGCCGGTTCAGAACAGATCGGACCGTCATCCGGGACAGCCCGTAGATTCTTGAAAGCTCATTCTCCGACGGAATAGGAGAATTAACCACCCAGTCCTCGTCCTCAATTTTCTGCCTTACAATCCGCTCAAACTGAATATGCAGAGGCAGCGCGTTTTGTTTGTCCAATACATCCGTCGTCTTGTCCGCGGCCATGTTATCTGGGGCTCCTGAATACCCGCGCGGGGTTTAGCATAGGCGAAACTGTCAAGAAACCGGTTTCCCGGCGGTCCTTCTCATACCGGCGCCCTTCGGAGACTTCGGTTTCCGGCGGCAGCCGCTTAAAAACTATACGACACCTCATTCCAATCGGTAAAGCCCCGGCCTTGCCCGGCGGCAATTCCCAGATGAAAGAAGTCCGGGCGGAAAATGTATCATATAGGGGCGCATCCCCGGCCAAAGGCCGGGGACCGGGCTATCCGGGGCTCCGGCTTCGCCTCCGGCCCCGGCGCTCCGCGCCGGGTCTGCTCCGCACCCCTCCTATCCCTTGCGCGAAAGCCTCCGCAGCCCCGCCCTTTTTCGCGGTCCGGGTTTTGGCGCGGGGCGCGCCAAAACTCAAAGCCGCCGGATAAGCGAAAGAATCGGGAACAGGAATGTTAACCACGAAGGCGCACAAAGGCGACCTACGGCTCGCCAGGAACACGAAGGAATGAAAAAGCGCCTTCAACCCCCGCCTTTCGTGCGCCTTCCTCGCCTTCGTGGTGAATTTCTTCCGGCTGCATATCCAATTTTTTAGACCAGGCAGTCTGCTAGTACCTTGCTTAGGCTACATCACCGGATAGGCGAAAGAACCGGGAATAAGAATGTTAACCACGAAGGCGCACAAAGGCGACCTACGGCTCGCCAGGAACACGAAGGAATGAAAAAACGCCTTCAACTCCCGCCTTTCGTGCGCCTTCCTCGCCTTCGTGGTGAATTTCTTCCGTCCACATATCCGGTTTTTTAGGCCAGGCAGTCTGCTAGTACCTTGCTTAGGCTAAATCACCGGATAAGCGAAAGAACCGGGAATAAGAATGTTAACCACGAAGGCGCACCAAGGCGGGCTGCGGCTCGCCAGGAACATGAAGGAATGAATACACGCTTCCAATCCCCGCCTTTCGTGCGCCTTCTTCGCCTTCGTGGTAAATTTCTTCCGTCCGCGTATCCATGCTCAGGCCGGCAGGGAGGCCGGCGCGGGCAGCTTCCGCGCAAGGGATAGGAAGGGTGCGGAGCA
>JAIRSD010000070.1 GCA_031255615.1 Treponema sp. | reverse complement strand
AAGGGGGAAAAGTATTTCCACGATCACATTGAAGCGGACCAAGATAGACCCCGAATCCCTGGACCAGGACGCGGGGCTTTTAAACGAGGCCGGCGTAAAGATGTCCTTCGTCCAGGTGGGGCGCGGCCAATCAAAACCCATAGAACGGCTGTGGGGGACCCTGCATGAACGGTTTGACAAGTTTGAGATAACCTACACCGGGTCAAATACGGCCGACCGTCCTGATGAGTTGGAACTCTACCACCGGAACATAGACGGCATTAAGAAAAAGGATGCTGCCGAAATACCGGCCTTTGAGGAAATGGAAGAACGGCTGGGGCATTTATTTGACTGGTGCAACAACGAATGGCATCACAGCGGACAGGGCATGGATGAGCGCACTTCCATGGAAGTTTGGCAGGAGAAGGCGGGGCCCAAACGGGAAATACCGGAACATTTAACGAAGTATCTTTTTACCCTGCGGCATACCAAAACCGTACTAAAGAACGGAATCATCCTTGACGGATTTGAATATTACAGCAAAGAGATGATCGCCCATATAGGGGAAAAGGTGGACGTCCGGGTAGGGATTGAGCATAAAAGCACGGTGCACATTTTCAGTCTGCCGGACCGGAAGCACCTGTTTGACGCCGAATTAAACATCTGGACCGGGAACGTCGCCCGTGGCAATGCCCGGTTAAAGCGCCGCGTATCGAATGTATCTTGGGTTTTGCGGGGGGAGCAGAACTTACAAGCCCGCAAAGGGCAGGAAGGCCCTTTGCGGGCCGCGCAAGGGATAGAAGCGGAATTCCCCGCCCCCGCCGGGGGCGGGGAATTGGAGCGGATAGCCCGGTTTTTTGCGGCTGCGCCGCAAAAAATGCGCCCAATATGCTCTCGCTATTCGGTGTTTTCTCAATGGCGAATAAATAAATGTCTTTTCTTTCGTCGCCGGGGTTAATACTTTTCCTTCAGACCCACTTCCTCAAGGCCCTTGATGGATTTTAATGCCTTAAGCAGCCTGGGAATATCAATGGAGCTGGGAAACCCAACCAGGAGTCTGAATTTCGCCCCCTTCTGGTCGAAGGACTGGTCAATATTCATGGACAGGACTCTTACCCCAAAGGATTTAATCGTGCTCAATACTTTGTTGATGTCCGGCTCCCCGTTCTTAAATCCAAGTTCCAGGGTCTTGTTTCGCTCGGCGGGAAAAATTCGGGCCTCGAATTTTCCAAGCCCCCAAAGGGCCACCAGGGTAAGGCCTTCGGCAACCGCGGCCCCCAGATACAGTCCCGCCCCTATGGTCATGCCCACGGCGGCGATAAGCCAAAGGGAGGCGGCGGTAGTCAGGCCCCGTATGTTGTTGCCCAGTCTGATCATGGCGCCGGCCCCCAGAAAGCCAATCCCCGAAACTACCTGGGCGGCGATTCTGCCGGGGTCCCCGTTTTTCAGGTGGGCGAATTCCTGGGGCAGCCAGATGGAAAGAATCATCAACAGGGTGGCCCCCAGGCAGATAAGGACATGGGTCCTCATTCCCGCCACCTGCCGTCTGCTCGCCCGTTCAAAACCAATGATGACTCCGGCCCCAAAGCTCAAACAAAGACGCGCGACAATGATAGTGGGGGTTAAAACAGATTCGGCCACAGATTCTCCCGTTTAGGACAGGGCCGCTTCAAGGGCGGTTTCCATCATCCTGGTATAGGATTTTTGCCGTTCCGCGGGGTTGTCTTCCTCCCCGGAGACGAAGCTGTCGGAAATGGTGAGCAGGGCCAAGGCCTCCCTGCCGTACTTGGCCGCCAGGGTATAGAGTTCCGCGGTTTCCATCTCCACCGCCAGAACTCCGTAGCCGGCCCAGAGTTTCCATTCCTCCGGGTCGTCGCTGTAAAATGTGTCGGAGGAGATTACGGCCCCCACCTTGGGCTGCCATCCCCGGGCCTGGGCTGTCTCGTAGGCGGCCTTGAGCAGGTTGAAGCTGGCGGTGGGGGCAAAGCTCATCCCCCTAAAACGAATATCGTTGATCCCCGAATTGGTGCAGGCGGACATGGCAATAACCATATCCCGCAGTTTAAGATCCTCCTGGAGTCCTCCGGCGGTGCCGATCCGGATAGCCCGTTTGACCCCGTAGTCCTTAAACAGTTCGTTCACATATATTGATATCGACGGCATGCCCATTCCCGTTCCCTGGACGGAGATCCGCTTCCCCTTGTAGGTTCCCGTATAGCCCAGGATGTTCCGTACATCGGTGTAAAGAAAAGGCTGCTCCAAAAATTGTTCCGCCACAAACTTCGCCCGCAGGGGATCGCCGGGCAGCAGAACCGCCTCCGCGATTTCTCCGGGTTTAGCGGCAATGTGAAATGACATGATCCCTCCTAGTTTTGCGGCTCCCCTGCCTTTACCCCGCCCATGGTGAACCACGCGGCCAGCATACACAGGCTTCCAAAAATAAAGATGCCCCAAAATCCGGCCAGATCGATGATCAGTCCGGTTATGGGGGGCGCTAAGATAGCGGCGCCCTGGCTGAAAGTATAATACATCCCGGTATAGATGCCCATATTTCCAAAACTGGCTATCTGCCAAAGCATGGGAAAGGAATTTACCGTAACCCCAATCCAGACCGCACCGTATAAGAACATCAGAACCAGGAAAATTCCCAGGGCTGCGGAGGGGCCAAGGCCCGCCCGGTTTCCCAGGAACCCGCACACGGGAATAAGGGCCAGTATGACGGTCAGGAAGACAAGGCTTAACCGGATGAAACGCTTCCTCCCCATCCTGTGGGCAAAGTAACCGCAGGGCACCGCCATGATCACGCTGGAAATCCCCGCCACCCCCTGCGCCAGGGCCGCGTTCCCCTCGGAAACCCCCATGGATTCCACCAAAAACAGGCCCAAAAAAGGCTTCGCCCCCTCATAGGCGGTAAACCAGAAGAAAATGGAAAGGAGAATCCGCGCCACGCTGGTATCCTTCACCCCGGTTCCGCCGTTTTCCCTTCCCCCTCCCTCCGCGGACGGGGCCCCGCCGCTAAAAATTTGCCGGATCGACCGAAACACCGGAATCCGCTCCTCCGCCTTTTCATCCCCCTCCGGCAGTTTTTCCCGCACAAAAAACAGCAGAACCAGTACGGCGGCGATTATGCACAGGGACGCGATATTGAAAGGCAGGGCCCCGGCAAAAAATTCCCCCAGCGGGGAGGGGCTGTCGATTAACCGGGCCAGGACCAGGGTGCTTACGATAAGGCCGATGCCCCCCATCATGTTGATCACCCCGTTCGCCTCTGAACGGTAATCTCCGGGAATGGTGTCCGGCATCAGGGCTACCACCGGACCCCGGACCGAGGTCTTGAAGAGGTTAAAACAAAAAAGGATCCCCAAAAGGGCAAACAAGGACCAGGAAGCCCCCGGCGGTATCAGGCTGAAAAAAAGCGCCGCCAGAGGCAGCTCCACCAGGATAAAAGGCATGCGCCGCCCCAGCCGGGTCCGGGTCCGGTCGCTCCACACAGAGATGACCGGGATAAGAAACAGTTGAAGAATATTATCCAGAGTCATAATTCCCCCCACCGCGGCGTTGGACGAAAGAAAACGCCTCAGGTAGATGGGCACGTAGGTATCATACAGAGGGTCCATGAGCCCCATCGTGAAAAAACCGAATCCAATGAGAAAGGTAAGCCCCATGTACTTCCGAAAACCGCCCCGTTCAATCTGTCCTTTCCCCATGATTACTCCTGTTCCCGGCAAATTCTCAATGTTGAGACGACTTGGAAAGACGACTCCGCAGGCCGAGTCCCTTTTCGGCGCGTTTTCTGCGGCTGTCAGCCTGCAACTATCCGCCCGCAACTGTCTACCTGCGGCGGGCCGCAAAAAACCGGGCCGTCGGGCTATCGAGGCAGCCGCAGGCTGCCGGGGCCGCGCATCCGGCCCCGGGGCCGCTCCGCGCCGGCGCTGCTCCCCGCCGGGGAAACCACGCCCCGGAGCGGGGCCGGCAGGGGCCGGCCTGAAAACCGCCGCCCGTTCCCCCCTTATCGTTCCCCATTATATCGCGGATATATCGCCTATGCGTTAGTATTGCCCCTTTTTTTCGTTATAATTATATCTATGGATCCTATAAAGGGGCCTGCAAAGGTGCTCCCCAGCCCCAAAGCCCTTTCTTTTTTTATCCTGTTCCTGGGGATCGCCCTTACCGCTGCCGGCATCGTGCTGGGCGACGGGGAGTCGGTTTTTAAGAAGGCGGTCTTTATCTGTCTGGAGTGTATGGGGATTGGCTAGAGGATTGACCCTTTTCCGGACCCGATTAGCCAGACGGCATATCCAGTTCCTGTCCATGCTTGTATACAACGCGGATCTTCAGGGCTTTATCGGGGGAACCGTGTCCCGCAGCCCCCTCAAAAGGTTCTGCGTCCCCGGCCTTAACTGCTATTCCTGCCCCGGAGCCGTCGCTTCCTGCCCCTTGGGGGCCCTGCAAAACTCCCTGGCCCAGGGCCGCTTCCCCTTCTTGGTAACCGGCCTGCTTTTGCTCTTCGGCTTGACCCTTGGCCGGGGAGTCTGCGGCTTCCTCTGCCCCTTCGGTCTTATCCAGGAACTCCTCTACCGGATCCCCTCCCCCAAACTGCCCAAAAACCGCCTCACCCGAAAGCTGTCGCTGCTGAAATACGGCGTCCTGGCCCTGCCGGTCCTGGCCTTGCCCCTGGGGGCCTTCTTTGTTTACGGCTACGGGGACCCCGTTTTTTGCAAATTTCTCTGCCCCGCGGGAACCCTAGAGGCGGGCCTTCCCCTGGTCTTCCTTGATGCCGCCCTCCGGAAACTCGTCGGGGGCCTTTTTTTCCTCAAACTGGCCCTGCTGATCGCCGCGATTACGGCGGCGCTGTTCATATTCCGGCCCTTCTGCCGCTTTCTCTGCCCCCTGGGAGCCCTCTACGGCCTTTTTAACCGCCTCGCCCTGTTCGGCATGGAGATACGGGAAGAACGTTGTACGCATTGCGGCGCATGCGCGGCCCTTTGCAGGATGGACACCCAACGCGCCCTCGACCGCGAGTGCATCCGCTGCGGCGCATGCGCCGGAACCTGCCCGGCCCGGGCCCTCCGCCGGAACTGGAACCGGGAACCGGAGCAGGGAGCAGCCGGAAATCGAGGCAGCCGGAGCAGCCGGAAGGAAAAACAAACGAAACAAACAGGCAAATGAAACACATAGAAACAAATGAAAGGAGAAACACTCTATGAACCAGTCCTATACACGGACCCCCGGCGGGCGCGCAAGACGCCTGCGGAGCCCCCTTGCCGCCATTGCCGCCCTTGTCGCCGCCGGCCTTCTGCTCTGGCCCCTCCCCGCCGCCGCGGACAACCCGGCGGTAGGCAGCCGGGCCCCCGATTTTACCTTCGCCCTCCCCGGCGGCGGAATCGCGAAACTGTCGGATTACCGGGGAAAACCAGTGGCCCTCCACTTTTGGGCCACCTGGTGCGGCCCCTGCATCAGGGAACTGCCCCTCATTTCCCAGCTTACCGACGCGAAATCCCCGGATATGGCCGTCCTGGCGGTAAACTGCGCCGAGACAAACCAGGAAGTCTCCGCTTTCTTGCGGAACAAAAACCTCAACCTCAACATAGTCATGGACCAGACCGGGAAAATCTCGCAACTCTACCGGATCTACGCCATCCCCCAGACCTTCCTCATCGACGGGGAGGGCGTCATCTTGTCCGTAAAGGTCGGGGCCTACAACCAGCGGGAGCTCAACCGGGATATCGCCGCCCTGCTCAACGCCCGGCTTGGCAAACGCTGAGTATTGCTTATATGTAGAGCATATAGGGCGCATCCCCGGCGCTCCGCGCCGGGGACCGGGCTATCCGCTCCAATTCCCCGCCCCCTCCGGGGGCGGGGAATTCCGCTTCTATCCCTTGCGCGGGCGCGAAACAGCCTCCCTGCTGTTTCGCGCCTTCGGCATTGCCGCGCTCCGCGCGCCGTCTCCTGGAACGGACCCAGCCGCCCCCCCCCGCCGGCCTCCCTGCCGCCGCGCCCCGCCCTTCTTGGCCCGCAGAACGCGGCCCCAACCGCCCCGTTTGTCGGCCTGAACCCAGATTCGCCGGCTTTGCCTGGAACGGCCTTGATCTTTTTTAAAAATCTTGATATGTTTCTTGGACTAATCGTCCGGTACTGTATGGGCCGGGCAAGTCGCCCTTGTAGCTCAGTTGGCAGAGCATATCCATGGTAAGGATAAGGTCATCAGTTCGATTCTGATCGAGGGCTGATGGAAAGACGCCGTCTTTCCATGTTAAAGTTTTCTCTGGCAGGAATCCCCCCGTGGGGGATTGTCTCCGGTCCTTTGGCCGGAAGGGGGGTGGGGATATGGCGAGCAAGAAACAGATTGTGGAACTGGTGGCGCTTCAATGCAGTGAATGTAAACGGCGGAACTACACCACCGCAAAGAACCGGCGGAACACGCAGGAAAAGCTGGAGCTGAAAAAATATTGTCCCTTCGACCGGAAGCACACCCTTCATAAGGAGACCAAGATAAAGTAAAAGGCTTCGACGGTCTTCCGCAACGGGTCCGGTCGGATCCGGGCCGGGACGCGGATAAACCAGTGAATAAAGGCGTATAGCTCAGTTGGTAGAGCGGCGGTCTCCAAAACCGCAGGTCGAGGGTTCGAAGCCTTCTGCGCCTGGGAATAAATTTAAAAAGGCTAGGGATACCCGGGAGGGTGCGAGAAAAAATAGAAGGTGATGGAATATGAACAAACTTGTTCAGTTTGTCAAAGAGTCTTATGCGGAGCTGCGAAAGGTCGTATGGCCCAGCCGGGATGATGTGGTCAGTTCCGTCAAGGTGGTTATTGTTTCCACCGTCATTATCGCCCTTGCCCTGGGCCTCGTAGACGTGCTGCTCCTTTTGGGCATCAGGATGATATTTTAGGCGAGTATCGTAAGGAAAATCATGGCTTCGGGCTGGTATGCGGTTCAAACGTCCACCGGATGGGAGAACAAAATAGAGAAAATTATCCGCATGATGATCAAGAACGGCGATCTTGATAAAGAGGTCGTCCTTGATGTCAAGATACCTGTCGAGGTGGTGGTAGATACCCAGGGCGGAAAGAGGCGGGAGAGGCTCCGCAAGACCTACTCGGGCTATATATTCCTGGAAATGGATCTCCCCGATGTCCCGATAACATGGAAATCTAATTGTTCCAAGATAAAAAAGATACAGGGAGTCCACGGTTTTGTGGGGACCCTGGGGGACGCGAAGCCCCAGCCCCTGCCCGCGGACGAAGTGCGGAACATGCTGCAAAAATCCGGCGACATCAAAGGCGAGCGTCCGGCCCGGGTGCGGCAGAGTTTTTCTCCGGGAGAGCAGGTTAAAATTATTGACGGTCCCTTCGAATCTTTCACCGGAACCATCGAAGAGGTGAACCAGGAAAAGAGCAGGCTTAAAGTTATGGTCGGCATCTTCGGCCGTAATACCCCGGTGGAAGTTGACCTTTTGCAGGTAGAAAAGTTATAGCGGCCTGGTTTCAAAACCCTGGCGGTTTTGGAACAGTCTCGAATTTAGAGAAGTGGGAGGGGCTGCGCCCCGTTAGCCGCTTGCCACGGCAGCACCACAAAGGAGAAAAACATGGCAAAGAAGAAAATTGCCGCCCTCATCAAACTACAGTGCCCCGCGGGCAAGGCTACGCCGGCCCCCCCCGTAGGCCCCGCCCTCGGCCCCCACGGAGTCAGCGCCCCCCAGTTTGTCCAGCAGTTCAACGACCGGACCAAGGGTATGGAGGCGGGTCTTATTATCCCGGTGGTCATCACCGTTTACCAGGATAAGACATTTACCTTTATCCTGAAGACCCCCCCCGCGGCGGTGCTTATCAAGAAGGCCATTGAACTGGAAAAGGGTTCCCCGGAATCCCACCGGACCAAGGTGGGCAAACTTCCCAAGGTAAAACTCGAAGAAATTGCCAAACTGAAGATGGCGGATCTTTCCGCCAATGATACCGAAGCCGCCATGCGGATTATCGCCGGTACGGCCCGGTCCATGGGTGTGGAGGTAGAAAGATGAACCGTGGGAAAAGATACCAGGAAAACATTAAAAAGTATGATTCTGCCGCGTCCTACGATATTCAAGAGGCCCTGAATCTATTAAAGAATATGGCCTATGCTAAATTTGACGAAACCGTGGATCTTTCTGTCAAATTGACCCTTAAAAAGAGCCAGTCCGTTCGGGACACGATGGTGCTTCCCCACCAGTTCCGGGGCGAAAAGAAGATCCTGGTCTTTTGCAAGCCCGAAAAGGAAAAAGAAGCTCAGGACGCGGGGGCGACCTTTGTGGGAGCCGACGATCTGATCGAAAAAATAAAGGGCGGCTGGACCGAATTCGATGTGGCGGTGGCTACCCCGGATATGATGAAGGATGTGGGTAAACTTGGTATGGTCCTGGGCCGTAAGGGGCTTATGCCCAATCCCAAGGCCGGTACCGTCACCTTTGATATCAAGGGCGCCCTGGCGGAGCTGAAAAAGGGCCGCATTGAATTCCGGACCGACAAGACCGGGGTGGTGCATTTGGCGGTGGGAAAGGTCTCAATGGAGAATGAAAAGCTGGCGGAAAATGTAAAGACCGTTGTTACCGAAATAAAGCGTAAACGTCCCGCCGATGCCAAGGGTGAGTTCATCCAGACCGTTTCGGTGGCTTCTACCATGGGGCCCGGAGTCTGGGTTTCGATCAAAGACGAGGAATAACTCCCGGTTTCTTAGTTTCGGAATTTGCGGGTGTCCGTAGATCCATAAGAGGAGATTAACGTGGCGATTGTAGCGAAGAGGATTCAGGAAAGCAAAACCAAGGCCATCGAGGAAATTAAAGGGGCCCTGAGCGGGTCCAGGGATTTTATTTTTACCGATTACCGGGGCCTTACGGTGGAGCAGATAACCAACCTGCGGAAACAACTGCGGGGTAAAGATGTTCTGTACAAGGTTGTCAAGAACAATTTTGCCCGGATTGCCTTTGAACAGCTTTCCGCCCCCCCCCAGGTGGCGGATTATCTGATAGGGCCCACGGCGGTGGCGATTGCCCCCAAGGATTCCAACGAGGTTGCCAGGATTCTCCTGAATTTTACCCAGGAAGCCCCGGCCCTGCGGATTAAGGGGGCCCTTATCGGCGATTCGGTGTATTCCGCCCAGGAAACCGCCGCCTTTTCGAAACTTCCCGGCAGGCTGGAACTTATTTCCATGTTTATGTCGGTGATAAATGGCCCGGCCCGGAATTTGGCGGGGGCCCTCAACGATATTCCCGCCCGGCTGGTGCGCTGCATCAAGGCGGTGGGGGATCAAAAAACCGCCTAAGTAACGTATATTGATCCTTCAGGCTTCCCGGACCGAGGGGTCCGAAGCTGCTGTCCTGTTGGATTATATAGGGCCGGTTTCTTTCGACCGGCCTCCGCGCCCCCTGTGGGGCGCTATTACCCAGTAAGGAGAAGCTAAGATGGCAGCCACAAAAGAAGAGATTATCGAGGCGATTTCATCCATGACCGTTCTGGAAGTTTCCGAATTGGTTAAGGCCCTGGAAGAGAAGTTCGGTGTATCCGCCGCCGCGCCGGTGGCGGTAGCGATGGGAGCCCCCGCGGGCGGTGCGGCCCCCGAGGCGGTGGAGGAAAAGACCGAGTTTAACGTCGTTCTTAAGGCCTACGATGACACCAAAAAGATTGCGGTTATCAAGGAAGTCCGGGCCGTTACGGGACTTGGCCTTAAGGAAGCCAAGGATTTGGTCGAGGGCGCTCCCAAGCCTCTTAAGGAGAATGTTTCGAAAGAAGAAGCCGACAAAATCAAGGAATCGATCACTGCCGCGGGCGGTACCGTTGATATTCAGTAAGACTCGACAGAATAATGAAGTTAAGGGTATGCCCGTTCTTCCCGGACGGGCATGCTTTCAACGCCCCTTAGGGGGACCTATTCTTCTCACCATCATGGGCGGGGTTTCGGTGTATAACCGGCCCCTTTTGTGATTCGTGAGGCAGGACCGGGCTTGTTCGGACAGGGGGAACAAATGATGGAAGGAAAAGCGGATGGGAGTCGGACTTATATTGGTAAGGAAATTCAGGATGTGATGGAATTGCCGGATCTGATCGGCATCCAGCTTGGGTCCTATGAACGTTTCCTCCAGCGGGAAATTTTACGGGCGGGCAATAAACCGGCTCCGCAGGGTCTGGAGGAGGTGTTCCGGACCACCTTTCCCATCGAAAGCCCCAATGGAGATATGGTTCTGGCTTATGACTATTACATGCTGGATGAGGATAATATCAAATTCTCCGAACAGGATTGTAAACAGAAGGGCCTGACCTATGCGGTGTCCCTTAAGGCCCGGGTAAATTTGATCTTTACCCAGACCGGTGAAATCCGCCAAAAAGACATTTACATGGGGGATATCCCCATTATGACCGAGCGGGGGACCTTTATCATCAACGGCGCGGAGCGGGTGGTGGTTTCCCAGATTCACCGTTCCCCGGGAGTCATTTTCAGCCATGAAAAGGGTATCTACTCATCCCGGATCATCCCCTACCGGGGCAGTTGGCTGGAATTCGAAATCGACCAGAAAAGAGAGCTTATCTACGCCAAGATCGACCGGAAAAAGCGGATCCTAGGGACCATATTCCTTCGGGCCCTGGGTTACGAAAGCCGGGAAGACATTATCCAGGCCTTCTATACGACGGAGACCCTGGAAGTAAAGGATGACCGGGAGACGAGGGAGCGGTTCTCCGGACGGATTCTCGCCTCCGCCGTATGGATCTCCGCAGCCGAAGATCCGGAGGAGGCTTCGGCAAAGAAGGACGAAGAGAAGAAGAAGCTCTACCGGGCCGGAGAAAAACTCCACCCCCACAACGTTGACGAACTGTTGGCTAACGGCGTTGCGGAAGTGGAGGTGATCGACTTTGATGCAGAATCCTCCCTTAATTCCGACATGCTCCTCAACTGCTTTGAGCGGGAGGAGATCAAATTTGTTAAGGAAGACCCCAGCCGGGATGAACCGTCCAGGGAGGACGCCCTTTCGACGGTGTATTCGGTGCTTATGCCCGGAGAATCCATTACCGTGGAAGCGGCGGGGAAGGATCTTTTGGGGATGTTCTTTACCAGCCGCCGTTACGATTTAGGCAAGGTGGGGCGTTACAAACTTAACAAAAAATTTGACTATAAGGTTCCCCTGGAGGAATTTACCCTTACCAAACAGGATATTATCGCCACCATGAAATTCCTCATCAAGGTCTATGTGGGGGATGAAAATATTGACGATATAGACCACTTGGGGAACCGCCGGGTCCGTTCCGTGGGCGAGCTGATGGCAAATTCCATGAAGACCGCCTTTAGCCGCATGGAACGGATCGCCAAGGAACGGATGAGTCTCAAGGAGACCGATACCATTAAGCCCCAGGACCTTGTTTCGATTAAGCCGGTGGTGGCGGCGATCAAGGAATTCTTCGGTTCCAGCCAGCTTTCCCAGTTCATGGATCAGGTGAATCCCCTGGCGGAGCTGACCCACAAGCGGAGACTCAACGCCCTGGGGCCCGGCGGTCTTTCCCGTGAACGGGCGGGTTTTGAAGTCCGGGATGTCCATTACACCCATTACGGCCGCATGTGTCCCATCGAGACCCCGGAGGGGCCGAATATCGGCCTTATCGTATCCCTGGCGAATTATACACGGGTGAACGAATACGGCTTCTTGGAAACCCCTTACCGCAAGGTGGTGGACGGCAGGGCGGCGGAGGAAGTTGAATACCTTTCCGCCATGGACGAGGACCGCTACTACATCGCCCAGGCTTCCGCAAAATTGAACGACAACGGTTCCTTTGCGGACGAGCAGGTCTCCTGCCGCCGCCAGGGGGATTACACAACCCGTTCCCCCCAGGAAATCCAGTACATGGACGTGTCCCCCAAGCAGATCATCTCTGTTTCCGCCTCTCTTATTCCCTTCCTTGAACACGATGACGCCAACCGGGCCCTTATGGGTTCCAATATGCAGCGTCAGGCGGTTCCCCTGGTGTTTCCCGAGGCTCCCAGGGTGGGGACCGGGATGGAAGGAAAATGCGCCTACGATTCAGGGGTCCTGGTAAAGGCCCGGCGCGGCGGGGTGGTTCGTCGGGTTACTTCCCAGGAAATTGTCGTTGAACCGGAAAATAGCGAGGGCCCCATCCCCGAGACCAACGGGGAAGGTTTGGATATGTACCGGCTGGTGAAATACCAGCGGACCAACCAGGATACCTGTTACAACCAACGGCCCATTGTCAACGTTGGGGAAAGAATAACCCGCGGTCAGGTGATTGCCGACGGTCCCGCCACCCGGAAAGGGGAATTGGCTTTGGGCCGGAATATCCTGGTGGGCTTTATGCCCTGGAACGGCTACAACTATGAAGATTCTATCCTTATCTCCGAGCGGGTGGTGAAGGAGGATATGTTTACCTCCATCCATATCAAGGAATTTCTTACCGAGGTGCGGGAAACCAAACTGGGGCCGGAAAAGATTACCCACGATATTCCCAATACCTCGGAAAAGAGTCTCGATAACCTGGATAGTGAAGGGATCATCATGGTGGGGGCCAAGGTCCGTTCCGGGGACATCCTGGTCGGCAAGGTGACTCCCAAGAGCGAGACCGAAACAACCCCGGAATTCAAGCTCCTGAACTCGATCTTTGGAGAGAAGGCCAAGGAGGTTCGGGATTCCTCCCTCCGGGTGCCCCACGGGGTGGAAGGTACGATCATTGATATTCAGCGGCTTAAACGCAGCGCCGGAGACGATCTTAACCCCGGGGTAGATGAGGTGGTAAAGGTCCTTATCGCCACCAAGCGGAAACTGAGGGAGGGGGATAAGATGGCCGGCCGCCACGGCAACAAAGGGGTGGTGGCCCGGATTCTCCCGGAGGAAGACATGCCCTACATGGAAGACGGCACCCCCCTGGATCTGTGCCTTACCCCCCTGGGAGTGCCTTCCCGGATGAACATCGGCCAACTTTTGGAGACGGAGCTTGGGTGGGCCGGTTCTACCCTGGACGAATGGTACTCCGCGCCGGTATTCCAGTCCCCCTCAACCGGGCAAATTGAGGAGAAGCTCAGGGAGGCGGGACTCCCCGTTACCAGTAAGACGACCCTGTATGACGGCCGCACGGGGGAAAGTTTTGTGAATCCCATCTTCTGCGGGGTTATCTACTTCCTGAAACTTCACCACCTGGTTGACGATAAGATGCATGCCCGTTCTACGGGCCCCTATTCCTTGGTCACCCAGCAGCCCCTGGGAGGCAAGGCCCAATTCGGCGGCCAGCGGTTGGGGGAAATGGAAGTCTGGGCTCTGGAGGCCTACGGCGCGGCCAACACCTTGCAGGAACTGTTGACCATCAAATCCGATGATATGACCGGCCGTTCCAAGATTTATGAGGCCATCGTCAAAGGGGAGCCCTCCACTACCGCGGGGATTCCCGAATCCTTCAACGTATTGGTCCAGGAACTCCGGGGACTGGCCCTGGACCTGACCATTTACGACGCCAAGGGAAAACAGATTCCCTTGACGGAAAGGGATGAGGAACTTATTACCAAGAGCGGGAGCAACTTTTAACCCAGGGCCCGGCCTTTGGCCGGGTCGAAGGGGTATTGTCTTTCCCAAAACCCAGCCGCTGGATCGCGTGATTCCCATCGGTTTCGCAATGACGGCCGCCGCTTTTTTCCGGCGGCCCTTGCTGTTTTTAGGCCGACGGCATGGATGCGCCGGCGGGGGAGGCCGAACCAAAACGCGCCCAACATTCACTTGATATGCGGAATTTTCTCAACTGAGCGCCGCTGTTCTTTGTTGTCATACATAGTATCCGGCGGGCGGGAAAACTGTGGTACAATACCGGCGGGGGAAACCTTATGGAAAAGAGCGTCGATGTTTTGGTGGTGGGGGGCTCCACGGCGGGGCTCTATTTTGCGGGACTGATGGCCCGGCAGGGTTACCGGACGCTGGTGTGCGACCTGTCGCCGGAGGAGAAGCTGGGGGGCGACTACTACATTATCCATATAGCCAAGGATCAGTTCGCCCGGTTTGGTCTGCACGAACCGGCGCCGGGGGATCCTGAGTATGTGGCTTCTTTCAATCTGGGGATGCTCCGGTCGGCGTTGAACAACTATCCCAAGAAAAGCCGGGCCAATATTTTGGTCCTGCGGCGGGCGGCCATGATAGGCAGGATTGCCGGTTGGGCTCGTGAGCAGGGGGCGGAACTGCTTTATGAAACCGGCTTTAAATCCCCCCTTTTTGATTCCCGGGGGAAGCTCTGCGGCGCGGTTCTTGACCGGGCGGGGGAGGAACTGCGGATACAGGCCCGGCTCTGCGCCGATGCTTCGGGGATTCCGGCGGTGCTGCGGACCAGTCTGCCCGGGGATTACGGGGTGGAGAATTTTGCTACCGGCCCCCGGGATCAGTTCTATGTGGTCCTCCACTACGTCAACCTGCGGGATCCGGAAAGGGACAAGGTGGAGCTGAACACCACCTGGGTCCACTACAAGGCCTGGCTTGCCCCGCAGCATGAAAAGGGGGGCGCCATCATGGGTATAGGGGCGAACCTTTCCTTTGATTACGCGGAGCGTTGTTTTAAGCGTTTCGCCGCCAAGGGCTACCTCCCTCCCTACACGCTGGATCATATCGAACAGGGAAGCACCCCCTACCGGCGGCCCCCCTACAGCTTTGTGGCCGACGGTTTTGCGGCCCTGGGAAGCGCCGCCTGCATCTCCAACCCCTGGTCCGGGGAGGGGGTTCCCTACGGCTGGCTCCTCTGTTCCATCGCGGCGGAAGAGGCGGGCCGGGCCATGAAGGACGGCGGCTATCCCGGGACGGAGGCCCTGTGGAAGGTCAACACCCGGTACATCGAGGAGCAGGGGGCTCTGTTCGCCAAGAATCTGGCCATGCTCTGCCCCGCCACCCGCTGCACCGAGGAGGAGAACGACTACGAGTTCAAGCACAGCATCGTGTATGAGGACGACGATGAGAAGGGCCGGGGGAATCTGATTCTGAAACTGCTGGGGGGATTCTTCTCCGGGGGGCTTTCCCCGGCGGCCCTGGGCAACCTTCTTACCGCGTCGTCTATCGGGGAAAAGGTGTACCGGCATTACCTGGCCTACCCCCGGAATCCCGCCGGCCTTGCCTCCTGGGCCGCTAGGGCGGACCTGCTCTGGCAAAAGGCCGGCAGCATGGCGGATTACGCGGAACGGGACCTGGCGGCGATGCTCCGGGCGGAGCAAAAGACCCAATAGCCTGCCTGCTTGCCTCCTCCGGGGCGATATGGGGGCCGTTCGCAAGCCGGCCGGTTTTGGGGAACGCCTTAGGGGGTTGTGCAGCGCCGCACATTCTGAACGGCAACCGCTTAAAAACGGCCTCTGCGGGAGGATGCCTATGGACAACGGAAACATCGAGGAACTCTACCGGGCGATTACCGGGGCGGGGCGCTGCGCGGCCCTGACCGGCGCGGGGGTGAGCACCCTTTCGGGAATCCGGGATTTTCGGGGGAAGAACGGTCTGTATAACGACATGGACGCGGAAAAAATCTTCGATATTGAATACTTCCGGCAAGACCCGTCGTTTTACTACCGCGCCGCCGGTTCTTTTATCTACAACGTCAACGAAAAGGAAGCCTCGGTGGTCCATACCTGTCTGGCGGAGCTGGAACGGCGGGGATTCCTGAAGGCCCTGATCACCCAGAACATCGATCTGCTGCACCAGAAGGCCGGATCCCGGCGCGTCATCGAAGTCCACGGGTCCCCCCGCGTCCATTACTGCCTGCGCTGTTCCGGGATCCGCATGGATTTTGAGGAGGCCGCCGCCATTGTCCGTTCCGGGGGCCTCCCAACCTGCCCCGCCTGCGGCGGGGTCCTGAAACCGGCTATCACGTTTTTCGGCGAAAGCCTCCCCATGGAGGCTTTGCGGGAAGCCGTGGAGGAGGCCCAGGCTGCGGACCTGATGCTGGTCCTGGGCACCAGCCTGACGGTGAACCCCGCCGCCTCCCTTCCCCGCTATACCCTGCGGACCGGCGGCAAGGTGGTCATCGTCAACAA